>JALHTJ010000141.1 GCA_022865785.1 Candidatus Aminicenantota bacterium
GCCCTGGAACTTCTCGATAATGACGCTGAAGGCATCACGCAAGTCGTTGATCCTGGCGTACTTGATCGTATCGACACTGGCCAGCTGTTCACCCAGACCATCCAACCCCAGGGCATTGGCGATCCAGAAAGCGAAATCATTGGGCGGCTCGGGGCAAAGGTAATGATGCTGCTGCAGAAAGCGGTGGGTGTGGTAGTATATCGAAGCACCCGGCACCTGGCGGATCTGCTCGAGCAGATCGGGGACATTGCGCACCCGGATCCCCAGCATTTCCACCAGGTTCAAACGTGTTTTAAAATAAAAAACGGACATGTCTTACCTCTCTTTCTCCATCTCGGCAAGGATGTGTCCCGCCTAGCGAAAATCATTACGGCTCTGATCGGCGAATTGATCGACTGCTTGCGGATTGCTCATCAATGCCTCATGTTGAACTGTTGATAAAAGATATTTTTTTGGAAAAAATCCTTTAAAATCTCCTTATTCCAGTTCATTTTATTTGCACACCCTTTGCCGGTCGATCTTTTTTTATTATAAACTTTAAAAGCAAAATGTCAATGTCAGCCGCCAAGGGGTGAGCGCTTATGGCAAGCTACGATTTTTCCACTTTTCAGTGCTGGATGGCAGCCTGAGCCCGGATCAAATCGTGGAGCGTAATAATCCCCCTAATCGTCTTTGTTCCCCTGTCCACCACGACCAGGACATAGGCGGAGGATTCCAGGAACTTGCTGCCGATCTCCCGCACCGTCTGCTCGGGATAACATAAAGCGGCTTTATGAATTTCCGGAACACCATGGACAAGCACCGCCTGCTGCATCTGCTGCCGCGTCACGATGCCCTTGATACGGCCATCCACAAGCAGAGGGAAACTGTTGAAAGGAAAGCGGTCCAACTTGTCGCGCATCTCGTCTTCCGCGAGACCGCTCAGCATGACCGGCGTTGGGTTGGCAATGGCCGAAACCGGCAGATTCTGCCAGCTATTCAGATCGACCGGAGGATGGATCTTGTGAAGCTCGTGGCCATCCTGCACCAGCAGAGCATCATAAAAATTGAGTTTGCCGGCAAAACGAGCCGTGGCCTGGCTGATGATCGTTGCCAGAAGCAGACTGGGCACCAGGGAAAACTGGTGAGTCATCTCAAAGACGATCAGGATCGAGGTCAGCGGCGCCCGGACGGTGGCGCCCAGGCAGGCGCTCATGCCGATAACGGCCAGCACGATCTGGTCCGCGGGCGTCAGGGGGATCCACACCCGCGCCAGCCCGCCCAGGAAATAGCCGGTCATACCGCCGACGAAAAGCAAAGGGGCAAAGATGCCGCCGCAGCCGCCGAAGCTGTAGCCGATTATCATAGCCAGCAGCTTGGCAACGATCATGACCCCGGCGATCTTCCACTCGAAATGATTGTTCAGGGCGTTGGAAAGATCCTGGTAGCCCAGACCGAACACGCCAAGTTTCCCCGTGGCCAGGAACACTCCACAACCGATGATCCAGGTCGCCAAGCCACCCAAAACCGGGAGCAGCCAGGCGGGAATGCGCTTCTGTCTTTTCAGCCGCAGCTTCCAGAGCAGAGTGACACGCTGAAACACGACACCCGCCAAGGCAGCGACAAAAGCGACCAAGGGCACAATAAAATAATGAAGCCAGGAGATGTTATCGATGGCAGGGAGAGAGAATGCCGGCTGGCGGCCGATCAAAGCGTATACCACGAACGCCCCGATCACCGAGGAAAGGACAACCCGCCCGAGGTAGCGGTTGTTCAAATCACCGACGATTTCTTCAATGACAAAAGCGATCGCGGCCAGCGGGGCGTTGAAAGCGGCGGCCAGGCCGGCCGAAGCGCCGATGACCGCCGCGGCGCGGCGGCCGCGCTTCGGGGTCCCGAAAACGCCGTCAGCGTTGGACGCGACGCCGCTGCCGATGAACACCGAAGGCCCTTCCCGGCCCAGGCTGTTGCCGCCGCCGATACTCAGAATTCCGGCCACAAACTTGATCAGGACGGGCTTTATTTTCAAGTGGCCAAGCTCTTTCCAATAGGCGCTTTTTACCTGCGGGATGCCGCTCCCGGCCGCGTCGGGGCTGAATACGTTCAGCAACAGTCCGACCACGGTCGATGTGCTGATAATGACCAGAAAACTTGCCAGGATGAAAAACATAGTCGAGCGGCCGGCGAAGGCAAGATAGGTTTTTTCGAAAAGCAGGTTGGTCATGAACATAAACAAGACCGCCGACAAACCGGCCAGCAGGCTCAGGACCCCGGTTTGGATCGCCATGCTGACGTTTTCAGGCACCCCTTTCGGAAAATGGAAGACGGCGAATTTCTTGAGCTTATCCTTCAATGATCATTCCCCTTTCTTTGAATTTGTGCAAGAACAGAAAGATTTTTTCGTTCGCTAAATTTCATTTTATCCAAAAATCCTGCTCTTGGCAACAAAAAACATCAAAAAAATGCCGGGCCGGCCTATTGACCGCCGGCGGGTTTCATTTTATAATAGGATTTCTGGGCGATTAACTCAGCGGCTAGAGTATTACCTTCACACGGTAGGAGTCGCAGGTTCAAATCCTGCATCGCCCATTTTTTCAATCATGAAGCCATCGTTGTTCCACCCGCGGCAGTTCGCTACTCCCCCAGCGCTGGTACTGGTCCCGTTTTTTTCGCAAAACTCCCTTTTCGCCACCCTGCAAAAGCAAGCCGGTCGCCGGCAGGACTTGTTGCACTCATCCCTGCTTTGGTTCGAGAACATGGCGGTCATCAGCGGCTTCATCGGCTACCCGCACCTGCTCACCCTGCTGGGATTGGTCGCCGACCTGGCGGACAAGGAGGTTTTTTTCCTGGGCGCGGCCGGAGCGCTCAAACCCAGTTTCCGGGAACCGGCGGCCCTGCAGGTGGGCGAGATCCTCTCCAGTTCCATCTTCAAGCGCTTTTCTCGCGCCGCATCCCTGCCGCTGAAGAGATTCGCTGACAGATCTTTCCCGGTTGTGCGCGGCGTGAGCGTGGATGTGCTCCAGCGCGAAACGCCGGCCTGGCTGGCCGAACAGCATGCGCTGAAAACCGACATCGTGGAGATGGAGTTGTTTCCCCTGCGCTGCTTCCTGGGCCGGCCCTTCCA
>JALHTJ010000142.1 GCA_022865785.1 Candidatus Aminicenantota bacterium
CGAGGAGGTGCAGCGCGTACGCACCCAGCAGATCGAGATCCTCAACTGCATCATCTCCAAGGGCAACCTGGCCGAGTCCCTGACCGACATGCTGGAGGTCATCCTCGATTGCGTGACCCTACCGCTGGACTTCGACACGGCCGCCATTTTCCTCTACGATCCCGGGGCAAAGAAGATGAACCTGCTCGCCGCCCGGGGGACAAAAAAGAACTTGCGCTTGAAAGAAAAATACCTGGTAGTGGAAAATCTTCCCTTTTCCAAGGTGCTGGGCGGGGAGCCGGTCTATGTCGACTATGCTCAGAAAGCTCTGCCCAACCTGGCCAAGTCCTGGGGCTGGCTCATGGCCAGCAGTATCCCCCTCCTTGCCAAGGGCCGGGTGATCGGCGCCCTGAACATGGCCAGCTGCAAACGGCAGGTTTTCAGCCCCGAGGAAAAATGCATCCTGGAACTGATCGGCAAGGAGGCCGGGACTCTGATTTCCAAACTGCAGACCGAAACCGCGCTACGAGAAAGCGAGAAATATTACCGCACGTTGATTGAAACCTCACCTGACATCATCGTGGTCGTGGACTTCAAAGGGACTTTGGTCATGGTCAACCAGCGCTACCTGCAGATCAGCGGCTATTATCATGACGAGGTCATCGGCCACAATGTGCTGGAGTTCGTGCCGGAGGTCGATGCGGCCTACTTCCAGTCCGGCGTCAAGCTTTTCCTCGAGATCAAAAAGATCGAACCGGTGGAATACTCGATCAGAAAAAAGAATGGCACGTTTTTTCCCATGGAGATGGCCCTCTCGCTGCTGACCGACGAACGCGGCGAACCGTCGGGCATCATGGGCATCGGCCGCGACATCAGCGAGCGCAAGCGGGACGAGCAAGAACTGAAGCAATCGAAAGCCCTGATCGATGCGGTCGTGGAGAACGTCCCGCTCATGATCTTTCTCAAGGAAGCGACCGACCTGAAATTCGTCCTGTTCAATCGTGCCGGTGAAGAACTGCTGGGATATAGCCGCGAGAAATTGCTTGGTAAAAATGATCTGAGCCTGTTTCCTGCTGAACAAGCCGATTTTTTCATGGCCAAGGACCGGGAGGCCCTCGCCGGCGAAGTTGACATGGTAGACATCCCGGAAGAGCCGATCATGACGGCCAAGCGCGGCAAGCGCATGCTGCATACCCGGAAGATCTGCATCCGCGGCGGCGATGGAACCACGAAATTCCTGTTGGGCATTTCCGAGGATATCACTGAGCGCAAGGAAGCGGAGGCCAAGCTGCAGGCCTACCAGGAGCAGCTGCGCGCGCTGACCTCGGAGCTGACCCTGATCGAGGAGAAGGAGCGGCGGCGCATCGCCTCCGAGCTCCATGACCAGATCGGGCAGAACCTGGCCCTGTGCAAACTAAAAGTCGCCACCCTGGAAAAAGGCCTGGCCGCTGGCGCCGAAAAAAATGAAATGGCCGCTGTCGGCCGCCTGCTGGAGTGCAGCATCCAGGACGCCCGCTCCCTGATCTTCGATCTCAGCCCGCCGGTCCTTTATGAACTGGGCTTCACGGCCGCACTGGAATGGCTGGCCGAACGGATCCAGGAGCAGTTCCATGTCCCCGTTGAATTTGAAAGCCGCTTTGCGAATCCTGAATTGGATAATGACCGGCAGGTGATCCTGTTCAAGGTAGTGCGTGAACTGCTGGTCAATGTGGGCAAGCATTCGCAGGCCAGCCAGGCCAAGGTCATCCTTTCTCTTGAGGAACCGTTCCTGAAGATCCAGGTCAATGATGACGGGGTGGGGTTCGATGCTGCGCGGATATTCAGTCCCAAGGATCAGAACGGCGGCTTCGGCTTTTTCAGCATGCGCGAACGCTTGAATTATCTGGGCGGCGGCTTGAAGGTCAAATCCAAGCCCGGGAAGGGTTCGCAGATCATCCTGACCGTTCCGCTGCATGACCGCGGGGTGGTTGCCAGGAAGGATAATTCATGAGCGTTAAGATTCTCATTGTCGATGACCACAAGATCATGCGTGACGGCTTGAGAACCCTGCTCGAAAAGGAAAAAGGCCTGGATGTGGTCGCCGAAGCCAAGAACGGCCGTGAAGCCATCCAGCTGGCCGAGCAGCTGCGCCCCGACATCATCATCATGGACATCTCCATGGATGACCTGAACGGCATGGACGCCACCCGCCACATCGTGGCCAAGGATTGGGGCTGCCGGATCATTGCCCTTTCCATGCACGCCGATAAGCGCTTTGTGGCCGGGATGTTCGAAGCCGGGGCCATGGGCTACCTGCTCAAGGACTGTGCTTTCGACGAAATGATCCAGGCCATTCGCCAGGTGGTTTCGGGGCGGACCTACCTTTGTTCCATGATCTCGGGTGTAGTGATCCGCGATTACATCCAGCGCATGCGCAAAAGCAATCCCTCGTTGCTCAGCCCGCGCGAAAAGGAGATCCTGCAGCTCCTGGCTGAAGGCGGTACCACCAAGCGCATTGCCTCTCAGTTAAGCGTGTCGGTCAAGACCGTTGAAACGCACCGCCAGCACATCATGGACAAGCTCGACATATTCAGCATCGCCGAATTGACCAAATACGCCATCAAGGAGGGTATCACCTCCCTGGATATGTGAAGCCCCGGGCCATAATCAGTGGCAGTGTCAGTGACAGTGACAGCAAGAAAGGAAAGCCAACAATTGCTTTGTTTAAGGGCTTTACTGACACTGACACTTGCACTGACACTTCTTTCTGCCCTAAGGTTTTTCGAATGCCGAAATCAGATATTTCCCTATTGTTTTGCCGTTTGCTTCAAAGTATTTATTAAGTAATTAATTTTTAAGGGTCACAATGAAAGGGGGGAGAGAGGGATTTTTTAAGGTTTCCGAGCGCTCTAGTCCCAAATTCCACTGAATCGTGGTAGGATCACGGCTGGAGAAACATGGGCGCCAAAAATTTTGTCAACCAGTTCAAAAACACCCGCCGTCAGGCGGGACTTCAAGGCCGCCGTCCCCTTGGGGGACAGGCGCGAATGCAAATGAGTAAAAACGAAAAAAGTTCCGGCCGCGCCAAAAAGAATTCGCAAACGACGCAACGGCCGTTTAAAAAATATTCCGGAGCAAAGGGCAAATAAACGCGACCCGATTCCCTGCTTTTGTGCGGCCGATATTGATTTATGGTTAAATTTTTAGTACATTATAACCGTGTTGAAACACTTATTGGGAATATACTTCATGCTGGCGGTCTCACTGGCCCTGCCGGCCAGGGGACCAGTCAATCTGCAGAACATCCGATATTATTCTTATCCCGAATACACACGCGTGGTCCTGGATCTTAGCGCCGATATCAAGATCGCCGAAAAAACCCTCAAGGGCAGCAGCAGCGGCCGCCTTTTTTTTGACCTGAAAAACTGCCGCTTTGCCGCGGATTACCCTTTTGAAAAGAAGAATGAGATCAAGATCCAGGCCGGGAACCTGCAGAGGATACGTATTGGCAAATGGAACGCCCAGACCATCCGCGTGGTATTTGATTTCGACAAGATTGGCAAATACAACCGTTTTTACTTGACCTCCCCCTTCCGCATTGTCTTTGACATATATAGTCAGGCTGAATTCGTCAGCCATGCTCAGCAGGCGCGGGAGCAGAATCTCCCCGTGGTACAAGGCAGCCCATCCATCGCCCGCCAGCTCGGGCTGGGCGTGCACCGCATCGTCATTGATCCGGGCCACGGCGGCAAGGATCCCGGTACGATCAACCGTCGCCTGGACTTGCAGGAAAAGAATATCACCCTGGATATCGGCAAAAGGCTGAACGCCATTTTAAATGAACATGCGGAATTCGAGATCATCCTCACCCGCTGCCGCGACGAATATGTGCCGTTGGAGGAGCGGGCAGCCATCGCCAACTCCAACCAGGGCGACATTTTTGTCTCTATCCACACCAACTCGGCGCCGCGCCAGACCGCCCGCGGCGTGGAATCGTATTACCTGAACATCACCGCCGATCCCCGGGCCATGGAAGTGGCCGCCCAGGAAAATGCCATGAGCAGCAAGTCCATGGCCGATATGCGTACCATCCTGAACCAGATACTGCAGAACAGCAAGATTTCCGAATCCAGGATCCTTTGCCAGTCTATCCAGAGGGGCATGGTCGCCAACCTGAAGCAAAAATACGATGCCGTCGACGATCTGGGAGTGAAGAAGGCGCCTTTCTACGTTCTGTTGGGCGCGCAGATGCCATCGGCGCTGATTGAGGTCTCCTTTCTCAGCAACCTGAACGAGGCCAAACGCTTGGCCTCGCCCTCGTACCGCCAGGCCGTTGCCGCCGGGCTGTACTTGGGAATCATCAATTTTATTCAAAGTCTGGGTAAATGATGAAACTTTATCAGGGTTTTTTACGTCTTGATATTTCTAGATAAGATAAGGAGGATCGCATGAAAAAAATAGGTTTAATCGCCGGGACCAGTTTTTTGGCCGGCGCGCTTTTTTTCGCCTTAAGTTTCGGTTTCCTGCAAAAATCAGTCAATAATGAGCCTGTCATCAGCCCGGCCATAGTCAGGGCTGAATCCGTTTCCCAGTCGGTCGTTCCCAACAGTTTCGTCGAAATCGTCCGCAAAGTCAAACCGGCGGTGGTCAAGGTGATATCTGAATCGATTGTGGAAAGGCGCTCCAGGTTCGGCGACGATTTCTTCGACCGGTTTTTCAACGCTCCGCGGCGTCAGGAAAAGCGTTCCGGCGAGGGTTCGGGATTTTTCATCTCGGCTGACGGCTATATCCTGACCAACAACCATGTGGTCAAGGATGCCGTCAAAGTGAAGATTTTTAATATCGATAATGCGGAATTCACCGCCAAGATCATCGGCACCGATCCCAAAACCGATCTGGCTTTGCTGAAGATCAGTACCAAAAACGTCCCCTTCATTGATCTGGGTGACTCCAATGCCGTGGAAGTAGGCGAGTGGGTGCTGGCCATCGGCAACCCCTTCGGCCAGGACCTGACGGTCACTTCGGGGATAATTTCGGCCACGGGCCGGCATCTCGGCCTGGCCCTTTACGAGGACTTCCTGCAGACCGATGCTGCCATCAACATGGGCAACTCGGGCGGGCCGTTGATCAATATGAAGGGTGAGGCCATCGGCATCAACTCCACCATCCTCACCCCCAGCGCCGGTAATATCGGCATTGGCTTCGCCATTCCGGCCAACATGGCCAAGAAAGTCGTGGCTGACCTGAAAACCAAGGGCAAGGTGGTACGCGGCTGGTTCGGCATCCAGATCCAGAACATCAGCGCCAGCGACGCCAAGGACCTGGACCTGCCTACTGCCGGGGTGCTGGTTTCCAGAGTGGAGGAGAATTCCCCTGCTCAGAAAGCCGGCCTGAAACGCTATGACCTGATCGTGGCCATCAATGGCAAGGCGGTCAAGTCCGCGTCCGACCTGCAGATGGAGATCGCAAATTCGACTCCCGGTGATGAGATCAGCGTCGCCATTTTTCGCAACCGCGACAAACAGGTGCTCAAGGTCAAGGTGATCGAGGCCCCGGAAGAAGCCCTCGAGCAGGCCGCGGCCGAGAGCAAAAGCATGAGCCTGGGCATGGCCCTGGTCAAGAATACGCCGGGCCTGGCCCGCGAATATGGATTAAAAACTGCCAAGGGCCTGGTGGTCGAGAACGTGGAGCGGGGCGGTGTGGCTGCCGAGAATGGGCTCAAGCCCGGTGACGTGCTCCTGGCTGTCAACCGTACTGAAATAGAGAGTGTAGTGCAGTTCAAGAATTTCCTGGCCGGCCGTCGCAGCGGTTCCATGGTCCTGCTTCTGGTCAACCGCGATGGTGACGAGTTGTATATCCGTTTTGCCCTGCCTGAATGATCTTTTACAAGACCAGTTCCTTCGGCAACGATTTCATCGAGATCGACTGCCGTGATCTGCCGGCCGCTGCCGCGGACAGCGCGGGCCGCAAGGCCGCCGTCCCCTTGTGGGACAAAGGCGCCCTGGCCAAAGAGATCTGCGACCGCCAGTTAGGGGTCGGCGCCGACGGTGTGGTCTTCTACCGGGTTGGAAAGCAGGGGATTCATTTTGAGATATTCAACCGCGATGGCGGCGTGGCCGAATTGTCGGGAAACGGCATGGCCGGATTGGCCGCGGTCCTGTTCCAGCGCCGTCTGGCGCTTTCGCCGTTGCGGCTCCTTACCGCCGTCGGTTCGCGGCGGATCGACCTCCTGGCCCGCCGGGGTTCGGTCTTCCAGCTCGATGTGGAAATCGGCCGGCCCGATTTTTCCAACCGCCGATTTTTCCCTTTTTTAAAGGATAAGCAGGATCATTATGTCTGCGCCGGCCTGAAATTTATTCCGGTTTCCGTGGGCAATCCCCATGCCGTGGTCCTTTGCCGGGACCGGCTTGCCCCCGGGCGGTTGGCCGCCCTGGGGAAAAAACTGGAATGCCACCCCATGTTCCCCGAACGGGTCAATGTGGAATTCGTTTTTTTCACCAGCGCCCAAAACCCCCCTGTGGGGACGGCGGTCTTGCGGCCCGCCAGCTGCCGGGTCTTTTTCTATGAGCGGGGAGTCGGGGTGACCCCGGCTTCTTCGACCGGCAGCGCCGCAGTGTTCGCCGTCTTGCGGCGTCTGGGAAAGGTCCGTGACCGCCTAAACATTTCCTGCGAGGCCGCCTTGGCGGCCGAAGTCCCCAAAGGGCGATGCCCTGCTGGGGACGGCGCTGAAAAGATCGCCGTTAGCTGGAAGCAGGGAATTTTTGTTCACAATTTCACTCGCCTGATCTGCCGCGGCAATTATTTCGGATAATTGGGGCGAACTTTCACCCGCAAGTTCGGATGATGGCTAGCCGGGAGATCCATTACCATGGACTGCCGGGTAGCAATCCAAAGTTTTTTAATTCAGCATGGCTATGGCCTAGCTGGAATGTGACGCTAGCGAAAGATTTTACACCGCCAGGGTTTGCCTGGGCATTGGATAAAACCGGCCCTACGATGATAGACAGTGCTTTTGCCTACCAGGAAGGTAAAAGTTTCTTAAAATTCAATCAGGGAAATATTTTATTGCTTATTAAATCTTATCAAATAGAAAAATATTATTGCCTTCATTAGACTCCTTAACTACATCATGGAAATCAATCCATATTCTTGTATCCTCTGTGTAATCCCACCCAATTTGAAAATGTCTATAACCGCGATAATTCAAAAGTTCAATTGTCGTCTTGTCGATACCAATTCGAAATGCTCTTTTATGCAAAGCATATAATTGAACAACAAGTTCATTCTCTAAATTTATATCTAATTTTGCATTTTTCCAGTTTTTATTTTCAATTGTAAATATTATAAATCTAACTGAATCTCTAATTTCAATCCATGCGTTGGTGACTGTCAAATCAGGTAAGCAGCGTAATTGATCCAGAATGCTTTGCTTTTTTTGAAATTGAGGAACCAATCGAGGAACCACATGTAGATTTGTTTCTTTAGGTTTTGATACGAAAGGCATATTTGCTATGCTGAAAACTCCACTCTCTCCATATACTGCACCTTCCATTACCCTTACTCTTATCACATATTCACCAGGAGCAACTGAGGTTGGAATTTTCCAACTATAAGTTCCATTATTTGCTATGGGGGTTACTATATCCAATTCCACAGCAGTGGAGGTTGAATTACGCAATTTAATTTTCACAAAATCGTCCATTGTTCCTGTTTTTGTCCATGCAATTGTATTAGTTTGTCCCTTATACCATGTGTCTCCAGTATGCGGTGATGTTACTTCAATGGTTTGTGAAAATGCTAAAGCACTTAAAAAGAACAAAGCAATTTGCATAAAAATTATTTTTTTACTCTTCATTCTTTCCTCCCCTTTTGTTCATACTATTAAATAAAGTTTTTTGAAAAATATCTCATTTTAGCTATAACATTTCAAATAATTTGATAATGTTGACAGAAAATACTTTGCGGCTTCTTGCCACCGGCCATCGACTGCGGCCCTGAAAAGGTCGCCGTCAGCTGGAAGCAGGGAATTTTTGTTCACAATTTCACTCGCCTGATCTGCCGCGGCAATTTTATCGCTAAACCGGTTCCACAGCGGGTTCCATGCTTTTGAACGTATACACTGGAATGCGGGCTTCTTCCTGATGGATGCGCTGCATTCAGAAATGGAGTACATTCTCCACATGGAAATCGCGGCCGGCAAGAAAAATCACTTTGGCAGGTTTATATATATTAAAAAATGTGTTAAGATAGCGATGCCAAGGAGTCACTCAGTGACCGCAGAAAGTCCCCCGGAGCTGCCAAAGGTCCGAAGCATACGGGATTCCGGAGTACGAAAACGCAAGAAACGATTCGCTGGCATGGAATTTGCTAAGGAGGCGTTCATGAAAAAGCCGATAGGCTTGGTTTTACTTGTGCTTCTTTTTTCGGGCATTGCGACCGCTGCGGGGGACAGAGTCATCCTCACACTTTACGGCAACTACTTGAACCTGGCCGAGAACAATTTCACAGGCCAGGCCAGTCAACGCAAAGTTTTTTTTGAAGCCAAGGCTGCGGTCGCGATTTCCGGGAACATATATTTATGGGCCAGCCACGGCTATTTCCCGTTGCGCGACAGCTGGACAGGCTGGGATTCGAAAAATTCGTTCGACGCGGACATCAACATGAAGCGAACGTTGGCCAAGAGGGTCATAGCCGGGGGCTGCGGATTTTTTGCCGGTTATTTCGAAGCGAAGCAGATCGCGATCAGGACGGAAGTCGGTATCTGCTCCATCAGCAATGACATCGAATCGATAATCAGTAAAATAGACACGAATATCCGACTCCGCTCCGATTCAGCCAAGCAGTCAGGTATCGGTGTGCGGGGAAATCTGGCTTTCACCTACGGGCTTTACAAGAATATTTTCGCAGAGGCATCCATAGGTTACATGTATGCGTCCGATAAAATTGATGATGTGCGCAGCAATTTGGGCGGCTTCCATCTGGCGCTGGGTCTGGGGATACAGCTGTAGATCCTGAAGAGGGCAAAAATGATAAGAAAAACAATTCCAATCTTGGCCGCGGTCCTGCTGGCGGCGATTTTTTTGTTTGACGCTTGCAAGAAAGCGGCTGCGGAAACCTACACGGTGACGGTTACGGTATCCGTTGGTGTTTCCGGAACACCGCTTGCAGGAACATATTATTTAGATGCAGGCGATCAATTGACATACAGCTTCGAACTTAATGAAGGGTATGCAAAATTGACGGTGCTCCTGGATGGCAAGGAAGTTGAGGCCAGCGGAACGATCACCGTATCCGGCGATCACACCTTGCGGGCATATTCAGACGCTAACACCGAATTCACTCTGACTGTTACCAGGGGAACCGGAGTAAACGGAACTCCGGAGACGGGAACCTATACCTACGCGCAGGGCGCTTTGGTCGATTA
>JALHTJ010000021.1 GCA_022865785.1 Candidatus Aminicenantota bacterium
CCGGTGATAGAATCGAGAAACCAGTTAAAAACGAATATTCAATTTTGTTAGATGAGGTTTCTCGTTACGACAGATCGATTAATTGCAGCTACTCGTCACGCGTTACGCGTTACGCGTCACGTGAACTTACTTCTTGTAGGTAGAAATGACCTTGGTGGTCAGGCCGCCGCGCGGGGTGAATTCGGCTTCTACGGTCATCTCCAGGGGCTGGACCCTTTTGACCAGGTGTTTCAGGATAAGCTTGGTCAGGCTTTCATAGAAGATTCCGGTGTTGCGGAACTGCAGGAAATAATACTTCAGGGATTTCAACTCGACGATCAATTTCTCAGGCATGTATTTGATGCGGATGATACCGTAGTCGGGGAGGCCGGTCTTGGGACAGAGTGAAGTGAATTCAGGGTTGACGATCTCCACCCAGGTGTCCTTGTCCTTATTGTCGAAACGCTCGGTTTCCAGCACATCGCAATTGATGAAGAAAATGTCCTTGCGGATGGACTGCAGATAAGAGGCGATGTCTTCCATGGTCATGGCTGCTCCTTGAGAAAAATTATGCTTCATTACCTGTTCTCTGTCAATGCTTACAACTTCTTCCTCTTCCTGATATCAGACGGGGTGTCAATACCTGATATAGGCAGGTGCCTCAACCAGGGTTTTGCGAGCGGAGGGAACTTGACAAGCAAACGCCTAGTGGCTATTATTGCATTTTCAAGGAGGATAGATGAAAAAAGTTTTTTTTGCGGTTATTCTTGTATTGGTCATCGCGCTCATGCTGCCGGCCGACGTGTATATCAAAACCAACGTCCATACCGATGCTTTCACCATGATGGGCAAGGAACAACCGGCCAAAGATGATGTCATGGAGCAATGGGTGGGCAACAACCAGCTGGTTAACAAAACCGGTGACAAGATCATGATCATGGACATGAACAAAAAAATGATGTTCATCGTCAACCCCAAAGACAAGACCTATGTGGAAACTGCATTGCCCCTGGACATGTCCATATTGCTGCCCAAGGAAGCCGCTTCGATGGTGTCCATGATGAAGGTGACGGTCAAGGTTGCAGCCAACGGCCAGACTAAAAAAGTCAATAAGTGGAGCTGCAGCGGCTACGATGTGGAGATGAGCATGATGATGATGCAGATGAAGATGAAGGTATGGGCCACCACCGATGTCCCCTTTGACTGGAAGATGTTTGCCAAGATGTATGCCAATGTTTCCAAGATGAGCTTCATGGACGACGCGGCCATCGCCGAGATGATGAAGATCAACGGCTACCAGGTGGCTTCGGAAATGACCATGGACATGATGGGCAGCAAGCTCAACGTGACCAGCCAGGTTGTGGAGATCACCCAGAAACCCGCTCCGGCTGGAATCTATGCGGTTCCGGCCGGATACACTAAAAAAGACAAACTTTCCATGGAGGATATGCGCGGCGGCAGATAGTTCATTATTTTCACTTCTGATAAAAGGGCGGCTCCAAAGCCGCCCTTTTTTTTCTCTATTTTGCAGCTGGTTTTCTCAGGCAATCAAATATGAATAAAGAACATCAATGGCAATTGACCGTTTTATTGGTCTCTGCGGCTGTGAAAGTCACCCGGGAATAATTGTTTTCGAGATTTATATCGGAGCAGGAATCGCTTTCCAAAGCGATGCGGACGAGGTAGGTTACGCTGCGGTCCGGGCGCGAATAGACCCCGACCATACCGGATGCGTATTCCTGCAGCCCGATGGTGGACATGCCCATGGTTTGGGACACGCTGAGCTCATCCTCGTCGGGTTCCATGGTCTCAAAGACGGCCTTCACCGCCGATGAGCAGGAGCCGGCGCAGCGATTCCTGCCGTAAGCGCGCATAAAGACGTTGCCGCTGGTGTTCCTGACGATTTCCACTTTGGTCAGAACCAGGTCTACACCGGGACAGAATGTCTTGGCCACGTAAATCTCCGATTCACCGCTGTTGTTGCTCTCATTTGCTTCAGTCACCTGGGCAGCTGAATCGGCAGTGGCCCGCCAAACTCTCTGTACACCTCGCGGGACCGTGTCTTCAAAGCTCAAGGTTGCAGTTGCCATCTTGGCCCGGCTGGGATCGGCGCAGAGACGCGCCACACTCTCTTGCCCAAGGTAAAGATAACCTGCAGGCAAGGAACGCTTTTCCAGCCGCACCAGGAATGGACCTGCGCAAATCCGAGTCGCTGCAGAATTGATGACCGTGACCTTCACTTGAACGCGGTGGCCGCCATCGGCATCCAGGCCTGTCCTCTCCGCCTTGACGCTCACTATCCTCAGATCAGGTTTGATCTTCAGGTTGAGAGAGCTATCCTTTTTTTGATCGGCCGCTGCTGAAGCAAATAGTGTGAAAAAAAGCAGTAAGCTTATTATCGACCATTTGCCTGTTTTCAGTTTGTTCATAAAGTCCTCCTCTGAAGTGGTTTTACAGCATTTATATAAAAGTTTTTAAAAACAATCTCAAGAAAATTAATTTCCGCAATAATATTCATTTGAATCGCGGCTAGCGGGGCGGCACTTTCGTCGCCTCTTCTTCAATCCCCGATATTGTTCAGTATTTTTTTCAGGGCGTTGATTACGTCAGCGGGAGAGACCGGGCGGGTGGGATTGAAATTATTTTCCGCATCCAGCGGCAGAATCTGGGCATTGACCAGGAAAGCGATGGTATCGTAATTTTTATGCAGGGGCGAGAGGTCGGCGCTTGCCATCCTGGCCGCCGCAGGCGTGAAGCGCAGTGTGTACCTGTTTTTCCCCAGATAGTTTATCAGGGAGTTGATGGTCACGGCGAACGTAGCCCGGTCGGGAGTGGAGAAACGGTCGAAAGTGTGGTCGGGCCGGGTGCCCATGATACCGCTGGTACAGGCTTTGATGATATATTCCCTGGCGAAAGAACCGTCAATGTCGGTGATGATCTCGGGCGCCCGGTCCATATGGATGAAAGGCTCGAAATAATAACCGATCAGGGCAGCCAGTTCCTCGCGGTTGATCTCGGTTTTGAAGAAGATCCTTTTAAATTTCTCGGGCAGATTCATTTCCTGGAAGCTGTCGCGGATACGTTTTTTTTCGGATTCTAAAACGGGA
>JALHTJ010000143.1 GCA_022865785.1 Candidatus Aminicenantota bacterium
TCAGAACGCGAAAGAAGGAAAGGTCGATCCCGTGTCCGTGCTGTCCAACCCCTGCGATATAGACTTTATTTTTTCCGGTGAAAAAAAAACCATGGTGCTGTTCGAGATGACCGCCTGTCCTTATTGCCGGATGTTCGCAAAGCGGTTCCTCGATTTCGCCGCTGAGCGCTCCGGGGATTATGATTTCCTGCGTGTGACTCTCGACGATCCCGGCAATCCGCTCTGGCATAAATACGAGATCCATACCGTGCCCATGGTCATGGTCGTAGCCGGCGGCGGCATCGCCGCCCGCCTGGACTCTGTCCCGTTCCTGGGCATCACCAAGAAAAAATGGGCGGAGTTCTGCGCCGGGGTTTGAAGGGCTGGTTTGTTTTTTATTAAAAGCGGTTGGCAGGGTCGAACGGACGACCTTTTGATCACGAATATCCGGCTAGATAGATAGTAGTTTTCTTTATTGACAAACACCCTTTTTTAGTATATTCAAAAATTTGAATTACTTAAAAAAAATATGAAACTTGGGGGCGGTATGATTAAAAGCAAAAAAATATTCTTGATCCTGGCGATTTTCTTCTTTGTCGGGGCGCTGATTTTCGCCGGGGGACCGAAGCGCAAGGCGCTCTTGGACAAATCGAATGCGCCGAAGCCTTATGCCGACAGCGAAGTGCTGGTCAAGTTCAAACAGGGAATCGACCTGGCCGCTGTCAACAAATTTGCTGCAGCCCATTCGCTGAAATTAAAAAAGCACTTTAAGTTTCTGTCCACGTCGAATGGCCAGGAGATCGTTCTGCTGAAATCGACCAAAAAAATCGATGCCGAGGTCCTGGCAAAGACGCTTAGGGGCGATCCCAAGGTGGAATATGCCACGCCCAACTACCGGCGCGAACTCGCCTTGACCCCGAACGACACCGATTTCGTCAACGGCAAACTATGGGGCATGCATAACACCGGCCAGACGGGCGGCACGGCCGACGCCGACATTGACGCTCCCGAAGCCTGGGACATCAGCACCGGGTCGTCGAGCGTGATCGTGGCCGTCGTCGATACCGGCTTGGATTATACTCATCCCGACCTGGCCGCCAACTGCTGGAAGAACCCCGGCGAGATCGCGGGCAATGGGGTCGACGACGACGGCAACGGCTATATCGATGATGTCTACGGCATCGACCCGGCCGGGACAAACGGCACCGTCGGAGACACTGATCCCATGGACGGCTACGGCCACGGGACTCACTGCGCCGGCTCCATCGGTGCCAGGGGCAATAATTCGCGCGGCGTGGTAGGGGTCAACTGGAACGTCAAGATCATGGGGCTGAAGTTCTTTGATGACGCCGGCGAAGGCGGCTACGACGCCGATTCCATCGAATGCATCCAGTACGCCGTTTACCAGAAAATCCACGGCCAGAACGTCGTGGCCATCAATGCTTCTTGGGGCAGTGTGCCTGGGTCTACACAGGACTCCGGGCCATTGCGTGACGCCATTGAGTTTGCGACCAACGCCGGCATCGTCTTCTGCGCGGCGGCGGGAAATGGTGGTTCCGACGGAGTTGGTGACAACAACGATCGCACTGGAGGGAGAAACCACCATTACCCTTCCGATTACACCTTGCCTGGAATCATCGCGGTTGCCGCCACCGACCACAATGACGCGCTCGGTTCCTTTTCCAACTATGGCGCCACTTCGATCGACCTGGGAGCCCCTGGAGTGGCTATTTTGAGTACGATCCCGCCCATTTACATCCCAGGATCCAATGATATTTTTTTTGACAACATGAATGGCGGGGTAGGTAATTGGACCCACGGCGCCATTTCAGGCACGGATTATTGGCAGATCACGACCGATCAGGAAGGCTTCGCGAACGCGAGTTTCCCTGTGCCCAGCCCACCCAATTTCTGGAGCGACCGCCCCGCTTCGAATTATGCGGACAATTCGAATACTTGGCTGGCTTACAACGCCAACATCGATCTCTCTGGATACGTGGGCCAAAAGATCTATTTCAGCATCGGTTCCGCGTTGGCTTTTGAAGTTTCAGATCATGGTTATGTGGAATTCTCCAACAACGGCGGTTCGACCTGGACCACGATCCATGATTTCACCGACGAAGGATGGTACTGGAGCAACTGGTCCTGGCTGATCCCAGATTCCTATAAAACTTCTCAGTTCAGGATGAGGTTCCGCCTGCAAAGCAATAATGATGGCACTACCTGGATCGGATGGCTGATCGACAATGTCGGCATCGGGCTAGCGAACACCTATTATGATTCATGGAACGGCACGTCCATGGCAACGCCACACGTGACCGGCGCAGTGGCGTACCTGGCATCGATATTTTCCAACGAAACTGTCGCCCAAAGGAAGAGCCGGATCCTTAACGGGGGTGATTCCAAGACGTCACTGGCCGGAAAGACCGTGACTGGCAAGCGGCTGAACCTGTACGGAGCATATTCCTATACACCACCCTCACAGCCCGCCATCACCGTCACCTCGCCCAACGGCGGCGAGGTCTGGACCAGGGGCACGGCCCACACCCTCATCTGGACATGGAGCGGGACCGTGGGCAACGTCCAGATCCACTATTCCCTGAACAGCGGCGTGAGCTGGACCCAAATCGTCGCCAGTACGGCCAATAGCGGTAGCTATTCCTGGAATATCGGTGGGACCATCACCCTGTCCGCGAATTGCCTGGTGCGGATCAGGGAGGCTTCTGACGGAGATCCCTCCGACACGAGCAACGCGGTCTTTGCCATCGTCGCCAGCACAACGGAGACCGTATCGACACCAAACATGCCTTCGGGCCCGGACACGGGCATGGTGGGCGGGAGTTATGCATATTCCACCGGGGGCTCAATTACCTCCCCCCCCGGCCACAGCGTGCAGTACCGCTTCGACTGGGGCGATGGGACCTACACCAGCTGGCTGCCGGTGGGGACGACGACGGCGTCGCACAGCTGGTCGGCGGCGGGTACCTTCAACGTGAGGGCCATGGCGCGCTGCTCGATCGATTTCATTCAGTCTGCCTGGTCGACGTCCCTGCCTGTGACCTTGGACGATACGCCCACCTGGGCTGCGGTGTCGCGCTTCGCGGCCTGCGCATCCGAGAGCCAGCCCACGGTCGAATGGCACACAGCCTCCGAACTGGGAACGGTCGGCTTCAACCTCTGGCGCCAGGACGGGAAGACCGGGCAGTACGAATTGGTCAACTCCGGTCTGCTGCCGGCGCTGCCCGGCTCGCCGCAGGGAGGAGTGTACCGCTTCGCCGACCCCGGGGCATTCCCGGGCGAGCCCATGACCTATCGCCTGGAGGAATTCGACGCCCTGGGCCGGACCCGGAGCTACGGCCCCTTCACCGTCACCTTTGGGGGCGCTGCTCAGCAGGAGCCCTATGACCCGGGTGCGAGGATGGGTAGGGAAGAGCCGACCGACATCTACGGCTTCCAGCGCTTCGAGCGCCCGCGCACGACATATGAGCTGGAGCGGCTTAGCGCCCGGCACCAGGAACAGCAGCGGAGCGCCATGCTGGCCGCCCAGGGCAAGGACCGTGCCCGCGTCACGGTCAAGGGGCGCGGACTGTTCTATGTCACGGCGGCGCAGGTCGCCAGCAGCCTGGGCAAGTCGCAGGCCGCGGCGGCATCGTTTATCGCGGGCTATGATTTGCGGCTGACCGGCCTGGGCAAGGAGATCGCCTGGCTGGCCGACGCCAACGGCGCCGGCATATTTTTCTACAACGAGGGGCAGGAGACTGTCTACTGCGACCGCAACGTCTACTTCCTGGAGAAGGGCCGCGGCCGGGCCATGGATACGCTGAGCGGCGGCAGCGCCGGACTGGCTGACTCCGGGCAGACCTTCAGGGAGACTCTGCATTTCGAGAGCAACCAATATGCACTGCTGGGATCCTATATGAATCCCCTTGAAGATATCTGGTTCTGGGACTACATCGAAGCCGGTGGCGGGGCCAAGCCGTTCCTCATCGAGGTGCCCGGCCTGGCATCGGGGAAGGCGACTTTGAAGGCAAGCCTGCAGGGAGCGACCGATACGGCCGCCGAGAACGACCATCACGCCATCATCAGCCTCAACGGCAAACAGATCGGGGAAACGGTCTGGGA
>JALHTJ010000144.1 GCA_022865785.1 Candidatus Aminicenantota bacterium
CGATGAACGGCGCGTGGGCCAGCAGGCCGAAATTCGCAAAGTCCCGGTGATATTGGACGATCAGGGCCAGTTCCCCGGCGAATTCCTCCCAGTTGCTGGCGCCGTCACTGCTGATCCAGTAATGAAAATGACGCAGGCCGCGTTTTTCGAGTTCGGCCAGCAGGACTGCAAATGTCTCCTGAGAGGGCAGGCGCTTGCCCAGGCGCCTCGCCCTTGGCGGCAGGAACACATCGGTTCCCAGCCAGAGCAGCGGCCGGCCGTCAATGTAAAGTCCGGGATCGGCAGCGAGATCAAGAACTTCTGTGTTTGCCGTTCCATCACTTTTCATCAGTGAAGGCGGCGAGGTCTGGATACCGTGGATACGGAAATTGTATTTTTTGACCAGAGCGAAAACCGCGGCCGCGTAAGCCGGGTCCTGCAGGATATCGTCATCATTGATGTTCATGGCGCGAGAAGCATCGCCGGCAAGCGAAAATTCCGCGATCTTTTCTCCATATTTTATTAAAAGTTCTTCGACTTTTTCCAGGGGCAGTTTGCGTAACTTCCTGCCCTGCACGCGGCAGCAGAACAGGCAGCCGCGGCCGCAGCCGCGCGAAAAGTTGATCTCCAATCCTTGCTCCAAATGCGCCGGCTTCAAAAAATTGAGGTCCATTTGCAGGTGTTTGAATGTTTCCGGACGGTTTACGCGCTCAAATGACGAAATGACGATCAAGCCGGGCTGGCGCCAAAACACACCTGACTGGCGGAACAAAGCCTCAATGTCGCCCTGGTTCAAAGCCTTGAGGATCTCCGGCAGGGCGAGTTCGGCTTCGCCGCGCACCGCCAGGTTGATCTGCGGCAGGTGATACAGGGCGGCCAGGGGTAAAAGGGTGAGCAGCGGCCCGCCAGCGGCCAGAATGCCTTGATAATGCGGCCGCAGCTTGGCCAAATGGTCGCGCATGGGCACAAGCAGATCCTCGAACAAAGTAAAACCCAGCATGTCGGCTGCGCCCGTTTCAGCGGCGGGCGCTGAGACCGGCAGGTCCAGGGCCAGTGGCGCTACCCGGAAGCCGTGCGCCTGCAGGGCCGCGGCCAGGAAGAGCTGGGCCGCGGGCAACCCCATGGTTTTCCAGCGCGGGTCGCTTGGCAAACGCGGAAAAAGCAGGTCGATTGAGGCAATGGGCTTGCCCAGGGGCTCAAGGTGGGTGCGTACGGGAAAAGCTCCGGGATCGGTCTCCGCCAGCGGCCCGTCGCCGCCGTTGTGCTTGATGAAAAGATGGTCACTGACCAGGAAAAAGCGGTTGCGGCGATTGTTGCGACTGAAATTGACATTCAGGAATTTATAACCAAGACCCTGTTTTTCCAGACAGGTTTGCAGGCAAGTGAGCAAGGTCAGGATCTCGGGGTAGGCGAATTCACCGGGATCATAACGGACCAGCCATTTGCCTTTAAAAGAAAAATCCTGTCGTGACGCGTGACGCGTAACGCGTAACAAGGAACTGCCATTTTCCGAAGTATTTAAAATACTCATTTTCTTTCTCGTTACTTGTCACGAATTTGCAAGAAATTGATTTATTTTCTTCCGTGTCACGCGTTACGCGTCACGGAGTTTGTTACGCTCTTGCTATTTTATAGCCTTGATGGTCCTGTCCCACCTGGTGCGGGTGAAAAAGCGGGTTACGGTCAGGGCCAGGTCCTTGATCTTGTAAATGAATCCCGGAGTCAGGTATTCGTCGGAATTGGATTCATAAGACCAGTATATGCGCCAGGGTTTGCCAACGATGTAATTGGCCGGCACCGGGCCCCAGAAGCGCGAATCGAAGGAATTGTCACGGTTGTCGCCCATACAGAAATAATGGCCCGGGGGCACGATGTAATCCACGCTGCCGTCCGGGTTATTCTGCGTCTGGCGCAGGTTGATGGGAAACTGGAAATACCAGTCGTAATGGTTGCGCGGCGGGAATCCGCTGCCATAGTCCTCGTTCTTGAAAACCGTGTAGCTTTCAGTCAGCGCCAGGCCGTTGATGAAGACCTTTTTGTCGCTGATGCGCAGCCGGTCGCCGGGGATGCCGATCACGCGCTTGACGTATTCTTTTTCCATGTCGGGCGGGGCCTTGAAGGTGACTACCATGCCGCGCTGGATCTTGACCTGGGGCAGCAGCAGGCTGCCGATCGGGCTGATCGAATTGGAATAGGCCACCTTGTTGACCAAAAGGTGGTCACCTATGAGCAGTGTGTTCTCCATGGAGGCAGTAGGGATGACGAACGATTGCAGCAGGAAGGTGTTGACAAAAAAAACGTAAATCAGGGTCTCGACTATGAGCTCGAAATACTCGCGACCGACCGAGACAGTGCGCTCTTTTTTCACTTTGGGCTTGCGTTTGAATGGGTTTTTCATAAGAGATGATTGTAGCGCAGTTTGGCCTAAATGGCAAGCTTATATGACATTCGTGACGCGTAACGAGTGACGCGTGACATGGAAGAAAAAACAAATCAATTCCCCAGTTCCGGCGACAAAAGCAAAAACAAAGAATAAATATAGGCATGATCATGAAATACCAACTCATCCCCCAGCCCCCCGCTTTGCGGGATGGCATCGCCAG
>JALHTJ010000145.1 GCA_022865785.1 Candidatus Aminicenantota bacterium
CATCATCGACCCTCAGCATAACAATGCCATTTTTCTTAATTCTTTTTCTACTCTCACCACCAGCTGTCGAATAATATCTTGCTCGGTGCTTGAATTCTTGACTTTGTCTTCGGGATCTGCGATATCCTGAATCATGTAGCGGATCATATTGACCTATAGGGAGCTTTGCTCTTCGTAATGAAGCGGGGACATACTCAACGAGTTCTGTGACAAGTGATGAGTTACGCGTAACGAGGGAAGAAAAATTCACAAAGCACTGAATGGACGCATGAAAGCGTGATTGCGTGGAAGATAAAGAGAAAGCGTCGAGATCGCCAAATAAGGTGGTCTTTGCGACCGCCCCCGGTGCACGGTGTAAGGTGTACGGTAGAAGGTGAAGAAAATCAATGTAGGGGCGCGGTTATCGCGCCCTTATATTCCAATTTCCAAATAAATTCCAAGTTCCAAATTCCAATGTCATAAACGAAAGCCCCAAAAATATCCCCCCGCCTACGGCACCCCCCTTATCAAGGGGGGATGAAGGGGGGATCAAGAGTCCTTACGTAACTTGGTTCTTGCTCTCTACAACCAGATTACTCACCCACGGTGCCCGCCGGTTCTACTCCGGAAAACGGTATTTCTTCTTGAAGGTGGCGATTTCGTAATCCTTTAATTCGCGCCATTCGCCCAGCGGCAGTTTGCCGAGGCTGAGGCTGCCGATGGCTATGCGCCTGAGCTTTTCCACCGGGTGCCCCGAATACTTGAAGGCATTGCGCAGGATATGCTTCTTGCCTTCGCTGATGGTCACTTTCAGCCAGGAGTTGCCGGAACTGGTCATTTTCACCGGCTCGATGATGAAGGGCTTCAGCCGTTCCCCTTCCAGGAATACCCCTTTTTCCAGTTTTTTTTGCGTTGCCTCGCTCAAAGCCCCTTTGACTTTCAGCAGGTAGGTTTTGGGTATCTGGTTCTTGGCCGAGATGATGAAATTGGCCAGGTCGCCGTCGTTGGTCAACAGCATGAGCCCGTCGGAGTTATAATCCAGCCTGCCTACCGGATAGACCCTCTCCTTGATGCGGGTGATCAAAGAACGGACGGTAGGCCGCCCCTGCGGGTCGTCCAGGGTGGAAACGATCCCTACCGGCTTGTTGAACAGGAAATAACTTTTGCTTTGCGGATTGAGTTTTAGCAGTTTGTTTCTCACGTGGATGCGATCGCCAGGAGTGCGGACCGGGAAATTGGGATCGGTCACGGTGCGTTGGTTGACCTTGATCTTTCCATCATGGATCCAGGCGCGTATATCGCGGCGGCTGGCCACTCCGCAGCTTTGCAGGTATTTTTGCAGTTTTGTCTCTTTCATTTGTTTATCCTCAATCTTTTGATCAGTTCATAGAGCGTGGAGGGCTTGAGCCCAAGGTCCTCAGCGGTTTTTTTCTGGACCCAGTTGTTTTTTTCCATGGTTTCGATGATCAGCTGTCGTTTAAAAGCTTCGACTTTTTCATTGAAGCCGCCCGGTTCCTGTCGCTGATTCTTGTTGGAAATGACCTCCGGGGTCAGCGCTTCGGGCGTCAGCGTGTCGCCGTTGGCAAGAAGAACGGCCCGCAGCATCGTATTCTGCAGTTCACGGATATTCCCCGGCCAATTGTAGTCCATCAAATGACGCAGGAATTTCGCGTTCATGTCCTTGATGGATTTATTGTTTTCACGGGCAAATCTCTTCAAAAAAGCTTCGGCCAGCAGGGGAATGTCCTCCTTGCGCTCGCGCAAGGGGGGCAGGTGGATGTTGATGATGTTCAAGCGGTAATAAAGGTCTTCACGGAATTCGCCGCTCTTAACTTTGCTCAACAGCTCGATGTTGGTGGCCGCCAGGATGCGTACGTCTACTTTTTTGATCACATTGCCGCCCAGGGGCTGGATTTCCTTTTCCTGGATGACGCGCAGGATCTTGGACTGAGTCTCTGTTGTCAGGTTGGCGATTTCGTCGAAAAAAATGGTGCCGCCATCCGCCTCCTCGAAAATCCCCTTTTTATCACTTACCGCACCGGTGTAGGCGCCTTTTTTATAGCCGAAAAGCAGGCTTTCAAATAAATTGGCCGGGATATTACTCGAATTAAAAGGAGAAAACGGCATGTTTCTGCGGTTGGAGTTGGAGTGGATGGCCTTGGCGATCAGTTCCTTGCCGGTTCCGCTTTCCCCGGTGATTAAAACGGTGGAATTGGCATCGGCCACGCTTTCCACGATGCCCAATATTTTTTTCAGGAGCGGACTGCGGCCGATGATGTTGCTGAAGGAAAAACGGTCGCCGAGTGTTTTTTTAAGCTGGGTGTTTTCCCGCTTCAGTTTTTTCTCCTTGATAACGCGGTCCACCTTATGCTTGAGCTCGATATTGTTGAATGGCTTTTGCAGATAGTCCAATGCTCCCTGTTGGATGGCCTCGATGGCGGCTTCGATCGTTCCGAAAGCGGTAAGAAAGATAACCTTGATTTGCGGATCATTGGTTTTCAGTTCCTTGAAGATCTCCAGCCCCGAACAGCCGGGGATCATCTGGTCCATGATAACCACGTCCACATCTTCGTCATGGTTGGTTTTGGCCTGTGATTTGTTTTCCGAAATGCGCAACTCGTATTCGGGTTCCTGGAAAATTCTCCTGAAAATATCATGGATGATGCTTTCATCGTCGACCAGATGGATCGTTTTTCTTTTCATAAACTAATGCTCCTCAGTGGGCTTTGCTGCGGGAAGGTGATGATGAAAGTGGTGCCGCGGTCTACCTTGCTGTGCACCTGGATGTTGCCAAAGTGCTCTTTGACGATATTGTAGACGATGGCCAGGCCCAGGCCCGTTCCCATACCGATATCTTTGGTGGTAAAAAATGGGTCAAATATCTTTTCCAGGTTCTTGTCGCGAATGCCGCGACCGTTGTCCTTAAAGCGTATTGTGATCTCTTCGGCGCTTTCTTCCCCGCTGATCGATATCCAGCCTTCGTTGTCAATGGCATCGATGGCGTTGATGAAAAGATTGATGAAAAGCTGTTGCAGGCGGGAGGAAAAACCGTGGATACTATTCTGAAATTCAGTTTCTTTTTTGAAGGTGATTTTCTTTATTTTCAACTTGTGCTCGACCAGGGCCAGGCTTTCATCGATCACTTTGTTCAGGTTGATGGGCAGGGGTTGCTGGCCTTTTTGCCGGGAAAAATCGAGCAGGGTACGGATGATCTTGTTCACGCGCAATACCTGGTCTTGCATTTTTCCGATCAGTTCCAGGTTTTCCGCTCCATTCGGGTTGTCGAGTAGGAATTGACAGTATGAAGAAATGCCGGTCAAGGGAGTATTGATCTCGTGGGCGATGCCGGCGGAAAGCAGTCCCAGCGAAGCCATTTTCTCCGAAGTTATCAACTGATTCTGGATGTTGTTTTTTTCGGTTACGTCTTCGAATACGAATATGCGGCCTGAAATGTTGCCGCTCTCGTTTTTCAACGGGGAAATATATATGTCGAAAATTGATTCAGCGCCCTTGTTCTGCACCTTGACATTGCGCAGGGTGTGGGTGGCGAAGCGCTCGGTTCGGATCTTGCGCCAGAATCCCTGTCCCAGGACCAAAGATGCTTTTTTACGCAACGCTTTTTCCCGCTTGATCTGAAAGCGATCTTCCATGAAATAATTCCAGGACTGCACTTGGTTCAGGCGCGAGACGACCATGATGCCGAGGTTGATATTTTCGATGATGTTTTCATTGAATTCCTTCAGCCGGTTCAACTCTTCGAGCTGGGTTTCCAAACGGGAATACAGGAAGGCGTTTTCCACCGAAAGGGCCAGGGGCGAGGAGATGCTGGACATTAGTTCCCAATCCTCGACGGTCAGGTAAGTATGGTTTGTTTTGCGGCCCATGGCCACGATGCCGATCAGCCGGTCGGCGATCTTCAAAGGCAGGAACTGGGAAAATTTATTCGGCGGCAGGGCGGCATGATCTCCGGGAAATTTTGTTGCGAATTCCTGTTCGGAAAGGAAAATGAGATGCTCTTGGCTTTCCAAGGTGCTGCGGAACGTTTTAGTCAAATTCAGACGAGTGCGGTTGGGCATTGAGTAGAACATGTTGTTTTTGTAATGGATTAAAAGGGAAGAATCATGCAGTTGAAAGCCGCGGTTGATGATCTCCAGGAAATTCTGCGAAAGTGAGGAGAGGTCTCTCTGAGCGCTGATCGAGTGTTCCAGCTCCTTCAGCTTGCGCTTGAAATTGAATGTTTCGCGGTAGAATAGTTTTTCAAAGATTTTCTGGATGGTGCTTTCCAAAGGCTTGAACAGCAGTCCGGCCATCAGAATGGCGGCAATGGACCAGAAAATGCCCAGCAGCTTGTTCTGCTCTATATTCAGTCCCAAAAACATGTAGGTGCCGAAAATAAAAACGAAAAGCGATGAGATCGACAGGGTTTTCTTGATGATGTTTTCAATATCGGTCACCCGTTTTGGGGATAGAAAGTAAACCAAACTCAAAGGCAGGAAAGGGAGAAAGAACAGGCCAAGAAAAATGCTGATATTGGTTTTTCCGGCAAATGCCTGCGGCGAATAATTAAGCAACAGCAGGGAAATAAAACTCAGGGTGATACCGCTTAAAGGGAAAATATAGCGCCTTTGCCTTTTTTTCAGGATCAGGGTCAGGGATGAAACGACGATACTGATCCAGGCCAGAAAAATGTAGAGTGTGAAATATTGGCTGGCCAGGGAGCGGAAATGGTTGATGGCGGTGGTCAGAATCTCCGGATCGGGTTTGAAAACATTCTGCAGGATGAAATAAAAATTGATGAAAAGGAAAACCAGTGGAGGCAAGTAGATCAGCAAGTAGCGGAAATTTTTGCTGAATTTTTTAAAGGCTCTGGTTCTGAGCGGATATTGCAATGCGTAATGGAGCAGCACAGCCGGAAAAAAGATATAGCAGACCGTATCCAGGATCAGAATAATGAAATCGGCCGTACCGTAATCGCCGCTGGGGGAAAATATCAGAAACCCGGACAGGGTGAGGCTGAGAATGAAAAAGATCTGCGGCGGAGGAAAGAGGGTCGCTTGCTTGACGTGCATGTTGAGAATACCCAGGGTCAGCAAGATGGAAAGGATGCCTATGAAGACCAGTATATAATAGGAAAAAGGCGTAAAAACCGGATTGATGTCGACGCCGACGTTTTTCAGGATGCCGAGGCGTTCGATCTCGTAGCGGCAGTAATTTCTGCCGGCAATGGAGCGCAGCAAATCAATCCTGTTGTTGACCGAGTATTTATTGATGGCCAGGAGGATGTCTCCCGGCTTTACCTGGCTGTTGGCCGGGGCCGATACGCAGACCAACCCCTGCTCAGAGTTTTTCCAGACCAGGTGATCGGAAACCGAGTTCCATTTCAATTTTTGAAAGAGATTTGCCAGGCTGATGAGGATGAATAGGGCGAATATGAAGTGCCAGAGATACCTTTTGATCATAATAAAATATTGGCATTAGCGGTCTTGAAAGACCATATTATTTTTTCCCTGGAACTCAGCGGCGGCAGGGTTTTTTGAAAGAAGCGGCGCGACAGCAGCTCCCGTTCGTAGTTGGCTGAAAAAATATCGTCCGGGCTTTCGGCATAGCCGTCGTTTTTTTGAGGAATAGAACTTTGCGGCGGGGTGGCGCCGTCCGGATTCTGCTCGAGAGCCGAGGCTTTGAATTCCCGGGGGGTCTGTAGCAGCAGTATCAGCAAAATGATAAAAAGGGTCTTTCTCATTGTTTTTTCCCGTAGGCGCGCAAACGCGTTTTACCTACTTTCATTATATCAATATATCTTTTTGCTGGCAATCATGCTGCCGGTAAAGTCGCAGTTCCTGGCACCTGGGGTTGGACTGCCGCTTGAGAGAGGCGGTTATTTCCGGTTAGGAGCGATGACTTTCAGGGTTTGTTCGGCAATCTCCAGCTCCTCGTTGGTGGGAATGACCATGACGCAGACCCTGGAATCGGGCTTGGAGATGATGCCGAATTTGCCGAATGCTTCCTGATTGGCACTTTCATCAAAAACAATACCCAGAAATTCCATATTTTCCAGGATCATTTTTCTCTCTACAAGACCCCTTTCACCGATACCGGCGGTGAAAATGATCAAGTCGGCGCCATTCATGGCGGCCATAAAAGCGCCGATGTATTTCTTGATGCGGTAGGCGAAGATCTCCAGGGCCAGGCTGGCCTGGGCATGGCCGGCGGCCGCCTTTTCGTTGATGTCGCGCATGTCGGACGAAACTTCGGAAATTCCCAGCATGCCGCTTTTGCGGTTGAGCACGTCGTCTACCTGTTCGTGGGTCATGCCCATGCTGCGTTGGAGCACCAGCGGGATGGCCGGATCGATATCGCCGCAGCGTGTGCCCATGGCCAGACCTTCCAGCGGGGTGTAGCCCATGGTGGTGTCCACGGAAATGCCATTCTGGATCGCGGCCATGGATGAGCCGTTGCCCAGGTGGCAGGTGATGATCTTCAGGTCCTCAAGCTTTTTGCCCATGGCCTTGGCGCCCTGCTTGGCCACATAGAAGTGCGACGTGCCGTGAAAGCCGTAGCGACGGATCTTGTCCTTGCGGTAGTATTCATAAGGAATGGGGTAGATGTAAGCTTTGGCGGGCATGGTCTGGTGAAAAGCGGTATCGAAGGTCCCGGCCATGGGGATGCCTGACAGGATCTTCTGGCAGGCCTCGATGCCGGTGATGTTGGGCGGGTTGTGCAGGGGCGCCAGGGGGATGCACTCCTTAAGCGCGTTGAGTACGGCCCCGGTGATGGGTACGGTGCCGTTGAATTTTTCCCCGGCATGCACAACGCGGTGGCCGACGGCGAATATCTCGTTTTTATCCTTGATCACACCGGCCTCGGCGTCGATAAGATTGCTGACGATCAGGTTGATGCCCTCCTCGTGGTTGGGAATATCGCGTTCGATAACACGTTTCCGTTCGCCCTGGTAATAGTTCAGGACCGAGCCCTTTATGCCGATCCTTTCCAGCAGGCCCTTGGCCAGGACCTGGAGGTTTTTCATGTTGATCAGCTGGAATTTGATCGAAGAACTGCCGCTGTTGATGACCAGAATTTTCATTACTTCCTCTTCTGCCGCCGAATTTTTAATTTAAATTATAACGCTTTTTCATTAAAATGCAATACGGCAGGCGGCATAAAATTAAATTATTAACTTATTTTTGAGTGACAGTGACAGTGGGAGTGTCAGTGAAGGCGAAAGCATGGGATGCCTTGTTCTTCCGTGTCAGCTTCTGGCGTTAATTCCTCATTGTGATCTTGGCTATTGCCTTTGCTGGCACTGTCACTGACACTGACACTTTGTCCTGAACGCAAATTATGTTAAAATCACTTATGAAAAAAATCAGACTTTTTCTGCTATTGACCATATTTCTGGGCCTACCCCTGTTCTGCTATGTCGGTCCCGGGGCCGGTTTTGCCTTCGTCGGTTCGTTCTTTTTCATATTCGCGGCTTTTTTCCTGGCTATTTTCAATTTCCTGACCTTCCCGGTGCGCGCCCTGCTGCGCTTCATCAAGAGGGCCAGGACGCTGAAAAAAGCCAAGTTCAAGAGGGTGTTGCTGATCGGTTTCGACGGCATGGACTACCACCTCTTCAACAAGTTCAAGAAACAGGGACACAAGTTCCCCAATTTTGATAAGCTGGCCAAGGAGGGGACCTTCTCACCGCTGTGGAGTACCGAACCGCCGATCTCGCCCGTGGCCTGGTCCACTTTCACCACCGGCGTCAATCCCGGCAAGCATAATATTTTCGACTTTCTGACCACCGACCGGGCCACCTATATGCCCAAGATGGCCGGTTCAGACATCATCCCGCCGCGGCGCAGCCTGACCATCGGCAACTGGGTGATCCCCCTGGGCAGCCCCAAGATCGAACTGAAGCGCAAGAGCCAGAGTTTCTGGAAGATCGTCAGCAGCAAGGGCATCTATGCTTCGGTGCTGCGCATGCCCTTCACTTTCCCCCCGGAAAAATTCTACGGTTCCATGCTGTCCGGCCTGGGTACGCCGGATCTGCGCGGTACGCAGGGGAGCTTCAGTTTCTATTCCGACGGCCCGGCCGAAAATTACGACATTTCCGACGGTGTTTTTGAATCACTGCGGCCACTGGGGGGCGATCGTTTCAGCGGCCGGATCAAGGGGCCGGGGCACCCTTTCCGCAAAGGCAACCCGCCGCTGGAGATTCCCTTCACCCTGACCCTGGATCGCGAAAACAAGAGCGTTGAGATCGCGGTTGGCAAGGAAAAGATCAAGTTGGGGCAGAACCAATTGTCCCCCTGGGTCAAGCTGGATTTCAAGGCCGGACTGATCGGGGTGGCCGGTATCGCCCAATGGGTGCTGGAAGACGTCGCACCCTTGAAACTCTACCTGTCGCCGATCAACATCGACCCGGAAAAGCCGTCCATGCCGGTTTCACATCCGAAAATATTCTCGGTTTACCTGGCCAAGCTGCTGGGTCCGTTCGCCACTCTGGGCATGGCCGAGGATACCTGGTCGCTTAATGAGCGCGTCCTGTCGGAAAAAAACTTCATCGACCAGGTTTACCGTACTCAAGAAGAGAGGGAAAAGATTTTTTTCAACACCCTGGCCAAGATCAAGGACGGATTGGTCATCCAGGTTTTTGAAACCACCGACCGCATCCAGCACATGTTCTGGCGCTACCTGCCCGATTCCGGCTCGCCGGCGCCCCGCCCCAGCAACGATCCGCTGGTGACCGGGTCCATTTTGGAAAGCTACCGGCGCATGGACGCTTTTCTGGAAAAACTTTATAAAAAAATGCGCCCGCATGACCTTTTGATGATCGTCTCCGACCATGGCTTCAACGCTTTCAACCGCGGCTTTAACCTGAACACCTGGCTGCACAAGGAAGGTTACCTTGTCCTGAACGACGGCAAAAAAACAAGCGGCAAGTGGTATGCCGACGTGGATTGGAGCCGCTCTCGGGCCTACGGTCAGGGCCTGAACGGCATCTTTCTCAACCTCAAGGGCCGGGAAAGCCAGGGTATCGTCAATCCCGGCGCCGAGGCCGAGGCGCTGAAAAAAGAGATCAAGGAAAAGCTGATGAAGGTGGTGGACGAAAAGCATAAAAAAAACGCCATTAAGGCGGCCTTTATCCGTGAAGAGATCTATCGCGGACCCTACACGGTCAACGCTCCCGATATTGTGGTCGGCTATCTGGCGGGGTACCGGGTTTCCTGGGAATCGGCGGTGAATTATGTCGGTGAGGAAGTGTTTTCCGACAATATCCGCATGTGGAGCGGCGACCACGCTTTTACCCGCGATCAGATCCCAGGCGTGTTTTTCTGCAACCGCAAGATCGCGGCAAAGGACCCGGGCCTGATCGACATTTCACCGACCGTGCTGGCCGCTTTCGGCATCGAAAAACCCGGTTTTATCGAAGGCCGCGACCTGAACATAGAATGACCGGTTTTCCTGATTGAAAATATCTGAAATTTGAATATATATATACTTAGGAAAAGAAAGGATAACCATGATCAAAAAAAGAGAAGAAAAGCGCGTTGATTTCCGCAAACTGCTGCTCTGCAAATGCGGCCAGGAGATGCACCCGGGTTTCACCCAGGATGTTTCCCAGCATGGCATCGGCATCCAGACCGTGCAGTATCCCTCTCTCAATCACAAGGTGCGCATCGCGCTGGCGGTCGGGCAGGACTCGATATTTCTCGAAGGCGAGATCCGCTGGGCGCGTGAATCCTCCGACCAGCATGAAGTGAAACCCCGGGAGATCGGCATCTATATCCGTAAGCCGCCGGCCGACTACCTGCGCCTGGTGGCCGAATGCTGCGACAACGCCAAGCCCCGCCCTCTTTACGAGCCGTTGAAGTAGCCATTGTTCCGGTTTTTTCA
>JALHTJ010000146.1 GCA_022865785.1 Candidatus Aminicenantota bacterium
TGAAGTGGTTTATTTTTTGGCAACCTCAATTAAAGACAATATAAGAAAACTTGAAGGAGCCCTTAACCGGCTTCTCGGTTATGCCGACTTAAAACATTCCGAATTGCAATCAACCAATATTACTCTGCCTTTTGCCAAAGAAGCTCTAAAACCCTACATTAATATTGAAAAAAAAATCATTACCATTGATACCATTCAAGAATTTATTTCAGAAAAATTTGATATAAAAATTGAGGAACTAAAATCTAAAAATAACTCTCCTAAAATTGCCCTGCCCAGACAGGTTGCCATGTATCTGGCAAAAAAACTTACCCGCTATCCTCTGGTGGAAATTGGCAATTCCTTTGGGGGAAAACACCATACAACGGTACTCCATTCCATAAGAAAAATCGAAAAACTACTCCAAAATGATAACGATTTTTCCAGAAAAGTTAATTATTATGTTGAATTTTTTACCGATTGATATCTTCAACAATAATCACAAATTTTCAACATTCAATAATAATAAAAATTTCATTGCTGGCAATGATTTACAATTTTTTCCACTTTTCCTTATTGCTTGTTTCTTCTATTTTTTATATTATATTATTTAATTTTAATAATAAGGCAGGTTGAATATGAAAATTTTTGTGGAAAAAACAAAACTTGAAAGTGAGCTGCGTTTATTTCAGGGCATTTTTGAAAAAAAGGCCATTATGGAAATTTTACAGAATATAAAACTCACCGCTATGGATGGTGGGATTTTGGAAATGGTGGCTACTGATTTGGAAATCGGTTTAACGGCAAACATTCAGGTAGATTTAAAAAATTCTGGTTCCTTTACCGTAAACGGAAAGGATCTTTATGATTTGATATCCAAAATGCCGGAAGGCAACATTGAAATTTCCGAGGACAATGACCTGCAAATCTTGATCACCAATGAAAAAAAGACATGCAAGTACAAAATGCTTGGTTTGCAATCATCAGATTATCCCGAACTGCCGGTAAACGATCTTTCCAATTCCATAAAACTTTCATTGGTGGATCTTCAAGTCATGATAAACAATTGCTATTATGTCATCTCTCCTGAATTAAAATTCAATCTTGGCGGCGCCCTGATGAGTATTTCGAAAAACAAATTGGAAATGGCTGCCACAGATGGCCACCGCCTGTCTTATTCTTTCTTCGATGCCGATAGCACGGTTTCTGATCCCATGGAATATATCCTATCCAGAAAAACGTTGCTCGAAGTTTTAAAAATCGGAAACGTTGGTGAAGTTGAATTTGCTTTCGATAATAACAATCTTTTTTTCAAGCACAAAAACAGGATCCTGTGTTCCCGGATTGTGGATCAGAAATTTCCCAACTACAAAACCGTCATTCCTGAAAAAACCGAACAAACAGCTGTAATTCGTACCGATGAACTGCTGCAAACCCTGCGCAGGATACTGATTTTTAAAACCAGGAACAATGGGGTGGTTTTTAAATTTTCCAAAAACAAATTGGTTTTGGAAAGGACGACACCTGAAAAGGGCGAGGGCTACGATGAGATCGCTATTGAATATGGAGGAAAGGCGGTTGCTGTCGGTTTCAATGGGAACTTTATCCTTGATTTTTTAACTCACATAAACTCTGAAAAAATCAGTATTGGCCTGAACGACAGTGAAAGCTCTTTTTTGTTTAAACCTTTGGATGAGAGCGGCGCCAACTTTATTTACATTGTCATGCCATTGAATATTTGATTTTTACTTGGAAGTTAAAAAGTTAGAAATTAACGGTTTTCGAAATTTAAACAATTTTTCAATCAACTTTGGCGACAAAAAAAATTTAATTTTCGGTGTCAACGGCAGCGGAAAAACCTCGGTCATCGAAGCATTGTTTTTACTTGGTTTCGGCAAATCTTTCTTGCCGGTAAACAAAAAGGAGTTGGTGAATTTCAACGCTTCCGGATTTTTTGTTAAAGCCGAAATCCTCAATAAATCAGGAGAAAACACTTTAACCGCCCGCCTGGAAAAAAGCTTTTACATGCAAGCAAACAGCGAAAAGGCGGTTTTTTCCCAAACAAGCCACTACTTGTATCCGCTTTTTTTCTCTTCCTCTAATTACAATTATTATATCGACTATATGGCCTATTTCAGAAAACTGATGGATCGCTTCATCCATGGAGTGCATTCCCTTTACTTACATGATGTTTTGCGCTATAATAACATTTTAAAACAAAAGAATTATTTGTTAAAAAATTTGGGAAAATCAATTAATCATTCAGAGTTGAACAGCTGGAATACAGTTTTAGCTGAATCGGGATGTAAGATAGTAAAAAAAAGAATGGCTTTCATAAATCAATTGAACGATATGATTGGAGAAATATTTCGCTTCGATCTTAAAATAAATTATTTTCCCGCCCTGCTTACAACAGCTGCTCTTTCGGAAAACTCAATTTTCAACGATCTATGCCTGATAAAAAATTCGGAAATAAACAGAAAGCGCTCCCTGCTCGGCCCCCAGCGGGACCGTTTTGATATCATGGTTTCCGGAAAAAAAGTGCAATTGTTTTCTTCAGGTGAGAAAAAAAAATATTTGATGATGATCTTTGCAGCGTATATCGATTTGTTCCGTAAGGAGCGAAACGATTACCCGGTTTTTCTAATTGATGATTACGACGCGGCCATGGATGAAAATAACCTGAATTTTTTAATGGATCATTTTTCCAAAATTCAAATCATTGCCACGTCGGTGGCAAAAAACGAGAAATTTGGGCATTTGTTTGAGCTAAAAAAGGAGAATTAATCGTGGATAAAACCAATGCCAATTTTGAGGACAAAACATATACGGCAGATAATATAAAGGTTCTTGAGGGATTGGAAGCAGTCCGGGTCAGGCCGGCCATGTATATTGGCAGCACCGGCTCGTCGGGGCTGCATCATTTGGTTTATGAGGTTGTGGACAATTCGATCGATGAAGCCATGGGCGGTTTTTGCGACAAAATTGAGGTGACGGTCCATTTTGATAATTCGGTAACGGTGAACGACAACGGCCGCGGCATTCCGGTCGATATGCACAAAGAAGAAGGAAAAACGGCGGCGGAGGTGGTCATGACCACACTGCACGCGGGCGGGAAGTTTGACAAAGATAGCTATAAGATGTCCGGCGGATTGCATGGTGTCGGCGTATCGGTCGTGAACGCCCTTGCCTCTAAACTTGAATTGGAAATCAAGAGGGGCGGGAAAATTTATTTTCAGAAATACGCATTCGGCAAGCCGACATCCGAATTAAAGCAGATCGGCAAGTCCAACAAGCGGGGGACCAAAGTTACTTTCTGGCCCGACGAGGAAATTTTTGAAATCGTTGAATTCAATTACAGCATTTTGTCGAGAAGATTGAAGGAACTGGCATTTTTAAATCAAGGGTTGACCATCGTCCTGAACGATGAGCGCGTCGATAAAAAGGAAGTTTTCTATTATAAGGGCGGAATCGTTGAATATGTAAAATACCTGGTGGGATCAAAAGAAAGGATCCACAATTCTCCAATATTCATCTCCAGCAAAAAAGACGATATTGAAATCGAAATCGCCTTTCAATATATAGAATCGTACAACGAGACCCTTTATTCTTTTGTCAACAACATCAATACAATTGAAGGGGGAACCCATCTTTCCGGCTTTAAATCGGGCATCACACGCACGATCAACAATTTTGCCCAGGCCAACGGTCTTTTTAAGGACTATAAAGAAGTTTTTTCCGGTGATGATGTTCGCGAAGGTCTCACCGCGGTGATCTCCATCCGTATCAAGGAGCCTCAATTCGAAGGCCAGACCAAGGCCAAATTGGGAAACTCTGATGTCAAGGGGGTCGTGGAGTCATTTGTCAACAAAAAACTCGGAGAATATTTCGATGAAAACCTGAATGTCGCCAGAGCCATAATAGGAAAAGTTTTGTTGGCGGCCAGAGCCAGGGAGGCCTCAAAAAAAGCCAAAGACCTGGTCCGAAAATCGAGTTTATTGGAGAATACCACCCTACCTGGGAAATTGGCCGATTGTCAGTCCAAAAACCCTGAAGACAGCGAATTGTATATCGTGGAGGGTGATTCAGCGGGGGGATCGGCCAAACAGGGGCGGGATCGGCGCTTTCAGGCCATTCTCCCCTTGAAGGGAAAGATTCTAAATGTGGAAAAAGCTTCAACGTCAAAAATGCTCGAGAATGAAGAAATAAAAAAGATGATCGCCGCTCTGGGTGTGGGCATCGGCAAGGAAAATTATGATGTTGAAAAATTACGCTATCACAAAATTGTGATCATGACCGATGCCGATGTCGACGGTTCGCACATTCGCACCCTGATCATGACTTTTTTCTTCCGGCAAATGCAATCGCTGATCGAGAAAGGTCATCTTTTCCTGGCCCAGCCCCCTTTGTTCCTGATCAAAAAAGGGCAGAGCAAGGTGTATTTAAAAAATGAAAAGGAGCTCGAAAATTATTTGTTCGGCAAAATCGGCGACGAGGTGATTTTATATAATAAAGGCTATGATGAAGAACTTTTGAAAGGTCAAAAACTGGTCAAATTCATAAGGTTGGTACACAAGAAAAATTTATTGATGAGTAATCTCGATAAGAGAGGCATGCCGCGACCTTTGACCAAAAAACTTATCGAACTTGTCCAAAGCGAGAGCGATTTCAAAGACAAAAATAAAGTCAAAATCATGGCCCAACAATTGCAAAAAAACTCTTTGTGCAATAACGTGGATATAAAATTTGACGAAGAATATGCCATCTATACACCGGAAATAGAGTATGAATATAATGGCGTAAAGACCCTGAAAGTCATTAACCATGCTTTTTTAACCGGGCCAGAGTTTTCTGATATCCACGATATATATGGGAAACTCGCAGAATTTCCGCCCGCGCCTTACTATTTTTTGATAGGCAAGGAAAATTTTGTTGTGGAAAACCGCAAGGAATTGGTGGCATTTTTATTTGAAAGGTTAAAAAAAGGCCTATCCATCCAACGCTACAAAGGTCTCGGCGAAATGAATCCTGATCAATTATGGGAGACCACCATGGACCCTGAAAATAGGACCCTGCTCAAAGTTAACATAAATGATCTTCACGAATGCGAGGAAATATTTGATACCCTGATGGGCAACGATTCATCCAAGCGTAAGGATTTCATCCTGCAAAACGCTTTGAATGTGAGAAATCTCGATATTTAAGGGAAAAAGATATGGAAGAAAAAGACAAGGGAAAAGAGTATAAACCGGCGATTGAAGAAGTAACCATTGAAAATGAGATGCAGACATCCTATCTCGATTATTCCATGAGTGTTATTATTGGCCGCGCCATCCCCGATATCCGTGATGGCTTGAAACCCGTTCATCGCCGCGCCCTCTTTTCCATGCATCAGACCGGCTCCCATTACAATCAGGCATATAAAAAATCAGCACGTATTGTCGGTGATGTGATCGGTAAATATCACCCGCATGGTGACGTCGCGGTATACGACACAGTGGTACGAATGGCCCAGAATTTTTCATTGCGCTACCCGCTGGTCGACGGCCAGGGGAATTTCGGTTCCATAGACGGGGATCCCCCGGCGGCCATGCGTTATACCGAGATCAGGCTGCAGAAGATCGCCAACGAAATGCTCAACGACTTGGACAAAGGCACCGTGGATTTCGTGCCCAACTATGACGGTTCGCTGACCGAGCCGGTCATTTTCCCGGCTTTGCTGCCGATGCTGCTTTTAAACGGCACTTCGGGAATTGCCGTGGGCATGGCCACCTCCATCCCGCCACACAACCTGGGGGAGTTGATCGAAGCCTTTACGTATTTTATAGACAACCGTAATGTCACAGTTGCGGATCTAATGAAGATCATGCCCGGTCCTGATTTTCCCACCGGCGGCTATATTTTCGGACAAAACATGATCCGCACTGCTTACGAGACAGGCAAGGGAAGTTTTGTCGTGCGCGCCAAGGCCGTGGTCGAAACTGACAACAAGGGGCGGCAAAAGATCGTGATCACCGAGATCCCCTATCAAACCAACAAAGCTAAAATAATTGAGAACATCGCCGAATTGGTCAAGGGCAAACGCATCGAGGGGATTTCTGACTTGCGCGACGAATCCGATCGAGATGGATTGCGCATTGTCATTGAAATAAAAAAGGATGAGATCCCGGAAGTCATTTTAAATTCACTTTTCAAACATACTCAGCTGCAGAGCAGTTATTCCATCATATTGCTGGCCATCGCTAATCAGCAACCCAAACAGTTCACCCTGATAGATTATTTCAATTATTTTTTGGGCCATCGCAAGGAAATAATTCGCCGCCGTTCGATTTTTGAATTGGATAAAGCCGAAAAAAGGGCCCATATCATTGAAGGGCTTAAGATTGCCCTGAGCAAGTTGGACCTGGTCATTAAAATCATCCGCACTTCAAAAAATCGCCTGGAAGCCAGGAACAATCTCACTGAAAAAATATCGCTGACCCAATTGCAGGCCGATGCCATTCTGGATATGCAGCTGTACCGCTTGACCGGGCTGGAGATCGAAAAACTTGAAAACGAGTATATCGACCTGATCAAATTGATAAACTATCTTAAAGAACTTTTGGCCAACGAGCGTATGCTACTGAGTTTGATCAAAGAAGAATTGCGGAAAGTTAAAGAACAGTTTGCCGACAAGCGCCGCACCGAGATCGTTGAAAAACAATTGTCTGAATTCAAAATCGAAGACATGATCAAAGATGAAGACTTTGTCATTTCCTATACCCGCAACGGCTATATTAAAAGAACGACCCTCAGTTCATACCGCAGCATGAATCGGGGCACCATGGGCAAGAAAGGAATTGGGCTTAAAGAAGAGGATGTCATTTCGCGGGTTTTTGTTGCTTCCGCCCATGCTTATATCCTGGCGTTTACCGAAAAAGGCCGCATGTTCTGGATAAAGGTCTACGATATTCCCGAAGGTGACAGCGCCGGCCGGGGAAAACCCATTAACCGTCTGATAGGCATCAGTCCCGAAGAAAAGGTATGCTCGGTCATCAATGTAAAGGAATTTTCTGAAGACAAATACGTGATGTTGTTTTCCAAACGGGGATACGTGAAAAAGACTTCCCTGGCTGCTTTTTCGCGGCCGCGCATCAACGGCATCCTTGCCGCCGAAGTTCCCGATGACGATTTGCTTCTGGAAGCCCAGATCACCAATGGCAACAATGACATCATTCTGGGCACTTACCTGGGAAAAGCTCTTAAATTCAATGAAGAGCATGTGCGACCCATGGGCCGCGGGGCGCGTGGCGTCATTGCCATCAAACTGGGAAAAGATGATTTTGTGGTTGGCGCCGATATGATCACTGAAAACGACAAATACATTTTGACCGTCACCGAACATGGTGTTGGTAAAAAATCCGATCTGTCGCTCTATCGTCTGCAGAAACGCGGCGGCAAAGGATTGATCAACATCAAAATAACTGAAAAGTTGGGCAAGGTCATCGGCCTGGTTACCTTGAATGATAATGAGGGAGAAATCATCCTCAGTTCGGAAAAAGGGATCCTGAACAAACAGGACACGGCCCAGGTCCGTTCCAAGGGCCGGGCGACCCAAGGCGTTAAATTGATCAATCTGAAACCAGGAGACCGCCTGGTTGCCATCGAAAAAGTGAAAAAAGAAGCCGAATAATTCATTTGCGCAGGCGTTGAAAATTTTTGTTGATTTCGCTGTTTATGGCGTTAATACTGTTTTTTTTTATTTCGGAGATCTTTTTGACTACATGCATGGCGGCCAGGGGAGAATTACTCTTGCCGCGGTCGGGTTCGGGCGCCAAATAAGGAGAATCGGTCTCATAGAACATTTGCCGCAAAGGGGTTATTTCCACGATTTCCCTGAGTTCGTTCGCATTCTTAAAAGTAATGATCCCTGAAAACGAGATAAAATATCCCCGCTGCAATATTTCGGCCGCGTCGAGTTTGTTCCCTGTATAGCAATGAAACACAACCGGATTGGGAAATTTTTCCTTGTCCAGGATTTTCAATACGGTTTCTTCCGCCTTCCGTGAATGGATCACCAGCGGCAGGGACCATTCATTGGCAATGGCGATCTGTCTTTTAAAAACATTGATCTGGTTGTCATTCTTTGAAAAATTGTAGTGATAATCAAGCCCAACTTCGCCGACGGCAAATATTTTAAATTGCTGATAAAAAGCAACCATGCTCTTTTCGATTTCAGTTGAATAGCTGTCCGCCTGATGGGGATGAGCACCGATAACTGCATGGATATCTGGATGATAAGCAAGCATTTCCGCCGTTTTTTCAATTGATTGAACGTTGAAAGGATCGGCAACCGTGACCAGTTTTGCAAAGCCAAGCGAAAAACATTGGTCGATCAAATGCCAGCGATTTTTCTCGAAACACGGATCGTCCAAATGGCAGTGAAAATCAAGATAACCGGTTTTGCTCATGATCTTATTGTAGCGCAAAGGGTTTTGGCTTGGCAACCATACCCGCTTCTTGCGTCTTTTTAAGCCGCGGATATTGACGACAGCGGGGGGGAATCGTATAATGTTTGCCAAACGATCATGATAAGCGGTTTAAATAAAAACAAAGTTGCGGCAATTTTAGAAATCACCGAAGACCTTAATCAGATCAAAGATATCGACTCGCTTTTAGACCGGGTTTTGCTTGCAGCACGGCGTTTCTCAAGATCCGATGCCGGGTCTATCTATCTGCTGGAGAACCAGAAACTGCGCATCAATTACGTGCAAAACGAAACACTGATCCAAAAAGAGAGCGGCAAAAAATATCTCTATCAAAATCACGCAATTGACATTAATGACAAGTCCATGGCCGGCTATGTGGCCATGACCAAAAAACCCTTGATCATCGCCGATGCTTATAAGCTTGATGAATCCTTGCCCTATGGATTCAACCGCTCATTTGATCAACATGCTTCTTATCATACCCGCTCAGTTTTAACAGTTCCACTGATCGCCAGTCAGAACCGCTTGATTGGAGTGATGCAGATCATCAATTCTCTGAATGACCAAAAAGAAGCGGTTCCCTTCCGCAGTGAAGACGAATTGGTGGTTGCCTATTTTGCCAATCATGCGGCCGGCTGCATTGAAAAAGCCAAGATGACCAGGGAAATTATTTTGCGCATGATCAGCATCGCTGAAATGCGTGATCCCGAAGAGACCGGTAACCACGTCAACCGGGTCGGAGCGTATTCGATCGAAATCTATTCCAAGTGGGCGTTTAACCATAATGTGAACGAGGCCGAAATAAAAAAAATCAGGGATGTTTTGCGCATCGCCGCCATGCTGCATGACGTCGGTAAGGTGGCGATTTCTGATACATTGTTGAAAAAAAGCGGTCCGTTGAGCAACGAAGAGTATTTTCAAATACAGCGGCACGCCATTCTGGGCGCCAGGCTTTTTAAAAATTCCACTTCGGACTGGGATGACATGGCGTCCGAAATCGCTTTGAATCATCATGAAAAATGGGATGGCAGCGGTTATCCGGGAAAGGTTGATGATATTTTTTGCGAAACCCGGGCTCCCGGCCTGGGGAAAAAGGGGTGTGAAATCCCTTTGTTCGCCAGGATTGTGGCCCTTGCGGACGTATACGACGCCTTGACTTCGCAAAGAATTTACAAGGACTGCTGGCCCGAAGAAAAGGTCATACGATATTTGCAAGAACAAAAAGGCAAACATTTCGATCCTGAATTGGTTGACGTGTTTTTTTCAATTTATGAAGTGATCCGGGCCATTCAGAACAAATATGGTGACAATTGAATCAGCGGTCTTTCCACAGAGCACGGATTGCGTCGCTCGCTGATCCGCATCCATTCTGAAAGGAGGAAATTTTGACGAATTCTGTTTGCGATCGGCTTGGCGGCACGGCTGATTTTTCAATTTCCAATGAATTTCCAATTGATAATATAAACAAACTTATGCCCTATAAAGTTAAAAAATTATTATTAGTGGCCAGTCTTTATGATTATTTCATGCTGGAAGAAGATGGCCGACTGCATGAGTTGCTCTCAAAAACCTACCAGCAATGGAACTTGGGCTATATTCCGCATTTTGTCAGGGTAAGCGGGGGAGAAAACGCCCTCAAATTGATAAAAACTGAAAAATTCGACCTGATTGTCGCAGTTATGCGGCTTGGCGATATGGATCCTTTTACATTTGGCCGTCAGGTAAAAGAGATCGAACCCGAACTCCCTGTGATCGGTCTGGCCTATAATACCCCGGAACTGAAACGCCTTTTGGAAATGGATGACGGTACTGTACTGGAACGGATATTTGTGTGGCAGGGAGACGGGCATATATTATTGGGCATTATCCAATTCATTGAAGACCGTAAGAATGCCGCCAACGACACCCAGGTTGTCGGGGTGCAAAACATTTTGCTTATTGAAGATTCCATTGATTTTTATTCTTCCTATATGCCGCTTATCTTTTCGGTTTTGCGTAATTTGACCGAGAATCTACTTAAAGAAGACCTGACTTTTTCTCAAAAACTTCTGCGTCAAAACGCCCGACCCAGGGTACATTTGGCCACGACCTACGAAGAAGCGGAAATGGTTTTCGAGCAATTTAAAAACAACCTGCTGGGAATTATCACCGACGCCAGTTTTCCCCGGAACAAGGTTGTGAATCCAAAAGCCGGGATCCATTTTGTGAAAAAAGTCCTTGCCGATAAGCCCCACCTCCCCATTTTGTTGCAATCCAGCGATGCGGGAGCGGAATTGATGGCTGCCAAGGCCGGGATAAAGTTCATATCAAAGAATTCATTTACATTGCTGCGTGATCTGAGTAATTTTTTATCGATTTCATTCGGTTTTGGCGACCTGGTGCTGAGCGATGCACGGACTGCAAATGAGACGCGAATCGCCGATATCAATCAGTTATTCAAGGCGCTTACCGGTCTGCCGGAGGATGTTCTGGCTGTGGCCCTAGCCCGGGGCGATCTTGACCGCTGGCTGCGGGCCAGGACGGAATTTGCCCTGGCCGATGCGGTGCAAAACTATTTGCTTCAGGATCCCCAACCCGGAGCCGTTCTGGGCAGCGATTTAAAAAAGATCATTTCTGATTTTCGCAGCGCCAGCCGCCGCGGTTCGATCGTGACCTATTCCCGTTTTTTTCATGAAGACTATTCTCAATTCAGCGTGATCGGCAGTGGCTCCATTGGCGGCAAAGCCCGCGGCCTGGCTTTTATGGACCGGATTCTGGCGAAATATTTTGATCAGGGGAAATATCCCGGCGTGACTGTTTCCATACCCCGCACCGTTGTGCTGGGGACCGATGTGTTCGATGATTTTATTAAAGAGAACGATTTGCTGCCTGCTGCGGTTGCCGACCATTCCGATAACCATATGGCCAACCTTTTCATCAAAGCCAGTTTACCCGGCAAAATAGTCGGCGATCTGCGCGATTTCATAAAAAATGTCAAAGTCCCCCTGGCCGTGCGTTCTTCAAGTTTACTGGAAGATTCCCTGTATCAACCTTTTGCCGGCATCTATGCCACAAAAATGCTTCCCAACGACCAGGCTGGCGACGATATCCGTTTCCTCAACCTGATTAACGCCATTAAGTTTGTTTTTGCCTCGACTTTTTTCCGCCAGGCCAAATCCTATATCAAAAGCACGCCGCACCGCATTGAAGATGAAAAAATGGCGGTGGTTATACAGCCGGTAGTGGGCAAATTGTACCGGGAAAGTTTTTATCCCGAATTTTCCGGGGTGGCCCGTTCCTATAATTATTATCCGGTCGGCCAGGCCAAGCCCGAAGATGGTGTGGTCAATGTTGCCTTGGGACTCGGAAAAACCGTCGTCGACGGTGGGGTTTCCCTGCGGTTCACACCGGCTTTCGCCGGCATCCTGCCGCAGTTCACTTCGGTCAAGGACATGTTCAATTTTTCCCAGCGTGATTTTTATGCCATCGCCATGCATCATGTGGCTTCGATCGCCTTTTTGGAAGAAGACCAGTACCTGGTCAAACTCGGGTTGGACAAGGCGGAAGCGGATGGTGTTTTGCAATTTCTGGCCTCAACTTATTCGCGGGAAAATGACGCCGTTTATGATGGCATCAGTTTTTCTGGACCAAGGATCGTCAATTTTGCCCACATTTTGAAAAATGATGTTTTTCCCTTGGCCAAGATACTGATCGACCTGCTGAAATTGAGCAGTGAAGCCATGAATTGCGCGGTCGAGATGGAATTTGCGGCGATTCTTGATGCCCAGAATGCACTTCCCGGTCAGTTCAGCATCCTGCAGGTCAGACCTCTGGTCGTTCAGGATGAACTTGTGAAAGTGGAATTGGACGACCAGCAGAAAGAATTGGCTTTCTGTTTCAGCGACCGGGTTTTAGGGAACGGTATTTCGCAAACCATTCGCGATATCGTGTTTGTGAAGCCCGATGGGTTCGACGCCGCTAAAAATCCGCAAATCGCTGTAGATGTCGGAAAACTCAATTCCAGCCTGCAGCAAGCGGGCACCCCATACTTGCTGATAGGCCCCGGGCGTTGGGGAAGCACCGACCCCTGGCTGGGTATTCCGGTAAAGTGGAGCCAGATCAGCGGCGTAAAGGTTGTGGTCGAGGCGAGCTTGCCCAATATGAACGTGGATCCCTCTCAAGGATCGCATTTTTTTCAAAACATGACCTCTTTGCGTATCGGCTATTTTACGGTTCCCCTGGATCGCGCCCATGGGTTCATTGATTGGACCTGGCTGGAAACGCTGCCCGTAACCGCTGAAACCACATTCTTGAAGCATGTCTGTTTGCCGCAGCCAATTACGGTTAGGATCGATGGCCGTAAAAGCCAAGGTGTGATTTTAAAGCCCGTACTCCCGGCGCCTTGAGCAAATGAGCGGTCATCCGTTTGTGTTTGTCAGCGACCTGCATGGTAGGATCGATTGCTACCGTAAACTTTTTTCGCTGATCAGACAGGAAAATCCCAAGGCGATTTTTTTGGGTGGAGACCTTTTGCCTTCCGGTTCCCTGCTGTTCGGGAGTAAGCGCTTTGGCCAAGATGACTTTGTGAATGATTTTCTTCTGCCTGAGCTTCGTAGTTTGCGAGTGCTTCTTAAAAAAAAATATCCGCGTTTCTTTTTGATCCTGGGCAATGATGATGCCCGCAGCCAGGAAGCAGCGCTTTGTTTAAATAAAAACGAAAATCTCTGGGATTACATGCATTTCCGGAAAACCTATTTTGATGAATATCCCATTTATGGCTATTCGTGTGTCCCCCCTACCCCTTTCACCTTAAAAGATTGGGAGCGATACGATGTTTCCCGTTTTGTGGATCCGGGTTCAATCCCACCCGAAGAGGGACGGTTCAGTGTCGATTTGCCGGAAAATGAATCTGGTTTCCCGACCATTCAGGAGGATCTGGAAAAGCTTGCCGGGCAGGACGTATTGACCAAAGCTGTTTTTCTTTTTCACTCCCCCCCATATCAGACGCACCTGGATCGTGCTGCCCTGGATGGCTGCCAGGTCGATAATGCCCCGCTGGACGTTCACGTGGGCAGCATTGCCATCAGGCGCTTCATCGAAGCCCGTCAACCCCTGGTTACCCTGCACGGCCATGTGCACGAATCGGCCCGCTTGACCGGATCCTGGCAGGAAAAGATCGGCCGGACATTCTGCTTTTCAGCTGCCCATGACGGTGCGGAATTGGCAGTTGTTTTTTTTGATCCCCAGGATCCCAGCCAAGCGATCCGCAGGCTGCTCTGATATTATTCGCTTATTGCGCTTTAAGGGTCAAGGGCCGGGCCGCATCGGTGACCGCCCCGATTTTTACCGCGTAGCTGGTTTTTTTGGCAATATCTTCATCGGTTAACAGGTGGTAATCGAGCAAACCGTCAGATTTGTACCCGGTCCGGGAAAAATTGATTTCGGCAAGACACAGGCTCCAGCCTTCCAGCCATAGAACCAACTGCTGCTTTTGTTTTTCAGAACCCTGAAAATGGATGAGGAGATCGATGTCGCTCCCGGGGCCGGCCGTGGCGTTCTTGGTGCTGCCGAACACGTACATGGCCTTGACGCCAAAACGAGCACCATCCACCAGATCGGCCATTCTTTCGGCCATGCGCAGGCGCCAGTGCCAATGATCGTCGCTGGCGGCTTCTGACGGCTCTTTTTTATCTTGGGCAAGGTCGGAAACCGAGTTCGGTGTAGCCAGAAAACCAAGGGCTTCGCCAAGGTCGGCGTTCATTAATACCCGCAAAACCTTCCCGCCCGTTATCTGGGGAACGTCGATCACATGGATCGTATCGGCAAGGGCGGCAAATTCAGGCAAGATATCGGGCAAATAATTTTGTGAACCAAGGAGAAATTTTTCATTGAATTCTATGCCAGGATCATCGGGATACAATGGGATGTAACGTATCGACGCTTCAACCAGATCCTGGAAAAAATGGGTACCGAATGACAATTCCGGCACGTAGTTGCCTTTTTTCCGGGCGATTTCAATTAAAGCGGCGGTATTGTTGAAATCTGAATAGGTGACCGGAACTCCCAGTTTGATATCGCCGCGGCTGCCCCAGCGACCCGGTCCCATCAGAACGAACTGCCGCTTGGGAAGCAAACTGTTGAGTTTTCCAATTGCCAGCCCGATCTCCATCATCTCTTCGTTTTTTTCCAGTTGGCTGTACTTGTCGGGATCGACATAAACAATATGGGTGATATCGGGCAATTTGCCGTTGGAAACGTAGCGGTTGGCCGAAAAAATAACGCGGTCCGGGGCGATATCCCTGGGTATGGGGCTAGCCACGTTCCCGGCCGTTGAACTTTGCGGCCGGCATTGCAGCAGATACAGATTTTTTCCATCCGCAGCGAACTCGATGTCCACCGGGGTACCCATTTTTTCCTGCAATGTTGTAAGCATGGTTTGCAGTTGTTTGACAAACGGGGTGCGGGAGATCAGGCCTTCGAAAGTAACGAACAGATTTTGCTTGTTGAAATCGAGGTTGATGGCTGAAGGGGGATAAATATGGTCATCTTCGTAAATAGAGACGATTTTATTTATAATGGGGTATTCGCTGCCGCATTCTTTTAAAAGGGCCGGGATTCCCTTGGTTTCAAAAGTGCAGGTTTTCAGGTTTATGACATCTATGCGCTTGGGAGAATAGCGCATGGTATCTTCGGCGGTAACGTTTACGCGCAGGTTGGGAATTCCAGGAGATATCAATACAGGGTAATCGTCGCTTACCCGGTCCACGGCCCGGGTGCCCAGGCCGGGGACGATCCGGGCCAGGCCGTCTTCCCTCTTGATCCGCGGCGACCAGCGGAATTCATTGTTGCTGAAGGCGACCCCGGCATAAGCAGGGAAAAAGTAATCGCCGACCTTTTCTCCCACTACTTCCTGGATCATGATGCCCATTTCTTCATGGAAATCCAGGAGACCCCTTTCCACGCGGTATTCGATCGGATCGGGACTGAATATAGATGCATAAACCTCGGCGATGGCGTCGGTCAAAGCCTCCAGCTTTTCACTTTTGCTTCCCTTATTGGCCAGGAAAAGGCTTTTATATTTTCCCGAAAAAGCAGTACCCATACGATCTTCAAGGAGACTTGAACTGCGTACGATCAAGGGCTTGTCGCCCAGGTCATCGAGCGCCACCGACAATCCTTTTATAATTTCTGGCGGGAAATGAGAGTTCTTTAAAAGTTGGATCACATTTTGATATTCGAGGCGTATCTGGTCGATCTCCTTGTATTTTTGTTCCACCACCTCTTCCAGATTGTTGTAATCAAGAAAATGTTGGGTGGTATCGGTGGAAATATACCAGGTTTTGGGAAATTTCAGATTGGCCAGAGCCTCTGAATGTTCGCCTGGTTTGGTCAATATTTGCTGGGCCAGAAACAAGCCGGCGCTTTTTCCGCCCAATCGTCCATAGCCGTTGAGCGGGTAAATGATCCTTTGAATCAAATCGTAAAAGTGACGTACTTCGATATGGTTTTTGGCGACGGTGATGAATTCCAATTGATCCGAAAAAAAACGGCGAATCAGCGATACGCGCAGCCCTTTTTCCGTGGGTTCCGACAGGTCGTAATTGCCCCCGGTAATATAGTGGAACTGGGTAATGACGTTGATGATTTCCGCCAAAGGCAGGTCGATATTGTTGATGGTTCGTATCAGAAAACTGGCCTTTTCCTCCTGGATCCATTTTTGCAAGCGGGTCAGTATTTCCTGGCCAGTGAGATATTTGGCGGCGATTTTAAAAGTTTCGTCCCCCAGGGCCAGTGTTTCCAAATGTGATTTCTTTTGACTTGGCCGGTTAACATCGTCGCTCATTTCGGTCTGGCTGGCGGCCTGGTCCTTGCTCAGTGATTTCAGCAGCTCTTTGGCTTCCTTCACCCCGTTCCAAAAGAGATAATAAATCATTTTCCGGCCCAGGTGGAAATACAGATTCTGGTCGGTGCTGCGCAGCAGATCAATGATCACCATCCATTCTTTTTTATTTTTTTCACTGAGGTCTTTTTTTGCCGTTTGCCATTCCTTGGAAACCTTTTCCAGTTTCAAGTGCAGGATGGTGCGGCCAATGCGTTCGGCGATGGTGTTGAGCAGTTTGTGTTCTTCCTTGAGGAAGTAGCTGTTTTCCGTTTGCGGGACCTCTTTAGTATAGGAAACCTCAATACTGCCGGCGACACTTTCTTCCACTTTGATGGGGATATTTTGGGTTCGCATGGAAGACTGGAAATTTGGAGTTTGGTAAGCAATGCCATCGTATATGATTTTAACTTGACAAATATCGGGAAATTGGTATCCGGAAGGGACAGTTTGGATGATCTGCTTGAAAATTTCGGCCAGGGGCAAGTGGGTCTTGGTCAGAAGTTCTTCGATCTGGTAAAGACAATTCAATTCCTTGGCCCTTTCCCGCATATCGTTGAGTAATTTGTCGATCGAATTTTGCTGATCCGCCATTTTAATTGCCTCCCTTGCCCCTAAAAAAACAGGGGGTGCTTTTGCGACACCCCCTGCTTAACCTAACAATTAATTATACCCAGCCTCTCAGCTTGCATGCTTCGGCGACGCGGGAAACGGCGATCATGTAGGCAGCGTCGCGCATGAAAACTTTTTTCTTCACGGCCAAGCCGTACACCGCGTGGAAAGCCGAGGTCATGATGTTGTCCAGCTTGCTCAGGACCTCTTCCTTGGTCCAGAAGTAGTTCATGTTGCATTGGACCTGTTCAAAGTAGCTGCAGGTGACCCCGCCGGCATTGGCCAGGAAATCGGGGATGACAAAAATGTTTCTTTTCTCTAACACCTGGTCGGCTTCCGGAGTGGTCGGGCCGTTGGCCCCTTCGACGATTATTTTCACTCTGGCGGAGATTCTTTCGACGGTTTCGGCATTGATCTGGTTCTCAAGGGCCGATGGGATCAGAATGTCGACTTCCTGCTTAATCCAGGCCTCGGCGTCGGCCACTTCGTAGCCCAGCTCCTTGGCTTTGCCCTTGTCGATGCCGCCGAACTTGTCGGTGATGCTGAGCAGCTGCTCAAGATCGATGCCGCTTTTTTTTATAAATGAAAAGGACTTGTTTTCTTTCTGGTCCCAGCAGGAAACGCAAAGCGCTTTGCCGCCGTATTCCTGGTATAGCTTGACAGCATATTGCGAAACATTGCCGAATCCCTGGAAAGAGGCGCTGGTGGTCTTGATGTCTATGCCCAATTCATTCAGCGCTTCGCGCAGGGTGTAAACGACACCGAATCCGGTGGCTTCGGTGCGGCCCAGGGAGCCGCCCATGCCGACCGGCTTGCCGGTGATGAAGCCGGGGTATTTGGCTCCGGTCAGTTTTTCATATTCGTCCATCATCCAGATCATATGCTGGGCATTGGTCATGACGTCTGGAGCCGGGACATCCTGCAACGGGCCGACATTACGGGCGATTTGCCGGACCCAGCCGCGACAGATCTGTTCCTGCTCACGCATGGACAGGTTATGAGGATCGCAAATTACCCCGCCCTTACCGCCGCCGAGCGGAATGTCGACCACGGCGCACTTCCAGGTCATCCAGGTGGCCAGGGCCTTGACAGTATCAATGGTCTCCTGGGGGTGGAAGCGGATGCCGCCCTTGCAGGGACCGCGGGAATCGTTATGCTGCACGCGAAAGCCCTGAAAGATCTTGACCGTCCCGTCGTCCAATTTGACCGGGATGGAAAAGTGATATTCTCTCAGCGGGGTTCTCAACAGGTCTCTGGTTGCCTGATCCAGGTCCAGTTTCTCGGCAACATTATCGAATTGTTGCTGGGCCATTTTGAAAGCGTTGAATGATTTATCAGCCATAGCGCATACCTCCTTTTTGTAGTTACTTTGGCTAAACCGTATTTTATCATGTTTGGCTGTTTCTTGTAAATAGTTTACTTTATAACAATTAAATTTTAACGGCGCCCAGCGTCACTTTTGGCCGCCCTCAGTTGAACTCGAATTGCTCTTTTTTAAATTCGATATGCACGGTAGAATTGGGCAGCAGGCGGCCTTCCAGGATCATCATGGCCAGCTTGTCCTGGATCTCCTGCTGGATGACGCGGCGTAATGGACGTGCGCCCAGCGAGGGGTGAAAGCCGGTCTCGGCCAGGCGGGCCAGAGCCGCCTGGGAAATGGTCATTTCAATCTTTTGCGCGGCCAGCAGCCGGCGCAGGTGTTCGATCTGCAGTTTGGCGATCTCCTGGATGTTTTCGGGTGTCAGGGACTTGAAGGTGATGATCTCGTCGATGCGGTTCAAAAATTCCGGTTTGAAATATTGGAAAAGCAATTCGTTTAATTTGCTCTTCATTTCCTGGTAATCTCTATGTGCCTGGATGATCTCTGATCCCAGGTTGGAGGTCATGATGATGATGGTGTTGGTGAAATTGACGGTTTTGCCCTTGCCGTCGGTCAACCGGCCGTCTTCCAGTATCTGCAGCAGGATATTGAACACATCGCTGTGCGCTTTTTCGATCTCGTCGAGCAAGATCAGGGAATAAGGCTTTCTCTTGATCGTCTCGGTCAGTTGGCCGCCCTCATCGTATCCGACATACCCGGGCGGGGCGCCGATCAATTTGGCCACAGAATGCTTTTCCATGTATTCGGACATGTCGATGCGCACCATGGCCTTTTCGCTGTTGAAAATAAAGTCGCTCAACGTTTTGGCCAGCTCGGTCTTGCCCACTCCGGTCGGTCCCAGGAAAATAAATGATCCCAGGGGGCGGTGCGGGTCCTGCAGCCCGGCCCGGGAGCGGCGCAATATGCGCGAAACCGCTTCCACGGCTTCATCCTGGCCAACCACCCGCTTTTTCAATATGGTTTCCATTTCAAGCAGCTTCTGTTTCTCGCCGCCCAGCAGCTTGCTGACCGGAATGCCCGTCCACTTGGAGACGACTTCGGCGATATCCTCCTCGGTGATCTCCTCGGTCAGGATCTTCTTTTCCTTTTGCAGCAGGGAAAGCTTTTTCTGAACCGTCTCGCTCTCCTTGCCGTTTTCGGGCAGTTTGCCGTACTGAATCTGCGAGGCGAGTTCGTAATCGTTGCGCCTTTCGGCATCCTGCTGCTGGAGACGAAGCTTGTCGGCTTGCTCTTTCAGGTCGCGCAGCCGGTGCAGCAGGTCTTTTTCCTTTTGCCAATGGCCGCGTATCTTGTCGCGTTTGATTTTCAGCGAGTCGAGGTCGTCCAGCAACACCTTCAACTTATCTTTTGCGTCCCGGCTACCCTCTTTTTTCAAAGCCTGGCGCTCGATTTCCAGTTGGGTTATCCGGCGTTCCAATTCATCCAGTTCCTCGGGAAGCGAATCCATTTCGATGCGCAGTTTGGCTGAGGATTCGTCGACAAGGTCAATGGCTTTGTCGGGGAGGAAACGGTCGGTAATATAGCGATGGGACAGGGTGGCCGCGGCGATCAGGGCCGCGTCGGTGATCTTGATGCCGTGGTGAATTTCGTACCTTTCCTTCAGCCCCCTGAGAATGGAAATGGTTTCTTCCACCGTGGGTTCCTTGATCAACACGGGCTGGAAGCGCCTTTCCAGGGCCGGGTCCTTTTCAATGTATTTTTTGTATTCGTTCAGGGTGGTGGCGCCGATCGCCCGTAACTGGCCGCGGGCCAGGGCAGGTTTGAGCATATTGGAAGCGTCTACAGACCCTTCCGCCGCTCCGGCACCGATAATGGTATGCAGTTCATCGATAAAAAGGATGATTTGCCCATCCGACTCGGTTACTTCTTTAATCACGGCTTTCAACCGCTCTTCGAATTCACCGCGGTACTTGGCTCCGGCCAGAAGCGAACCGATCTCCAAAGTGATTATTTTTTTATCTTTAAGCATTTCCGGAACGTCACCCTGAACAATCCGTAAAGCTAATCCTTCGGCAATGGCTGTTTTGCCTACGCCGGCTTCACCGATTAAAAGCGGATTGTTTTTGGTGCGGCGTACCAGCACCTGCATCACGCGGCGGATTTCTTCATCACGTCCGATGACCGGGTCCAACTTCCCTTCCTGCGCCAGCTGCACCAGATCGCGGCCGTAACGCTTCAAGGCCTGGAACTTCTCTTCCGGACTGGGATCGGTTATGGTCTGGGTGCCGCGGATTTCCATCAGGGCGTTTAAAAA
>JALHTJ010000147.1 GCA_022865785.1 Candidatus Aminicenantota bacterium
ATATTCCATGGCGATGAACACCTGGTCCTCGTGCTCGCCGATCTCATAGACGGTGACGATGTTGGGATGGTTCAATGCAGCTGCTGCTTGGGCTTCACGCTCGAACCTCTGCTTTGCTTCCGGATCGGCCGTCATCTGCCGCGGCAGGAATTTCAACGCCACCTGGCGCTTGAGCTTGGTGTCCTCTGCCAGGAATACTTCTCCCATACCTCCACTTCCTATCTTCTCCAAAATGCGGTAATGGGAAATGATATTGCCGATCATAGTTTTTTTAGTTTGGCCAGCCTTTGCCTGGCGTCGGTGACTTCGGGCAAGCCAGTGTCGGCGTCCTTCCATATATCCAGAAACTCTTCATATTTCTGGATCGCCTTGTCTTTCCACCCCGATCTCTCGTACGCCTGTCCCAAAAGATAATAGGCTTTTGCAGCGAGAATTGGTTCGTAGAACCTCTCATAGTTGTAGCGGGTGAGGGCTTTTTCCATTATTGCCACCGCTTTGTCCAGTGCACCCAGCTGCAGATCTGTACGGGCCAGGAGATAAGCGCCCCAAAAATCATTCGTCTTATCCTTTTCGAAATAGGTTTGGGCACCCTTGAGGTCGTTCCTTGCCAAGGCCAGGGCCCCCTCTGCCCGCCAATACATGAACCTGATCTCCCAATTTATTTCGCTCTCCGTTTTCAATTCCCGGACCACGGCTTCGGCTTCAGCCCATTTGCCGTTCCTGGATAGAAGATAGGCGTAATAGTCGCGAAACCAAAGAGGAGCATCGGGGTCGGCTTGTTTGAAAATTTCCATTCCCGTCTTGGTCTCCTCGATGGCCAGGCCTAATTCGCCCCGCTCCTCATGGATCTCAGCTTTATTGATGTGACAGTACCCTGTTTCAGATCCGGCATATTGCTCTGCTCGGTAGGCGGCCATGATGGTGGATAGAACAGTCAATCCCTGTTTGAGCTTTCCTTGATAAATCGGGATTATAGCCAGCGCGGACTTTGTGGGATATTTGGAGGTGGCAAGCTTCTTGAAAACACTCTCGGCTTCAGCGTATTTTTTTTTGAAAAGATGCAGAATCCCTATCTTGTACAGGGAAACCAAAAAGTCTGGCTTGATGGCCAGCGCTTTTTTATACGATTCTATCGCCTCATTGAGCCGCCCGTTGTAGGCATACAGGTCTCCCCGACTGTCATAGGGATTGGCTTCGCCTGGAGCCAGGGATATGTATTTGTTGATGGCCCAGAGCGATTTTTCGAAATCTCCCGAGTCGTTGTAGGAGTAGGCTAGATGGTTGTAGGCGAATTTGTAGTTGGAGTCGATGGCGATGGCCTTGTTCAGGCAGCTGATCGCTTCTTCCGGGTTATAAAGGTTTTGTCTGTATATATAAGCGAGCCAGAAGAACGCCTCTTTCTCATCGGGGAATCGGCTGGTGATTTCCCTGATCGTTTTTATCCCTCGCTCGTATTGGCCCGCTGCGATATCCGCCAGCCCTTCGAGATAGAGTTTTTCCCACTGAGTCATGTTGGCCGAATACTTGGTCGCCTGGGCGATATAGGTTTTGGCCTCACGGTACTCTTCATCGATAAGCTTGATGACCGCCAGCCTATAGTAAGCCATGGCGAAAGCGGGATCGTAGTCCAACGTTTTTGCGAAATCACTCTCCGCTTCAAAAGTATATCCTTTGTAAAAGTTCTCGAGCCCTTCGAGGTAGGAACGATAGGCGTCCTCGGAGTGGGTGGTCGCCTCGGCCACGGGTCTTCCCAGCTCATTCTGCGCCTGCTCGGGGAGCGCCAGCGCCTTCACCACCTGCGGGCTCAATTTATCGATCACAGCGAACAGATCCTCGCCGGGGGCTCCGTTCACCCTCTGGGTGGCCAGGATCTTGCCGGTCGCGACGTTCGATATCTCCGAGATCAAGACGATATTCGGCTCGGTGCTGAGCACTTTCCCGGTCACCATCCATTGCACGCCCGCCTTGCGGGCGATTTCCGAGGCGACTGTCTTATCGATGACATGCAAATCACCTTTGCCGAGGAGGTTGAGGATGTCAAAGAGCCTCTGGCTGCTCACTACCTGGATGTAGCGGGGGGAGTCGGAGAGGCCGGTGGTCAGCAGGGCGGTGATCATCTGGGCGATCCTGTTTTTGTCGGCCGGGTCCTGCATGTTCTCGAAATACATGACGGCCAGGGAGTTTTCTCCCGCTTGGACGGTCTGCTGAGGGTCGAACCGTATTTTGAAGGGGGAAAAGATAAGGATGAACAGCACCAGAACCGCAACGGCCGCGGCGGCTAGCGCTAAAGGCAGCATTTTATGCTTGGATTTCGGGCCGGCTTTCTCCGGGATGACCAGTCCCGCTTTCACGTATTCCAGTTTTTTCTTTTCGCGGCGCAAATCGGCGAGTAGCTCGTCGGCGTGCTGGTACCGCTCTTCCCGGTCCTTGGCCAGGGCCTTGCCCACGATGCACTCCAACTCCGCCGAGACGTGCGAGTTGTAGCGAGCCACGGGCTGCGGATCTTCGTTGATGATGGCATAGATGACGGCGGCCTGGTACTCTCCGGCAAAGGGTAGCCGGCCGGCCAGCAATTCGTACAGCACGACTCCGAAGGAAAACAGGTCGCTGCGTAAGTCCACTTCCTCACCCTTGGCCTGCTCGGGCGACATGTAGGCGAGCGTGCCCAGGGTGGAGCGGGTTTGGGTCAGTTTTTCCGCGCCTTTCAATTTCGCCAGCCCGAAGTCCATGATCTTGGCCTGCCCGCGCGCGCTGAGCATGATGTTGTCCGCTTTGATATCCCGGTGAACGATCCCTTTCTCGTGGGCGGCTGCCAGGCCTTCGGCTACCTGGATGGCGATGTCGAGGACTTGGGAAATCGGTAAAGGGTGTCCGGTAGACGGTGAACGGTCAACGGCGATTAGTTCTTTAAGGGTCTGACCTTCCACAAATTCCATGGCGATGAATGTCCCTTCCGGGCTCTCTTCAATGCCGTAGATCGTGGTTACGTGGGCGTGGTTTAAAGCTGATGCGGCCTGGGCTTCCAGGACGAAACGCTCTTTGGCCGCCGGATCCCGAGTCATTTCCGGAGGGAGGAATTTCAGGGCGGCAAGACGCTTGAGCAAGGTGTCTTCGGCCTTGTACACTACCCCCATTCCGCCACGGCCGATTTCTTCAATTATCTTATAATGGGAAATGGTTTTACCTATCATGACCTGGTGTCCTCAGGCCGGGCGGACAGGTCCCGCCACGGCCGATCTCTTCTATGATCTTGTAATGGGATATGATTTTACCGATCATGTTAGCCTTTTGAGCACCACCAGGGTCATGTCATCATGCTGCGGCCGGTCGCCGGCATGGGCGCCCACGCTTTGCAGGATCTTTTCGATCAATTCCGCTGCCGAGGCGTCGCGGTTGGCGGCGGCCAGTTCACTTAAGCGGGTTTCGCCGAATTCATCGCCGGCTTCGTCGACGGCCTCGCTGATGCCGTCGGAGAACACGACCAGCCAGTCGCCGGGATTCATCGGCACCTGGCATTCTTCAAAGGGGAACGATTCGAAGCAGCCCAGGGCCAAACCTCCCGCGCTCAGGCGCAATGGTTCAGTTTCTTTTCCGATCAGGAACGGATGGTTGTGGCCGGCGTTGCAGTATTGAAGGACATGGCCGGCCGTGTCCAGGCAGCCGAAGAACAGGGTGGCGAATTTTTCCGGGCTGGTGTTGCGGAAAAGCAGCGAGTTGGCGCGCTCCAGGCAGGAGGTCAGCGAGGTGCCGGCCATGGCCTGGCTGCGCACGGCCGCCTGCAGGTTGGCCATGAGCAGGGCCGCCGGCAGCCCCTTGCCCGAGACGTCGCCCAGGCAGAAAGCCAAACTATTTTCGCCAACGGCCAGGAAGTCAAAATAATCACCGCCGACCTCTTTGGCCGGGATGCTTTTGCCGGCGATGTCGTAGCCGGCCAGGCGCGGCGGTTCGTCGGGCAGGAGGTTGTACTGGATCTCATAGGCCAGGCGCAGCTCTTCCTGCATGTGCAGCAGCGTCTTTTCTTTGTCGGCCAGGCGGGCGTTATCGATGACCTGGGCCGATTCGCTGGCAATGATGGCCAGTAGGCGTTGGTCGTCGGCACTGAACCCAGCTTCGGCCTTCTTGTTGAAGACCACGAGCAGGCCGGTCATCTTGCCTTTGCAGACCATGGGCGCGCACAGCAGCGAGAGAACAGAAAAAAGGTCGCCCTCACCGGTCGCGAAGCGGCGGTCGTTGCCCATGTCATTGATCAGCAGGGGGGCGCGGTGTTTCAGCATCCAGCCGGTCAGCTGGTCATCAAGACGGAAGGGGAGACGCTGGTGGCTGGTGTCGCCGACGCGGCAGATGGTCTGGAATGGCCTGGCCGTTTTCTTCTCCTCCAGCAGCAGCACCGCTCCCTGCTCTGCTCCCAGGTGGTGGACGCAGCGCTGGGTGATCAGGTCGAGGATTTTTTCCACCGCCAGGGTGGAGTTGATAGCCACGGCGATCTCGTTGAGGATGCCCAGTTCCTCGACCGCCCGCTGCAGGCGAAGGTTTTCCCGGCTCAACTGCAGGTTGTCATCGCGCAGTTTTTGCATTTCGCTGTTTTGGCCTTGTTTCTCCATTCCC
>JALHTJ010000148.1 GCA_022865785.1 Candidatus Aminicenantota bacterium
CTTCAGGATCGCCTCGTCCATCTTTTCATTGGCTTGATGGATCAAAACTTTCTTTATTTCCGCAAGGGGCAACCCCGCCTTTTCCAGGCTCTCCTTGACCACCAGGGGCACGGTCTTCAAGGCATACTCATATAGTTTGTGGCCGTCCATTTTCAGGTAAAGTTCATCGCCCTGGTGCTGCGGGTCGAAGGATTTTCCCATCCACAGCATGTAGGCATGATTGATCGTATCGCTGCGCACGGCGTGGGAGAGGACGCCCAGCGGCTTGTCGCTTTCGACCGCTTCCAGGATGGTGGCGCCGGCGCCGTCGGCGTAGATCATACTGTCGCGGTCGTGGGGATCGCTGACCCGTGAGATCGTTTCGGCCCCGATGACCATCAGCCGCCGGCAATCCCCGGAGCGCAGGTAGTAATCGGCCTGGATCACGCCCTGGAGCCAGCCCGGACAGCCAAAGGGCAGGTCATAGGCGATGGTCTTGGGATTGGTGATGCCCAGCTTGTGCTTGACCCGCGCCGCCAGGGAAGGGACGAAATCCGAGCGAACGTTGTCCAGGCGGACATCGCCGAAATTGTGGGCCACGATAATGTAGTCCAGCGACTCCCTGTCGACGCCAGATGACTTCAAGGCATCTTCGGCAGCCAAATAGGCGAGGTCGGAGGCCACCTGGTCGTCAGCGGCGTAACACCTTTCGCGGATACCGGTGATCTCGGCGAGCTTATCGATCGTTTCCTGGTTGCTCTTCTTGAGCTTTTCACCGCTGGCATCAAAAAATGTCTTGTCTAAAAAGTCGCTATTTAGAACACGCTTGGCAGGGACGTATGACCCGGTCCCGGTAATAACTGAATACAATTTTTTTTCCATTTTCACCATTAGGGATTGAATTAAGGAAAACGAATTTTTCCAGCTGTTATTTTGACCGATTTTGTCTTAAATGTCAACAAGCGGAAGGGATGATGGGCCGAGGCGCGAAATTTCGCGCCTCAGCCCGGAAATACAACCTGGCTATTTGATCTCTTTTTCGAGCCATTTGGAGCGGTCGGGCTCAGCTGGTTGTACCGGTTTCTTGGCCGGATTCTTTTTCAACTGCTCCATGAGCACCTGCACCGCCTTTTCGATGCTGGGGTCCTTGCCCGCGGCCACCAGCTCGGGCCGGTCAATAACCTCGATATCCGGCGCGACGCCCTCGCCCTCCACCGCCCACTTGCCGTCGCTATCGACGAAGCCAAAGGTCGGGATATTGATCGAGCCGCCATCGGCCAGATCGGGGTTGCCGGAAAGGCCGATCAGGCCGCCCCAGGTGCGGGTGCCGATCAGCAGCCCCAGCTTGCTTTTCTTGAAATAATAAGGAAAGGCGTCGCCGCCCGAGGAGGAATAGCCGTTGATCAGCATCACCTTGGGGCCATCGTGGGCCACGCCCGGATCGGGATTCATCTCCAAGCCGCGCGTTGCCCAGTAATTCAGCGTCTTGCGCGCCAGCAGCTCGGTCATGACCACCGGGATGAAGCCGCCGCCGTTGTAACGCTCGTCAATGATCAGGGCTTCCTTGTTTTTGTAGGCATACATGCCTTTGTACAACTCGGTATTGCCATGGGTCGACGTGTCGGGCACGTGGATGTAGCCGATGCGTCCGCCCGAAAGGCGGTCGACCATCTGCCGTCGTGAACGCACCCAGTCCAGGTAAAAAAGGCCCAGTTCGCTTGTAATCGGCTTGATCCAGTATTCGCGAGCGCCGGCGGCATCGGGCCGGGCATTAACCTTGATTGAGATCTTGCGGGCCGCGGTGTTTTCCAGAAAGCGGTAGGGATTGTCCTTGGGCGTCACTTCAAAACCGTTGAGCTCGATGAGGTAATCGCCTACCTGGATGTCCACGCCCTGCTCGGTTAGCGGCGACCGCGTAGCCTCGTTCCAGTTTTCGCCGGCATAGATCTTGCTGATTATATAGCGGCCGGCCTTGGCGTCGGCCTTCAGTTCCGCCCCCAGCAGGCCGGTATCCAGGCGCTTGCCCCGGGGAAAATCGCCCCAATTGACATAGGTGTGCCCGGAATTTACCTCAGCGACCAGTTCGCCGAAAATGAAGTCCAGGTCGGCGCGGTGACTCAGGGAAGGAAGCAAGCGCGCGTATTTTTCTTTCAGCCGCAGCCAGTCGAGCCCATGCAGTTTTTTCTGGTAGAACCAATCGCGAAAAATACGCCAGCCGTCGTTGAAAATCTGGGTCCACTCCCGCTGCGGTTCGATCTTCATGGACAGCTGAGAAAGATCAAGGGAACCGTCACCCGCCTTCTGGTCCGGGCCAAGGCCGACGATGCCAAACTGGTTCTGGGCCTGATAGAGGATCTTCAAGCCGTCAGCAGAGAGGACGCCCGAGTCGATGCCGGCGATCACCAGGGTGTCTTTCTTGTCCTCCAGCTTGAACTGGCGGATCTCTTTTCCCGTAAAATACAGGATACCGCCGTCAATGGCCCGCAGCGCGGCGTAATCGCCGCTTTTCATCGGCAAAGCCATGATGCGGCTGTTGCAGCCCTCGACGTCTATGCGCACCCGCGCCGGCGGCTCTTTACCGGCAGAAGCTGGTTTTTCCTGCTTGGCCGCCTTTTCACCGCCGGCTTTCTTGCCCGCTTCCATGTCATTCTTGTCGCAGAACAACGGCGCGGTGTCCCGGGTAAGGGCCAAAGCGTAAATACGCGTCGCCTTGTTGTACAGGTAATTGAACTCGAAGTCGGAGAAGGTCAAATTGAAATCACGGTTGGAAAAGAAGTAAATGTATTTGCCGCAAAGTGAAAACACCGGCGCAAAATCATTGAAAGCGGCATCGGTCAGTTGCCAGACCTGCCGCTGTTCCAGAGAATAGACCCAGATGGCATCCTGGCCGCTGTCGCCGTCCTTGCTGTAAACCAGCCAGCGTGAATCGGGCGACCAGCCGTAGTTGAAAAAGTC
>JALHTJ010000149.1 GCA_022865785.1 Candidatus Aminicenantota bacterium
GACCTGCGCATCCCCGGCATGGTGTACGGCGCCCTGAAATTCTGCGACCATGCCCGGGCCCGCATCATGCGCATCGACACCGGCAAAGCCGAAAAAATGCCCGGAGTCATCAGGGTGTTCACCGCCGCCGATATTCCCGGTGAACGTTTGACCGGGCTGATCGTCGCCGACTGGCCGCTGATGGTCCGCGCCGGGGAGATCAGCCGCAGCGGCGCCGATGTATTGGCCGGCGTGGCGGCCGCAAGTGAGGCTGCCGCCCGCGCCGCCGTGCAAGCCATCCGCGTAGAATATGAAATCCTCGAGCCTTTGACCGATATGCTGCAGGCCGAAAACAGCCCCGTCCGCGTCCATGAAAAGGGCAACCTGCTGGAAACCTGCCGCATCCGCCGCGGTGGCGACGTTGACAAGATCCTGGCCGAATCCGTTTATGTCGCTTCCGGCCTGTTCCGTACCCAGATGATCGAGCACGCCTTCCTGGAGACCGAGGCCTCGGTCGCCCTGCCGGAAGCGGGCGGCGTACGCCTTTACTCCCAGGGCCAGGGAGTATACGAAGACCGGCGCCAGGTAGCCTCGCTGCTGGGTTTGCCCCTGGAAAAGGTGCGGGTCATCCAGGTGGCCAACGGCGGCGGCTTCGGCGGCAAGGAGGACATTACCACCCAAGGCCATGCCGCCCTGTTCGCTTTTCTGCTGCAGAAGCCGGTGCGGGTGCGTTTGAGCCGGCCCGAGTCGATCCGCATGCACCCCAAGCGTCATCCGCTGCTGATGGAATATGTCCTGGGTTGCGACGCGCAAGGAATGTTGACGGCGCTGCGGGCGCGCCTTATCGGCGACACCGGCGCTTACGCTTCGGTGGGGACCAAGGTCATGGAACGGGCCGCGGGACACGCTTCCGGCGCCTACCATGTGCCGGCCGCCGACATCGAAGCCAAGACCGTTTACACCAACAATCTTCCCTGCGGCGCCATGCGCGGATTTGGCGTCAACCAGGTGACCTTCGCCATGGAAAGCTGCGTCGACATGCTCTGTGAAAAAGGGGGCTTCGACCGCTGGCAGTTCCGCTACGACAACGCCCTGTGCGCAGGGCGCATGACCGCCAGCGGCCAGGTCATGGGCGCCGACGTCGGCGTGCGCGCAACTTTGCTGGCTTTGCAAGATGAATTTTACCGGTCCAAAACGGCCGGCCTGGCCTGCGGCATCAAGAACACCGGCATCGGCAACGGCATGGTCGACGACTCCATGGTGAAAATCGAGATCGTTTCCGCCTCCAAGCTGGTTATCCAGCACGGCTGGACCGAGATGGGGCAGGGAGTGCACACCGTGGCCCGGCAGGTGGTCTGCCAGGAAACCGGTTTGGACCCGAAGCTCATGGAGGTCCGGGTAGACACCGCTTCCGGGGCGCGCAGCGGCATGACTACCGCCTCGCGGGCCACCTCGCTGGTGGGCAACGCCCTGATCGATGCCTGCGCCGCCTTGAAGCGCGACCTGGGCGAAAGACCGCTGGCCGAACTCGTCGGCAAGGTGTACGAAGGGAGCTGGCGCTGCGACTGGACGACGATGCCGGCGGCCGGCGAAAAGACCGTCAGCCATTATTCCTACGGCTACGCCAGCCAACTGGTGGTGCTCGACGAAAAAGGCCGCATCGCCACGATCCATGCCGCCCACGACGCCGGCCGCATCGTCAACCCCACCCTGTTTGAGGGCCAGATCCAGGGGGCGGTGGTCATGGGATTGGGTTACGCCTTAAGCGAAGACCTGCCCTTGCGCGAAGGCTTGCCCGCCAGCACCCGCCTGGCCGACCTTGGCCTGCTCAAAGCCCACGACGTGCCGCCCATACGGGTGATAGGAGTGGAGGTCGCCGACGAGCACGGCCCCTACGGTGTCAAGGGGGTGGGCGAGATCGGCCTGGTGCCCACGGCCGCCGCCGTGGCCAACGCCCTGTACCAATTCGATGGCGTGCGCCGTTTCCAATTGCCCATGAAAAAAACGTAGGAGAAGCTCTGGAGCAGGCTCATTTGAGCGCCTTAATAGTGAAAGCTCGAGCCGCCGATGAACTCGCGCAGGATCGAAGTGGGGGGCACCTCGTCGGCCGCGACCAGTTGGAAGAGCATCAGGAACTTCAACAACCGTTGGGCTTCGGTATAGGTCTCATCATCGGCAGTGATCTTTTCGAGCAGCGGCAAGGCTAGGTCCTTCAACACCGCCAGCTCGTAAACCAGCCATGAATTAAACATCGCATCGGCAGTTTCCTGGAAAGGGAAGGTGTTGCGCCGTTCGCCGCGGATGACCGACGGAAAGCGCTTCAGGGTTTGGGCGGCGCTGTAGTTGCGGAAGCTGCAGTCGCGGACCAGGCGGCGCAGGATGCGGGTGTCGGTGGTGGAGATGCGGCTGTGGTCGTTGATGGTCAGCTGGGTCAGGGCCGACACGTAGATGCGGAACTTGTGGTGCTCCGGCACCGAGGCGCTGATCTTCGGATTCAGGGCATGAATGCCTTCCACCACCAGTATCTGGTCGTCTTCCAGCCACAGGTTGCGGCGTTCGCTTTTACGACTCCCCGTTTCGAAATGGAAGCTGGGGACCGCCACTTCGCGGCCTTCGAGCAGGTCGGCCAGGTGGCTGTTGAAAAGGTCCAGGTCCAAAGCGTCCAGGGCTTCGAAATCGAGCTCACCCTGTTCATCGCGGGGGCAGGATTGGCGGTCGACGAAATAATTGTCCATGGAGAGCGCCAGCGGTCGTATGCCGTTGACCTGCAGCTGGGTGGAAAGGCGTTTGGAAAAAGTAGTCTTTCCGGAAGCCGACGGTCCGGCGATCAGCACCAGGCGCAGGTCCTCTTTTTTAGAGGTGATGGTGTCGGCGATGCGGGCGATCTTTTTTTCATGCAGGCTTTCGGCCACCTTGATGATCTCGGAAATGCCGCCCTTGGCGATGATCTGGTCCAGGCGGCCCACGTCGCTGACCCCGAGGATCTTTCCCCAATTCTTGCTTTCCTGGTAGATCTGGAAGAGCTTGCGCGTCTTGCCGATGTGGCTGTTGACCGTGAAGTCCTCCTGTTCCGGGAAGAGGATGACGAAACCGGGGCTGTAGGTCTTCAGTTCGAAGCGCGATACGGCGCCGCTGGAGTAGGCCAGAGGATAAATTTCGATATTGGCGAAGCGGCCGTTCTCATAGACCTGCACCTGGTCGATCGACGAATTTTCGACAAGGCGCCGGCTGTCGCTCATGGCGCGGTCGGCAAAATAGCGGATGGCTTGCTCGCGGGGCAGCAGCCGGTGCTGGAACGGCAGGTCGCGGCCGATGATCTCGCGCATTTTCGCAGTGATCTCGTTGAGCAGCTCCTGGGTTACGGGGATGCCGCAATAGAAATCGTAATAGAAGCCGTTGGAGATGGAGTGGCCGATGACCAGGCGGATGTTGTGGTACAACTCGGCCACGGCCATGTTCAGGATGAAGGAGGCGCTGCGCTGGTAGATCTCCAATCCCGGCTTGTCGGAGTAGGTCACCCATTGCAGCCGGGCGCTGCGGTCCGGGACCGTGTCCAGCGGCGTGAGGCGGCCGTCGAACTTGGCTGCCAAGATCAGCCCCGAAGAGCCGTGAGACAGTTCGAAAAGATTTTTCCCGGCCGCCGCGTTTATTTGCTTGCCGTCGGGTAGAGTCAGGACGATTTTGCTCATGATTAATTATACCATATAGTAATTCAAGGGAAGAGAGAGGGAAGAATGAGGGAAGAGAGAGTTAGAAAAAAACCGCTTGCTTTTCCTCTTACTGTTTCTTCCCTCTGCCTTTCCCTTTTTCTTCCCTTATTCTTCCCTTGTTTTGCCCCTTGACACAGTAGGCATGAAAGAGGAAAATAATTGATATAAATACAGGAGCTCCAATGATCCCCATCACCGACCGCGTCGTCGACCAGGCCGTTCTGGACAAGGCCATAGCCCATTTCCGTGAAAAAAAAATCATCCTGCCCACCTTTGCCGAGCAGCGGGATCCGGGGCTGATTCCCGGCAAGATCAAAGACAAGCTGCGGAAAATCGGCCTGTGGGACCTGCACCCGCTCAACCTGTTCCGCATCACCTGGAAAAACGAGCCCAAGGAGAAAGGCGGCTTGTTCGGCGGCGTCAATTACCTGGAACTGCCGCCGGCCCTGACCGGGGTCAAGGCACGCATCGTGCTGCTCATCGGCAAATGGTTCCCCACCGGCGCCCACAAGGTCGGGGCCGCATACGGCTGCCTGGTACCGCGCCTGGTCAGCGGCCAGTTCGATCCGACTTTTCACAAGGCCGTCTGGCCGTCCACCGGCAATTACTGCCGGGGCGGGGCCTTCGATTCCTATCTCATGGGCTGTACGGCCGTGGCCATCCTGCCCGAGGAGATGAGCCGCGAGCGCTTCGACTGGCTTAAAGAGATCGGGGCCGAGGTCATTGCCACCCCGGGCTGCGAATCCAATGTCAAGGAGATATACGACAAGTGCTGGGAGATCAGAAAAACCCGGCCTGACTGCGTTATTTTCAACCAGTTCGACGAATTCGGCAATCCCTGCTGGCATTATTTCAACACCGGCGCCGCCGTTGAAGAAGTTTTCGCTGAAATCGCCGGCCCCGGTTCGACCCTGGCCGCCTATGTCTCCTCCACGGGTTCGGCCGGCACCATCGCCGCCGGCGATCGTCTGCGCGGCCTTTTCCCGTCAATCAAGGTTGTGGCGGCCGAGGCTCTGCAGTGTCCGACCCTGCTGCGCAACGGTTTCGGCGGGCACCGCATCGAGGGCATTGGCGACAAGCACGTGCCCTGGGTGCACAATGTGCGTAACACCGACGTGGTGGCGGCCATCGATGATGAAGACTGCATGCGGCTCTTCCGGCTGTTCAACGAACCTGTCGGCCGTGAGCGCTTACTCTCCCTGGGCATGGCTGCCGAACAGGTGGAGAAGCTGCCGCTTCTGGGAATATCCGGCATCGCCAATATCCTGGCCGCGATCAAGGCCGCCAAGTATTTTGAAATGAGCGCTGACGACATCATTGTCACCCTGGCCACCGATTCGGCCGCGTTATACGCGTCGCGCCTGGAAGAACTCACGGCTGAGCGGGGCGCTTATTCACCCGTGCAGGCGGCCTGCGACCTGGAGCGCTGCCTGTGGGGCCAGGGCGAGGATTTTTTCAAGGAGCTGGGCCA
>JALHTJ010000150.1 GCA_022865785.1 Candidatus Aminicenantota bacterium
GAATAAAGGCCGTATTGGACGCGGTGCAAGATGCTGGCCGTTTCGACTTCCCTTTTGTACTGGCCGCTGACATGGATGTAGTGGTTGCTCAAAAAGATATGGAAGTAAGGCCCGGCCGAAAAATCCAGGCTGAACTTCAAATCGATCCTGGCCAGGTCGACGGGGATGGTCAGCACCTTGCCGAAGCCCATGCCCAAAGTTGTTTTTTTTGTTTCCCATAAACCGTTTTCAATGGGAACATTCACACCTTTGATGATGTTGCCGAAAATCAGGAATTCCTGGCGGCCGGGCTGGAAAGAGGACAGTACGATCAGGGTATCGCTAAAATCGGGCTTCGGCGTTTGGTCGGCAATGTATTGGCTGGTAAAGACCTTGAGGGTTTCGCTGGAATGGAAGGAAATGGAAAAGCTCAGGTCGGCGAAAACCGCATTGGTCAAAGCGAGCCCCACGATGAGCAAAAGTATTTTCTTGTTCATTTATTCCCCCTGATCAGATCGCTTGGACCGAGAGTTTCACCCTGATCTTTTCCCGGTTCAAAGCCAGATCTCTTTTCAGTTCTTTATTGGCGGCGCGTGCTTCGGGCAAGTCCACGGTTTTCTCTTCCACAGTCTTTTCCCGCTTGAAAACCTTGGGCAATTGGCTCAACGCCGCCAGGCTGAAGCCGATGCCGGCCAGGTTGAACACCTTGCGCGTGCCGTACAGGGCGGATTTCGCGAAAAGAGACGTATCGGAATTGTCCATGGTGGAGGTTAGCAGGGTGGATCTTACGACAAAGAAAGCGGCGCCGATCAGGAAATTTTTCAATACGGTTTTTTTAAACAGCTTTTTGTCAAAATTGGTGCGCTGGGAAAGGACAATGGTTTCGCTTTTGCTCTCGGGCTGCAATTCCCATCCCTTGAGTTTTACTTCGGCGCTCAACGGATCGAATTCTACATCTTCAGGGTAGAGATACTCGAGTTCAATGGTGAAATATTTTTCGATCGTTTTTTCCGGAGCGTGGCGCAAGGTCAACATCAGGCGGAAACCATGGCTGGAGACCTTGCAGAAATCGGCCATGATTGGAACAGCCACGCTGCGAACTTCCTTGCCCAGAACGCCCTGGGCCAGCAAATTCCCTTCCCGGCCAAAGAGTTGAAAATTGCATGGAACCGAAACTTGGAGACGCAACTTCAACTCGCCCGGTGGGGCGAAGTAGGCGAATTCGGAATCGGCCGTTTCGAATCCAAGTTCCCATATGACCGGAAAATCCTTCTGCCACGATGTCCTGAATCGCAGGATCTTCTGTCTGCTGACGGCGGGGAGGAATCCAAGCTTGACATCAACAGCCCTGAATTCCTCAAGATACTTCTTCATCCAGAACAGCTCGGCCTGGAAATCATTCAGACGGGACTGGCAGTAGCCGATAATCAGGCTCACCGCGGCCTTTTCACTTTCAGCGAGAGCGGGAAATTGTTTCTGCAGACTTTCCACAAGCAGAGGATATTCTTGTTCCCTGACAATGCGATCGGCAGTTTCATTTTGCCATTCTGCAGCCGCCAGCGACAGGATCATGAGGAAAACCGCCCCGAAACAAAACCCTTTTTTTATGGCCATCCGGTCCTCCTTGCCTTACGGTTAAAAATATATCACAAAAGAAAATGAAAAAACAACAAACCGATTCGGAGTCAGCCCCGAATTGCGGCTAATGCCTGGCGCGCCTGCCGCCGGCAGGATCAAGAAATCATGCCGCGAGTAAGATCATTTCACTAAACAAATCTTCTGTCGCCTTTCGCTATGTCTGGCTACTTTTTTTCCGGGGCGATCTGCCGGGCGAGCCAGACGTATCCGTATTCCTGCCAGACACGCTTGCCCTTGCGATGTTCACCCTTCTGCTGGAATTCAGCGATATGGATATTTCCCGGGCCTTTGCGGACGATCCCGGCCCCTTCTATGAAAGGGGACCAGCAGGGGAACTTGGCATCAGTTTTAACCTTGTTGACCTCATATTCTGCAATAAGAGTGTTGTCGGGCTTACCCGCCATCAGCGTAAAATTCTTCACTTCATCCATTTCAATTAAAAATGCTCCGACCTCTTGCCCTTCATTATTTTTAAAGGTTCCAATTTTAATTGTTCCCGTAAATTTGAAATGCCTTATTTCAGGTCCGTATTTTAGGTGGGGAGCATCATACTGGATCTTTGTTACTCCCTTTACATCTGTCACCTCTTCCCCAACTTTTTTTGCCGCATCACCGAGAGGTCCCTCTACACCTATTCCCGGGACCTGTGCCAATCCCATAAGTGAATGCACCCCGGCAACCAGGTCGTCGAGACCGGAAGTATTTCTTTCAAGATCATACTCGATGGTTCCCTCACCCGCGATCTTGCCGTTTTCTTCGACATGGAAGACAAATTCGGTTTTATGTTTGACAGTGAGTATCAGCAACCCGTTTTTATCCCTGAACCTTACCTCCTCACCTGCCCCATGCCCTGACCAGGATCCGGCAAATTGGCTGAGATCTCCATCTGTTTGTTCGGTTTTTTCCTCGCCAAAAGACAAACCTGTCGACAATATGAAAAGAACAATAAAAACCAGAATCGGAAATAATCTTTTTGGAAAATTAATTTTACCCATTATGATTCGATTTTCCTCCCGAACTTTGATCAAAGGGGAAACGTGTGCCTATTCTTTAACCGCTTTTCGGGTCAACAGATAAGTGCCGAGGTCTGGTTTTTGGGGAAATGCCTCAGGTCTTTCACTGCTGGATGAGAACTGGATTTCCAGTTGGCCGTTATCCAGAAATCTCAATATCCCGAACAAGGTGGTCCACTCCGAACCGGCCCCGCCACATTTATCTACGCACAGGTCGATGGCGCATGGGTGCTGCTTTTCATTTATCTTATACGGGCCTTTGACCGAATAGCTGCTATTGTCCTTATCAGTTTCAATCCGCTCGTACGTCCCGTTGTCATTAAAAATCAGTGTTCCTTTTGTCCTGGCTTCGTTGGGGGTGATTGACCAATGTCCAATAATGGCTTGTCCGACACTTTCATCAGCCGCCTGGACCGTATTTCCGAAGATCAGCAAACATCCGCTCAACATCACCAGAATGATCATGGATCTTGACATAGATGAGCCTCCTAGGTATTTGTTGCCGACTTTAATTCGCAATCGCCAATCCGCCGGCAACCAGCTCGACTTATAGGAAATTTAATTTCCCCCATGACGGTAGTGTAAATAATTTTTAAAGGAATTACAAGGTCGTCCTTAACCATGCATAACTTCTTTTTTTGAGCCGCCGTCAGGCGTCCTGGCACAGTTTCTTTAATGACGATTCTGGATTCGATTGTGCAAATTTGTTTTAAGCCGAATTTGTTAAAATTTATTTTTTCATCTTTTCAAACAGCTTGGATGATCCTGCCCCGCAGCTGATGATCGACCTCATTGCCGTCTCTATGGAAACATCGATTATCCGAACATCCTCTTTTTTCAAATGACACAAAAGCCCGGTTGTGGGGTTAAGCGCAGAGGGGAAAAAGACCGTATACCTGCCGTCCGGGTGCTCATCGGTAACAAAACCGGTCATAAGCGTATCGTTAGCGAATATCTTTGCCAGAACTACCGAGGAGAAAGGTTTCGTTTCCTGACCCACAAGTTGCTTCAATGTCTCCTTGAATAATGAATAACCGGGAGCAATTTTAAGGATATGATTATCGATCTCGGCAAATAAATATCTGCCTATTTTTGTTTTTACGATCAAGCCGATCACAAAGCAGACCACGATGATCAGAACCACGGAGATTATATCCGCAATAATCTTTCGCATATGCGGTTGTTTCATTATCAACAGGGTCAGGGGTTCTATCATTCCCGAAACAATATTAAATATCCACCTTATAAGAAAAAAAGTAAGAACCATGGGCAGGATAACAAGTAATCCTCCGAAAAGAGTCGTTTTAATAAATTTTCTGATCTTTTTCATTTTAGTTCCCCCTAATATTTTTTTCCAGAACCTGGCGCGGATCCTGCTGGTAGAACTCCCGCAGTATTTCAAAAAGTTCGGGATGGGCGTCATGGAGCGGCCGGGGATTTTCAAAGAACATTTCACTGGCCACGGCAAAAAATTCGGCCTCGTTCTGGGCGGCATAAGCGGACAGGATCGAGGTCCCGTGGTCGTGCCGCTGCCATTCCAGGGTAATAGCCTCTGCCCAGGCAACCGTCCCGGACCGCAGCCGCAATTTCAGTCCGTCCTTTCTCGCTTCCCGGTCAAAAAAGTGGGCCAATTCGTGAATCAGGACATTGAAGCCGTCTTCGGCATCGGCAAATCCCTGCATCATACTTCCCTCGGCGAGCAGCATCGGCCCCCCCGCAGGGGCTTGTCCGGCAATGTTTCCCTTTTTCACCTGATAATTGCGGTCAAAACTCATACCGGGATATACGGTAACGCCATCGACGAGCGGCGGCTCCCAATCGGGCCGGCCGTGCAGCATGGCCGCTGCCCCGGCGGCGATTAGCAAGCGGATCGGCCAGGACAGGGACCGTCCGCCGATGCCGCTGATGCGGACATCGACCAGAAACAGGCGGACATCGCGTTCAAATCGCATTCTGCCGTCTTGGTCCAGACCGCGGAAATAGGCCGAGCGCGAAAACAAAAATTCACGCCAGGCGTCGGGAAAAGACGTACGCAACCCCAGGCGGCGCTGCCATGGTTTTCTGAGTGCCAGCATCAGGTAGAGGGCCTCCAGCAACAGTAAAAAGGGCAGGACCACGGTCCGGCCACTCAACCATAAAATTAGAACACCGACCAGGGGAATCAGCAAGGCGTATGAAACAATAAAGAACAAATCGTAACGGGCAACGACGCGCATCAAACTCGACCTTCAGCGCAGCCGACCCCGGGCCAGGGAGAAAAATACTCCGCAGCAGCACAACACAAAAAAAACGACAAATGACACCCTCATGCTATTGAGGAACAGCGGATAAATGGCCGGCGTGATCCGCACCTTGCCGATGAACAGGGAAAAAACCAGGGTGGCGATGCCCATGCTCAACATCTGCCCCACCATGCGCATGGTAGCCAGGGTCGCCGAGGCTACGCCGTAGTATTTTTTATCAACCGAGCTCATGATGGCGTTGGTGTTGGGGGAGGAAAAAAGGGCGAAGCCGAATCCCACCAACATCAGGGCGGCCACGATGAACCCCAAGCCGCTTTGGGCATGCAACCAGACAAACAAAAACAGGCCGGCGGCGGAAACCCCCATACCCAGCGAAGCCACCAACCTGGGTTCCAGCCGGTCGGAAAGCCTTCCGGCCAGCGGCGAAAATGCAGCCATGACCACGGGCTGGGCGATGAGCACCAATCCGGCTGTCCGGGGATCAAATCCCTTGATGTATTGCAGGTATAGGCTCAACAGGAAGGTGATGGCGAAGGTGGCGCTGTAATTAATCAGCGCCGCCAGGTTGGAAAAGGCAAAAACCGTATTGCCGCGGATCAAGCGGGCCTGAAAAATAGGATGCTTATGGCGGGCTTCCCAAATCAAAAACAGGGGTATGGCTCCGGCTGCGGCCAGGAGCAGCACCAGCCCTTTCCAGCGCGGCAGCCAGGTGAAACCGAGCATGAAGGCGGTCAGCATCAGGGTATAGGCCAGGGAGCCCTTCCAATCAAAGGGTTCACCACGGGATCCGGCCCATTCCTGGGGCATTTTCAACCAGACCGCAATCAGGATCAGTACCCCCAGGGGAACATTGAACAAAAACACCCAGCGCCAACCTAAATATTGGGTCAGCAGACCGCCGACGAACGGTCCCAGCGACAACCCCGTGTAAGTAGCGGCCACATTGATGCCCAAAACCCAGCCGCGCCGATGCGGCGGAAAAACCGAAGTCAATATGGCGATGCCGGTTCCGAATATCATGGCCGCGCCGATACCCTGTACCAGGCGGGCAAAAAGAAAAAGATTCGCCCGCGGAGCCAAACCGGCCAGAAGCGCAGCGCTGCTGAAAATAACGGTCCCGTATACGAATATCTTTTTGCGGCCTACGATATCGGCAAGCCGGCCAAAGGGCAGCAGGAAAATGGCCGCGGCCAAAAGATAGGAACTGGCCACCCAGCTCAGTAGGACGGCGTCCATGGAGAAATCCCGGGCGATGGCCGGCATGGCGATATTCACCGCCGAACCCATCATCGGCGTCAGCAGCGAACTCAGCGTCGTTACCAGCAGGGCTACTCGTTGCTCGGACACATTTTCCATA
>JALHTJ010000022.1 GCA_022865785.1 Candidatus Aminicenantota bacterium
CAGCTCGGCGAAGATCGAGGTGTAGCCGAGCAGGATCCAGCCGGGGATCTCGCGATAGCCGGCGTAGGCGGTGTCGGAGATCGCCTGCCAGTCTTTGGCCGCGGCGTCGGCGGCGCAGCGCCTGACGCAGTCGTCAAACGTGCCGCCCACCAGCACCACCTCGGCCCCCTCGTCGCGGATGCTCTCCACGCGAGCCGGCATCGAATCGGCGGGCATGTAGATCACCGCCTTTTGCCCGATATTTTTCGCGGTCCAGGCCACGGCGCGGCCGTGGTTGCCATCGGTGGCGGCGCAAAAGGTGAACGCGCCCAGCTTCGCCAGCGCGGCAGCGTCCTGAAAGCTTTCCGGGGTGAAGGGCGCCTTGTAGCGGCCGTGCCATTTTTTTTTCAAAAAACGGTACATGGCGTAGGAAGCGCCCAGGGCCTTGAAGGCCTTGATGCCGAAACGCGGCGCTTCGTCCTTGACCAGCACGGCAGCCAGGCCCAGGTGGGCGGCCAGCGCCGGCAGTTCGCGCAAGGGGGTCGGCTCATAGCCGGGCAGGGAACGGTGGAAATCAATCATGTCGGAATCATTTAAAAAAGCGTATTCAACGCCGCTCCATTCGGGCCGGCCCTGGCACATATCGTTAAAAGCGTATTCACACATGGTTGCTGCCTCCGCGCTTATGCCGAAGCGACCCTTTTCCAGAACCTGGCCGCCAGCTGTCGCGATTTTTCGCACAGGAGTTCTTCGTTTATGCCGACAAGTTTTTTGCCGCGCAGCAATACCTTGCCATCACAGATCACCGTGTCCGCCTCGGCATCGACCATGCCGAAAAGCAGATGGCCCAGGAAGTTGCCCGGCAGCAACGGCGTCGGCGGAACGTAGTCCAGGATGACCACATCGGCCGGCGCGCCCACTGCCAGTTTGCCGAGTTTTTTGCCGAAAATTTTAGCCGCGATGGCGGCGTTGTTATCCAGCAGCATGGCCGGCGCTTCACAAAAAGCCAGCCGCGGGTCGCGGTGGTTGTGGCGCTGCAGCAGGTAGGCGCAGCGCATCTGGGCCAGCATGTCCGACGACATGCCGTCGGTCCCCAGCCCGACCCTGATGCCCTTTTTCATCATGCCCAGGACATCGGCGCAGCCCACGGCGTTATTCATGTTGCTTTCGGGATTATGGACCACATTGCTGGCGCTGTCGCGGATGATGTTCATTTCCTTTTCGTCGATGTGCACGCAATGGACCAGCAGGGTCTTGGGGCCCAGGGCGGCGAATTTTTTCAGGCGCGCCACCACGCGCATACCGTGTTTTTTTAGCGAGTCCTTTTCATCGGCCAGGTCTTCGGCGCAATGAATGTGCAGGCCGGTTTTGTATTTTTCAGCCACGGCGACCGCGGCCGCCAGGGTATCGTCGTTCACCGTGAAAGAAGCGTGCAAACCGACCATGGCGCTGACAAGCCGGCTGGGCTGCTGCTGCAGTTTGCCGAGGAACCTTTCGTTTTCGGCGACTCCTTCCCGGCCCTTTTTGCGGCGGTCGGATGCGCCAAGGCAAAGGGCGGCGCGGATGCCGATCTGTTCAACCGCTTTGCGGATCACATCGAGCACGCCGCTTTGCAAGCCCTGGGATTCATGGTGATCGATGATGGTCGTGGTCCCGTTCCTGACGCAGGCGATCAGCGGGATCAGGGCGGAATAATAAATGTCCTCGGCGCTCAGGGTGTGATCGAGCTTCCACCAGAGCTTTTCCAGGATCTCGTAGAAATTTTTGGCCGGAGTCCCGGGAATGGCCATGCCGCGGGCGAAGGTCGAGTACAGGTGGTGGTGGCTGTTGATAAAACCGGGCATGATTATTCTTTTTTTGGCGTCGATGACCTTGAGCCGGACCTTGTCGCCCCGGGCTTTGAAAAACCTGGCCCTGACTTCGTCGCCCCGGCCGATATCCCTGATCATGCCGTCGGCGCATAAAACCCCGCCGTCAGCGATGAGCCTGGACGGCGTGATCACCGTCCCGTTTTCAACAAGGGTGAACATGATTGCCTCCGTGTTTGTTCTTGTCAATCTTCCTTGAGAGCGGCTTTTTCTTCCGCGGTCCTGACGCGCATGGACAAAGCGCCCGAGAAGCATTTCTGAACGCAAATGCTGCAGCCGATGCATTTGGCCGCGTCGGTGAGCGGATGTTTCTTTTCATCCAGGGCAATGGCCTGGTAGGGGCAGCGCGCGCAATTGCCGCAGCTGAGGCACAGTTCTTCATCGCAACTGGAGATCTTTTTCAGGGCCGAGAGCGACATGAAACCGGTTACCGGTTCGGGCAGCGCGATGCCGATCAGTTCCGCCATCGATTTTATGCCCCTTTCATGCATCAGCGAGCTGGTGCCGTTGACCAGGTCGCTGAAAACCCCGTAGCCGTGCTTCATGACCAGGGTGCAGAACTGGACGGTGCGGGCGCCCAGGGCCAGGAAATGGGCCGCCGCCCGGTAATCCATGGGACCGCCGTTCCCCGACACGGTCACGCCCAGGTTGGCCACCGCGGCCAGGGTGAGGTTGCTGATCGGCGTGACTCCGTCACCGCTCATGCCGACGATGATGCCTTCTTCCCACTCGGGCTTGGCTCCCGGCCGGAAAGCAAGGGTCGGGAACGTATTGGCCAGGGTTATGCCGGCCTTCTTTTCGGGATGGCGCAGCAGGACTTTCTTGATGGCGTTGACAATGACCGCGATCGAGGTCACCGCCCCGGTCAGCTTGAACAGCTTGGGGACGTGGGGGCTGCTGCCGACCAGGATCCACTCCACGATCTTGGCCGTCAGCGCCGCGTTCTGGGAAACAATGTCGCCTTCGCTGCCGTCGCCGCCCTGCGGGCAGGAGAGGCTGTACTCAATGCCCATGACCGCGGTGTTCTCGAGCTTGCGCGTATTGTTCTGCCAGCCGGCCCTGTCTTTTTCATCATCGCCGGTCACGGGTCCGCCGGTCGAAGCCATGGTCAGGCGGTCGGGAAAGAGCTTGACCAGGCGGTCGATCTCGGCGCAGACGCGGTCGAGGCTGTGGCCGGAAACGTTGTCGCAGTTGCCGTAGGTGAGGTCGTTGAAGGCGTGCATGTATTCGCCCGGGATGTGGATGGGAATATTGTCGAAAGCGGTCTTCATGATGCCGCCCGACCAGCCGGCCTCGTAAGCCATCTTCATCTGCTCGAAACCGTCGGACGGCGGCGCCGCCGAGAGCAGGAAGGGGGTCGATATTTTGCGGCCGAAAAAGTCGGTCTCGAGCGCCACGGGCGCCGCTACATAACCGTGCAGCACAACGCTGCTTTTGACCCGGTTGGCGATTGCCGGTTTTGCGGCCCGGCGCAGCCAGGCGTCGATCTCCAGGGCCGCGTTCTTGCCGGCGGCCACTGCTTCCACTACGGTGGTGGGACCGTTGACGCAGTCACCGGCGTAGAAGATCCCGGGCCGGTCCGAGCGGGCGATCCCGGGCCGGGAGCCGATGGCCACGATCACCGCGTTGAAATCCTTACGCGTCTGCTGCGTGCCCGGCACTTCCCTGATATCCTGCAAATTGAAGGCGGCCCCAGGCGGCAGCGCCACCTTGATCGTTGCCAGGCCAGCGATGCGGCCGCTGCGCCTGGCCATGGCCGTGACCTTGGTGCGGCCCGAGACCTCGATGCCGTTTTCCAGGAGCTCGTTCATCTCCTTGGGGGTCAGGGGCATTTCGCCGATGCTCTCCAGGGCGAGCAGCTCCAGCGCGGCCGCCCCGTTCTCGCGGGCGACC
>JALHTJ010000151.1 GCA_022865785.1 Candidatus Aminicenantota bacterium
CCGCCGCCCCCGGAAAAACCGCCGCCCCCACCGCCGCGACCACCCGAGAGGATGGAAAACAACAAATAGATGGCCAGGGAGGGATTGGTGATCAGCAGCAGCAAAAAGCCCAATATGCCGATGCCGATGAGGATCTTCTGAAACAAGGTCAATTTGGGCGCCGGCCGGGGTTGGGCCTGCCCGCCGCCGGCGGCGTCTCCGTCCCCGGAAAGCACGGCGAACAGCCGGTCGATTGCCGCGGTAACGGCTCCCACGTTGTCCCCCTGCTGCAATCTTGGCACCATGTCATCGTTGATGATGCGCGAAGCGATGGCGTCGGGCACCTGGCCCTCCAGCCCATAGCCGACTTCGATGCGGACGCGGTGATCCTCGGCCATGATGAACAGGACCAGGCCGTCATCCAAGCCCTTGCGCCCGACCCGCCAGGACTCGAACGCTTTCACGGCCCAATCTTCGATGGGGATGCCGCCGGTGCTATTGCCTATATAAACGACGATCTGGCGGCCGCTGGATCGTTCATATTCCTGCAGCCGGGCGTCAAGCTGGGCCGCAACCTGCGGCGCAAGTAGCCCGGCCGCATCGGTGAGCCAGCGCTGCGGCGGGGCGGGAATGGGCGTGCCGGTAGCGCCTGCCGTACCCGGGGCAAAAGCCAGGATGAGCAGCGTTCCGGCCAGCGCCAGACGAAAAAAATGCCGCGGTTTCACTGCCTAGAATTGGACCTTGGGCGCGGTTTCGGCCCCGGCCTGGGCTTTGAAATAGACTTTTTCGCGGAAACGTTCACCGAAAAAATTAGCAATGATCACGGTGGGAAAGCGCATCCTTTTTGTGTTGAAAGCCTGGGCGGCTTCATTAAAGCGCATACGCTCGACGGTGATGCGGTTTTCGGTGCCTTCCAGCTGGACTTGCAGGTCGCGGAAATTCTGGGTGGCCTTGAGCTCTGGATATTTTTCCACCACCACCAGCAAGCGGGACAAGGCCGAAGACAAACCGTCCTGGGCCTGCTGGAATTTGGCAAAAGCTTCAGGATTGGCGGCCGGGCTCTGGGCGCCGCCCAGAGAAACCTGGCCCACTTTGGCCCGGGCTTCGGTCACGGCGGTGAAAGTATCTTTTTCAAAAGCAGCCGCCCCTTTAACGGTCTCCACCAGGTTGGGCACCAGGTCGGCCCGGCGCTGATAGACGTTTTCCACCTGCGCCCATTGGGAAAGGACCTTCTGGTCCAGCCCCACCAGGCTGTTATAAGAGCCGATTACGCTGGCCACCAGAACCACGACCAGCAGGACCACGATCCCCAGGCAACCAAGTCCTATCATTTTTTTTGACATGTTCTTTTCCTCCCTTCACATGATTTCATGATCATTATAACGTTAACTATAAAAACTTCAAACAACTCGCGGAGCGAACCAGAAAATAAATCGCCAGCGCCTCAAGTCAGAACGCCGATCTCCCGGTGCTTGGCGGCGATAGCCGCGGCCAGGTTGTCCAGGGCCTGGTAATCTTTTTCGTTGGGGCAGCCCTTGGCCAGTACCGGATCCAAAAGCTCGACCTTGAGGTTGCCTAAGGAGGCCAACAGGTTTTCCACCAGGCGTCCACCCCAACCGTATGACCCGATAATGGAAGCAAATTTCAGCTTGGGCCGCAGGGCATTTGCCAAAAAGGCGGTATGAGCAATGGCCGGGTGAACTCCGCCCAGGACCGTGGGAGAAGCCATGACCACGGTACTGGCATCCACCAGTTCTTTGGCCAGTTCGCCGATATCGGTGTGGATCATATTGCAGGGGATGACGGTGATGTTGCGGCGGATCAATGCCCCGCTCAGGTGCTCCACCATTTCCCGGGTGCTGCCGTGCATGGAGACGAAAGGGATCAGCACCAGGTTTTCCGTCTTGTCGGAGACCCAATCACGGTAGGCATCAATAATGAATGCCGGGCGCGGATAGACCACGCCGTGGCTGGGAGCGATAAGGTCCAGGGCAAAAGTGTTCAACCGTTCCAGGTGTTTGCGGATCTGCAGTCGGAAAGGCATCATGATCTCGGCAAAATAGCGTTTTGCCGCCTGGTAGGTGCGGTTCTCGTCAGTGAGCAACGGCCGGCTCTGGGCCAGGTGGGAGCCCAGAAAATCGCAGCTGAAAAGGATCTTGTCTTCCCGCAGGTAGGTAAGCATGGTCTCGGGCCAGTGCACCCAGGGAGCGAATATGAATTCCAGGGTTTTGCCGCCCAGATCCAACGTCTGGCCGTCGCCCACGGTTTGGAATTTGTTCTCGGGAATCTGGAGCAGGTCCATGAGCATAGCCTTACACTTTTCGTTTGTCACTACTACAGCCTGGGGAAATATTTCCAGAATGGCGCCGATGGAGCCGGAGTGGTCCTGCTCGGCGTGTTGGCTGACAATATAATCGATGCGGGTCACCCCGGCTTCCTGCAAATTTTCGAGCAGGTCCCCGGTCTTGCTCGGATCGACCGTGTCGATCAAAGCTGTTTTTTCAGCGCCGCGAACCAGGTAGGCGTTGTAGGACGTGCCGTCGGGCAAAGGGATCAACTCGTCAAAAAGACGCCGATCCCAGTCAAGAGCGCCCACCCAGACAATGTTCTTTTTTATTTCTATTGCCGCCATATTTCCTCCAATTGCAAACGAGAATTCCGTGCCTCGCGGTTTTCAAAGACAAACAAGTATTTTAACCCGAAACGTGTCGCGGTCACTCCATGACTTCGAAGACATCTTTTCCGGCGCCGCAGACCGGGCAGACCCAGTCCTCGGGGATATCTTCAAAAGCGGTGCCGGGCTTGATGCCGGAATCAGGATCCCCGTCGGCAGGATTGTACACATATCCGCATACGCTGCAAACAAATTTTTTCATGTCGACCTCCTTGGATTAACAAACGGAAAACATCTCAAGCACCGTCTTCACAGCCATAAATTATAAAATCAAAACCAGCAAAAGTCAACGCCGCTCCTCAGCCGCCTTCCAGAATTTTGATCATCTTGATGATCTCGGCTTTCTGGGCTGCGTCCCGGGCTTTGCCCAACGCCAATTCCAGGTTGTCCAGGGCTTTTTTCTTGTCGCCCAGCTTGGACAAGACCCGGGCACTATTGATCAGGTAACCGGGATCGGGGCTGGTGATCAGCGCGATCGCTTTTTCATAGTTTTCCGAAGCGTCGGCCAGTTTGCCAAGATTTTCCAAAGCCAAGCCATTCAGATTGTAGAGCGGGGCAAAGCGACGGTTCAGCAACATCCCTTTTTCAATATATCTCAGGGCCGAATCATACTTTTCGAATTTGATCTCCAGCACCGCCAGATTGGCAAAGGCGTTTTCCGGGGTCAGATACTCATCGGCGTTGGCGGCCACCAGCAATTTCTCCTTGGCCTGCTGATAATTACCCAATTCCGTATAAACCGTACCCAGCAGGTTATAGGCGTCATAGAACTTCGGGCTGATCTGGATCAGGCGGTTCAGCGTGGTGGTGGCTTTGATAAAATCACGCTGATAGGCATACACCAGCCCCAGGGCGTTCAAGGCCGGCTCAAGGCGCGGTTTTTTCTGCAGCGCCTCCAATAGCGATTTTTTAGCAAGATCCAACCTGCCGTTATTGAGATACCCTATCCCTGCAGAGGTCAGGTATTCAGCTGACCCGGGCTGTATCTGGCCGGGGGCCGTGCGTGGCTTGCCACCGCCGCAGGCCAGGAATGCGACCAATATCAGCAGGCAAAAAATATTCTTTTTCATGTTGTCTCCTTAAGGCAATTCACCCGGTATACTTTCACCGGTTTGGATAGGCCCGTTAATTTTTTTTCTCCTAAAGATTTAAACTCAAAAAGCCCGCGCGTCGCTTGATAAGTATGTTCGGACACCACGATCTCATCGGCGCCGGCCACAGCCGATTCCAGACGGGAAGCGATATTGACCGTATTGCCCAAAACGGTGTAGTCAAGCCTCTTTGGCGAACCGAAATCACCTGAGATCAGTTTGCCGGAATGGATGCCGATACGCACCTGGATCTGGCTGTCCGTCGCCATCTGGACGTTGAGGACGTTCAGTTTTTCTATCATTTCCAGGGCGGTGACAATGGCCATTTCGGCATGGTTGACAAATTCCAGGGGAATGCCGAAAACGGCCATAATGCCGTCGCCGATGAACTTGTCCAAAGTGCCGTTGTGTTTAAAAATGATCTCGGTCATTTCACTGAAAAAGTTGTTGAGGAACATACCCACTTCGATGGGGGTCATTTTTTCCGCCCGTGAAGTGAACTTGACGATATCCATGAACAGGACCGAAGCTTCCGACTCGCGGTAGGGCATGAGTTCGCCGCTATTGCTGTCCTGGAACTCCATTAGCCGCGAAACCACGGCCGGTGAGTGGTACCTTTCCAGACGCGAACGCAACCGGCGTTCGCGGTTCAGTTTTTCCAGGCTATTGATTCCCTCGATGGAGAAGCCGGCGAAGTTGGCGATGATGGACATGATCTCAAGTTCCTTTTCAGCGAACACCTGGGAAAAGCTTGTCGTATCGACATAGATCAGGCCATAGATGGAATCCTTTGTCCAGATGGGAACCGACATGGCCGAATTGATGCCGTACATGATGACGCTGTTGGAGCTGTCGAAACGCGAATCGCTGCGGGTGTTGGATGACAGGATGGCCACTTTTTCATGGATGGCTTTCAGGGCAATGGTCTTGGAAATATTGACGATATCGTCTTTTTGGGCTTGCATGAAATACGTGTACTTGAGATGGATATCGTTTTGCTTTTCGTCATAATAAAAAATAAATATTTTTTCAGGGTTGACGAATTTGAATATCAGATCCCCGAGTTTTTGGAAATTCGCCTCGATGTCCTGCGAAGCGATCAGGCTTTTGCCCAAGGCGGTCAAGGAAGCCAGAAAGTTCGGCTCCTCGCTTTTCAGTTTCGGTTTTTTTTCGGGCTTGAGCAATTCATCCAGGGGCACCATCAGGGAGATCTTCTGGTCGTTGATGTCGTGGTAACTCTCCCCTTTGCCGACCGCCAGGAAACTGAGGATGGTCCGGCCGATAGTGATCTTATCGCCGACCTCCAAGGACTTGGACTGGACGCGCCGGCCGTTGACGTAACAGCCGTTGGTACTGTTCATGTCAGCCAGCTTGAAACTTTTGCCCGAACGCTGCAAACGGCAGTGCCGGCGCGACACCGTGTTGTCTTTCAGTTCAATGTCGTTTTTGGGAAGCTTGCCGATGACCACCAGATCTTTGGCCAGGTAAAAGACCTTCAGCTCAACATCGTCCATGTATTCTAATTTAAATTCCATTCGCTCTTCAGACTCCTTTTCATCAGATCGCTTATGGCCTGCCTTACGTCTTTTCCGGCAAAAAGCACCTGGTGCACTTCTCTGGAGATGGGCATGTCGATGATCAGTTTTTCGGCAAGCAAATGAACCGCCTTGGTGGTCTCGACGCCCTCGGCGACCATGGGTGTTGATTTTTCAATCATGACCAACGATTCACCCAGGGCGATCTTTCTTCCCAGCTGGAAATTGCGCGACAGGCTGCCGAAGCAGGTCAGCATCAGATCCCCGATGCCTCCCAGACCCCAGAAAGTTTCCGCTTTGGCCCCCATGCGGATGCCCAAGCGCGAGATTTCCATGTTGGCCCGGGTGACCAGCGACGCCGTGGTATTGAAACCGAAACCCAGGCCGTTGATCATGCCCGAGGCAATAGCCATCACATTTTTCAGCGCCCCGGCGACTTCCAAGCCTTGCAGGTCGCTGGAGCGGTAAATGCGCAGGATCGACGATGAAAAATGGTTTTGCATACGCTCCAGCAGCTCTTCGTTGTCCGAAGCGGCCACCACGGCGGTGGGGTGCTGTTTGGCCAGTTCGCGGGCGAAAGAAGGTCCGGAAAGGGTGAGCCACTGCCGGGAGATCCCGGGAGCGAAAATTTCAGCCGCCACCTGGGAAATGGTTTTAAGCGAATCTGATTCAAAACCCTTGGACAGATTGACCAGGACATGTTCATCGCGCAGGACGGATTTCAGGCTTTGCATCACCGTGCGGATGAATTTTGAAGGCACGGCCAGGATCAGGACATCGGCGCGAACCGCTTCACGCTTCAGGTCAGCGCAGGCCTGCAAATTCTCCGCCAGTTCGATCCCGGGCAGGAAGACCGTGTTTTCCCGGTTAGAATTAATGGCGGCGATAACTTCTTTTTCCCTGACCCAGATCCTGACTTTTTTCTCCTGTCGCGCCAGGTAGTCGGCAAAAGCCGTTCCCCAGGAGCCGCCGCCGATAACCAGTATTTTATCCATTTTTATGGAAACTGAATTTGTTTTCATTGCCTGCCAGCAAGCGCTGGATGTTGGCGCGGTGCCGGAACACGATCAGCAGCAACATGAGCAACACCACTATCGACGCTTCCGCTACCTGGGTGAACAGGATGCAAAAGAAAAGCGCGCTTGCCCCCAGCAGTGAACCCAGCGACACATATCGGGACAGCCACAAAGTGAGAAAAAAAACAAGCAAAAATACCAACAGGGCGGGATAATAAAAGACCAGGAAAACCCCGACCAGCGAACCTACGCCTTTGCCGCCGCGGAATTTTAGAAAAACCGGAAAGACGTGGCCCAGAAGCACAGCCAGTCCGCCCAAAAGAACGATCCAAGGCAGGTCGAAATGGATACGGCCATAGACGATCGGCAGGGCACCTTTAAGAACATCCAGCAGCAAAGTCGCCAGGCCGGCCAATTTGCCTTTGCTGCGCAACACGTTGGTGGCGCCGATATTGCCGCTGCCCAGGCCGCGGATATCCTTGCCTTCACTTAAATAGAAAATCAGGTAGCCGAAGGGAACGGAACCCAACAGGTAGGAACAGACAACAAAATAAATTTCATGACTGGACAAGTGATATCTCCTTTAAAATGGTGTATTCAGGGCCGGCCGCGGTCAGGCGACTGGCAAAAAGCTGGAAAGCGGCAACCTGCATCTCGGCCAGAAAGTGGTTACGTTTTTCGGCCAGCCGGACAAAAAACGTTTTAAAATTGTACCTGGCCCGGTTGCGTCCCAGGGTCAGATGCGGATGGAATGGCCGCGTTTCCCGCTCGATGCCCAAAGGCAAGAGAGCCTCTTCAATGGCGGTGAACAAGGCGAGCAAGTTCTGGCTTTCTTCCACGCCAGCCCAGAAAATATGCAGGTCTGCGCCAGCCGGGAATTTGCCGAAACCGCTGATACGCAAACGAAAAGGGGCAACAGCGATCTTGGCCGCCGTCAGGGCCGCGGCGACCCGCGCCGTCATCGCCTCGTCCACAGCTCCGATGAATTTCAAGGTCAGGTGGATGTTGCCGCTGTCGGTCCAGCGGATAGTAGTGCCCGTTTTTTTGAAAGGCTTAAGTTCCTTGATGATATGTTCCCTTACCTCATCATCCAGTTTTACTCCGGTAAAAATTCTCATTAATATAATTATAATTGAACTCCCACCCTTAGTAAATAGCTGCAGCGGTTTTACTGTAATTGAGTGCCGCCGGAAGCGCAGGTGAGATATTCAATATAATCGGAATATATTATAATGAAAAATAGATTTTGGCACAGGAGGCAGGAATGAAAAAAGCCAGCCTGATCTTTTTTCTATTAGCCTTGGGTTTCTTTTTTTCCTGCAAACAGGAAATCCAGGAAAACCAGCCGCCGGACGAAAATGACCCGGCCCCAGCCGCATCAACCATCATCGACCACTTCTGCACCGATACCGCCAAAATTCCAGCTTCCTGGATCCAGCAAGCCCGATCCAGCCTGCGCGTCGGTTATGGTCACACCTCGCACGGCAGCCAATTGATCAGCGGCATGATGGCCTTCCGGGGTGAAAGCGGATCGGCTTTTTATTTCAGCTATTCGGATTGGGGGTTGCAGCCGGGATTATTTCTTAACGATTATTGGGGCAATGCCGGCGGCGCCGATGATCTGGGCTACGAAGGCAACCTGGGCTGGAGGTCGGCCACGATCGAAATGCTCTCCCGCTCCAACAACGACCGCAATGTGATCGTCTGGTCCTGGTGCGGCGGAGTGAGCGATAACAGTGAAGGCGGAATCAGCAAGTATCTTGACGCCATGGCCGGACTGGAAAAGGACTACCCCAAGGTCAAGTTCATCTACATGACCGGCCATCTGGACGGTAGCGGCAACAACGGAAATCTGCACCGGCGCAACGAGCAGATCCGGGCCTACTGCCGCGCCAACAGTAAATTTCTTTACGATTTCGCCGATATAGAAAGCTACGCACCGGGCGGCACGACCAATTACATGTCTTTAATGGCCGACGACAACTGCGACTACGACAGCGACGGTAACGGTCAAAAGGATCGCAACTGGGCGGCAGACTGGATCGCGGCCAACCCGGCCAGCGAGTTGGTCCGTCTGGCTTCCGCCTGCACTGACTGCGCCCATTCGCAAAATTTGAACTGTGTGCTCAAAGGCCGGGCTTTCTGGTGGCTGCTGGCCCGCCTGAGCGGCTGGGACGGAAACTGATTTTTTCTTGAGGATAAAAATACTGAGATATGTTTTCTTTTAATCATATATAATAGGCAAATGGAGGAAAA
>JALHTJ010000152.1 GCA_022865785.1 Candidatus Aminicenantota bacterium
CTTCTTCTTTCTTTCCCGGATTTACCAGCCGGGCGATAAGGATGCTCAGCAAATATAGCAAAATCATAGGCACGGCGAACATTGTCTGGGTGACCATGTCCGGGGTGGGGGTGATGACCGCGGCCAGGATGAATATAGCCACCACCGCGTACTTGAAATAGCGGATCAGGAAGCGGGCGCTGACGATGCGCAGTTTGGCCAGCAGGAAGACCAGCACCGGCAGTTCAAAGATCGCCGCAATGCCGAAAAGAACCCTGAAGGCCAGGGAAAAATATTCATTTATGGTGATGATGGCCGTGAAGTCCTTGCCGATGTTCAGGAAAAATTTGCAGGCCAGGGGGAAAACAACGAAATAGCCGAAAGCGCCGCCCAGGAGGAAAAAGAAAGTGGTGAAAATGACAAAGGGTAGCACCCATTTCTTTTCTTTGGAAAACAGGGCCGGGGATATGAACAGCCACAGTTGGTGGAAAATGAACGGCGAGGCCGCAAACAGGGAGAAGATGAAAGCCACTTTTATATACATCATGAACGGTTCGGCCAGGGCGGTATAGGCCAGCTTCTTTTCGCCCGTGGGCAGAACGGGAAGGTATTTCAGAACAGGCAGCGACAGCCAGTAATACAGTTTGTCGACAAAGCGCCAGGAGACGATGAAAAAAATCAGGATGAAGGCGAAGGAGTAGATTATGCGTTTGCGCAGCTCACCCAAGTGTTCAAAAAAGGACATCTCATTTGTTCTTTTCATCGTCTTTGCTCTTTTCATTTTCAGCAGCGGGTTTTTCACCAGGGCCGTTAATGTTCAGGGAGTCCTTGATGTCCTTGCCAAAGTCCTTCACGGATTTGTCCACATCGCCATAAATATTCAAGGCGTCCTTGACATCCTTGCCGATGTCTTTCAACTGGGAGGTCATGCCTTCCTTGTAGATTTCGTCTTCGATCGCCGCTTTCGCCTCATCAACCGTCGAGCGGAATTCGCGGATGGTTTTGCCCAGCAGTTTGGCGAATTCAGGCAGTTTTTTTGGGCCGAAAACCAGCAGTACCACGATAAAAATAAGCAGCAATTCTGGAAAGCCTATCGATCCGAACATACTTTTGTCACCTTCATGGGTGGAGTTGAAATTTCAAGCTGTTTTTCCGATTCACCGGTTCATAATAGCATAATCGGGCCGGAAGCGCAAAAGAAAAGGCAGCAGGTCTATGGCAATAGATGTACTGTGTAAGGTTTACGGTTTACGGTAAGAAAAACACGAAATAAAAAGACAAAAGGTAAGAGTGAGAAATGATCTTGTTATTTCTTTTCGCTGACGATCTCTTTCAGCACCCTGGTCAGGAAGGAATGGAATGCCCGCAGCGTGGGTTCGAATTCGGCGGAAAAGTTGATGCGGCTCAGGTTGTCGTAGTAGCTTAAAAATTCATTCCAATCCTTGTACAGCAGGTAGTTCAGATCGGTTTCCATGAACTGGTTGATGTCAAAAAAAATCTCCGAGGGGGCGATGCCGCTCTTGCTGGTGAAATAATCGTTTATCTTGGTATGGAGCTTGATCAGTTTTTTTTTGACCTCAATGGATTTCTGCTTGCGCGAGACATAATTTTCGAAAATGCTGTTGCCGCTGATGTCGGGTTTGAACAGCCGGGCCACGCTTTCAATCAGTTCTTGAACGGCCACATCGGCGATGATGACAATGTTCTGGATCATCCTCCTCTTTTTGAGCTTGTTGCTGTTCCCGTCAAAATAAACCGGCAGTTCGCCGTCACTGATCTTCTTGTATTCCAGTTTGAGGTTCTTGAAAATTTCGCCGATCGGTTCCAGCTTCTTTTTCAACTCCGGGTCGGATTGCAAACTTTGCCAAAGGGCCGAGTCGTTGAATTTGATGATGCTTTCCAGGTTTTTTTTCAGTGATAAGATCAGGGGAATGGCCATGTCCAGGTACTTGTTTTTGTTAAGGTTAAGTTCAATGAAATTATTGATCTTCAGGATGCGAAAAGAGAGAATGAAGAAAATGCCCAGGTTTTTGCGGATGATCTTGTCTTTGCAGGCGGAGATGATCCCGGAAATGTCGGGTTGATAGATCTTGTCCATCTTGGGGATGAATTGTTTTTTTAGCAGTGAAATCAGGAAAGGGTTGCTGAGAAGTTCGCGGTGGTATAATTTTTTAATCGACAAATAGGCTTTTTGCGAGACCTGGTCGCAGCGCAGGATCTCACTCAGCAGGTTCCGGAAACTCTGCAGGAAGATGCGGAAGCTGTAAAACCATGATTCGGGAGAATAGAGTTCTTTCAGGTTGGGAAACGACTTTTCCATATTCTCTTCCAGTATCTTTTCCACGACGAATTCTTCGAAATTGAGGAAATATTTGTCCTTTTTAAAATCCAGTTCCTTGAGCAATGCGGTGATCCTCGCCGAAGACTGATAGAGGCTGAGGACGTAGAATTCGTAGTTCCGCTCCGCCTGGGAGGGCAGCTTGAAGATCAGGTTTTCCAGGTAGGAAGAGGAATTGAACTCCTCGATGCTTTCAAACCACAGCTTCAGCTCGAACAGGTTGAGCATCATTTTTTCCTGGTCGATCTTGTCGATCCAGCCGGAGAAGATCTCTTCCCATTTCTTTTCGGGCGGCATGTTTACGCTTTCCTTTGAAAAAAAATCGCCGATGTTTGCCAATTCTCTCTTTTCCATGCAGGTATTGTAGCTAATTCAAACCGCATTTGCAAATCGCAGGCTGCGGCAGCGATGTCTGCGAAAAGACCATTACCATTTCCGATTTACTACTTTAGTTTTACGGGCTTTACTTAAGCCGCAGCATCAGGCTGAAAATATTACCATCTTGTGGCCAAGCAATATTTTTTTTGCTATACTTGCAGCTGATGGGAAAAACAGAGAACAGGATCTCCATAGCATTTAAAAGCAACTTGAAATACACCGAATTGAGCGTCCTGGTGCTCAGCTTCATAAAAAAATTGCTGGACATCGGGGATGACGAATTTTTCAAGATTGAAATTTCCCTGCGCGAGGCCGCCAACAACGCCATTGTCCATGGCAACGGCAACGATATGGAGAAGCTTGTACATATGAAATTCATCTGGGACAAGTCTTTTCTGCGCATCCATGTTCGCGATGAAAACGACCGCAAGGTCGACTTCAAGGAAGTGGAGGATAAAATAAACAGCTGCGGTCTGCTTTCCTTCAACGGCCGCGGCATCATGATCATCAAGAATTACATGGACATTTTCGAGTTCCAATGCCTGCCCGGCGGCAGTGAAGTGATCATGGAAAAGAAGCTTTCATGAACCTTCTGTGTTTTGACACCACTTCGCGTGATGCTTCCATGGCGGTGCTGAGCGACGAAGAGATCCTGCTGGAGTACAATTTTTCCACGCGGGACAATCTGTCGGCCGTGATGCTCCCCAGCCTGGATTTTATCCTGCGCTCGCTGGGCATGAAAATAGCGCAGATAGACTTGTTCGGCGTGGCCGTCGGCCCCGGACTTTTTACCGGCATCCGCATCGGGCTGGCCACGCTCAAGGGGATGAATTTCGCCGCGGCAAAACCCATGGTCGCGGTGAACACCTTGGAAGCGCTGGCTTTCAAGTTTGCCGATTTGAAAAAAAACATTGTGGCGCTGATTGATGCCAGGAAAGGCGAGGTCTACCTCGGCTGCTACAACTTCGTCAACGGCGAAATGAATATACTGATCCAGCCCTGCCTGCAGCCGGTCTCCGCCCTGGTCTCCCTGCTGGACCCAATTGCCGACAAGGTTTTTGTCGGCAGCGGCGCCGAATGTCATGGGGACTTTTTAAAAAGCACCTTTGGAGAATGCCGCTTGCTTTACCGTTCCAACTTTCTGGCCAGTGAGATCGGCAAAATAGCGCTGCAGCGGTTCCGCAACCGGCAGTACACGACCGATCTGCAAAAACTGCTTCCCTGTTATATTCGCAGGCCCGATGCCGAAAGTAATTTGGCCAGAGCTAACGGCGCCGTTGATTAGAAAGGCCGCGGCCGCCGACTTGCCCGCCATCCTCCAAATCGAGTGCGAGCAGTTTTCCAATCCCTGGCGCCTTGAATATTTTGCGGCCGAACTGGCCAACAGTTTTTCCAATTTATTCGTGGTCGAGAACTCTGCGAACGGCGCATTGATCGGGTATTTGCTTTTTTGGCGGCTTGGCGTCGAGCTTGAACTGCACAAGATCGCCGTGGCCAAGGCCTGGCAGGGGCAGGGCATTGCTTTACAGTTGATGGAGTTCCTTATCCAGACCGCCCGCTCATGGGGGAGCGAAAGAGTTGTACTCGAAGTGAGGGCCCATAACACCCCGGCCATCAACTTGTATGAGAAATTCGCCTTCCGCGGCGTGGGGCGACGCCGGGATTATTATGACCGCCCCCTGGAAGATGCCCTGCTGTACGAATTGGTTTTGTGAACCGTAGGGGCGCCGGCTATAAATAATCAGGGTCTTCCTTGATCCTTTCCTCTATCTTCAATTTTTCTTCGATCCAGAAATCGAGGCCTATTTCATTAAAAATTGTGATGATCTCGGGATCGAATTGTTTGCCGGAAAACTGCAGTAATTCTCCGGCCGCGGCTTCAAAGGATAGTGCTTTCTGATAGGGACGATCCGAGGTCATGGCATCGATGGCATCGGCGATATTGAATATCCTCGCTCCCAGGGGAATGTTTTTCCCGGCCAGGCCGTCGGGATAGCCGCTGCCGCTGAAGGCTTCATGATGGTGCAGAACGATCTGGGCGGCCGGTTCCAGGAATTTGATGCGCCGCAGCACATTGTAGCCGATGGTCGGGTGCTTCTTCATGATGCGCCATTCCTCTGGGCTCAGTTTTTCCGGTTTGCGCAATATGGCGTCGGGGATACCGATCTTGCCGATATCGTGCAGCAGGGCACCGTACTCATAAATTTTCAATGTGTCCTTGTCGTTGATGCCCATCAATTCGGAGAGTTTGAGTGTAAAGCGGACAACACGCAGGGAATGGCCCTGTGTTTCGGTGTCGCGGGTATCCAGGGCTGTGACCATGGCCCGCAGGGTAAAATTGTAGGTCATATCCAGTTCGACCAGGGCCTGCTTCAATTCGCAGGTCCTTTCTTCGACCATTTTTTCCAAGCGCTTCTGGTATTCCTTGTTTTCCTGGACCAGGCGTCTTTTTTCCAGGGCCTTGTTGGCTACAAACGACACTTCGTTGAGTTTGAATGGCTTGGAAACGTAGTCGTAGGCTCCCTTGGACATGGCGGCAATGGCCGATTCGATGTCTTTGACCGCCGAAATCATTATGACCATCACGTCCTGGTCCAGGCGCTTGATGTCATCGAGCAGGTCCAAACCGGTTTTTCCGGGCATGCGGATATCGGACATGATGATATCGAAATTGTCGGCGGCTTTGAATTTTTCCAGGGCTTCGAAAGCATTGGCGGCCAGCTGGCATTCATAGCCTTCGCCTTCCAGATAATCGCACAGTAGTTCGCGAATGTCTTTTTCGTCGTCGGCGATTAATATCTTTCCCTTGAACATTGTAATCAAGATATCAGAAAAACAAGATTTGGTAAAGTTTAGCGCGCTGGAATCCGGTCCGGTTCGGCTGTGACCACTCCGGATCTGGCTGGGACTCAGTAGCGATAATTGTCAGGTTTGAACGGACCATGGGTTGGAATACCAAGATAGGCGGACTGTTCAGGAGTCAGGATCGTGAGCCGGGCTCCCAGCGCTGGCAAATGCATGCGGGCCACTTCTTCGTCAAGGTGCTTGGGGAGCGTGAATACTTTTTTTTCAATCCCGCCTTTGGACAGCTCGATCTGGGCCAGGCACTGGTTGGTGAAACTGCAGCTCATGACGAAACTGGGATGCCCAGTGGCGCAGCCCAGGTTGACCAGGCGCCCCTCGGCCAAAACGATGATCGAGCGTCCGGATTTCAGCGTCCATTTGTCCACCTGGGGTTTGATGGTCATTTTCAGGCAGCCTGGAGTCGTTTCCAGATAGTGCATGTCGATCTCGCTGTCAAAATGGCCGATATTGCAAACAATGGCTTCATTCTTCATCATCTCCATGTAACGGCCGGTTATGACGCTGCAATTGCCGGTGGCGCTGATGAAAATATCTCCCACAGCGGCCATCTCTTCCATGGTAGAAACCTCGTAGCCCTCCATGGCCGCCTGCAAGGCGCAAATGGGGTCTATCTCGGTGATGATCACTCTGGCGCCGAAACCACGCATGGACTGGGCGCAGCCCTTGCCGACGTCCCCGTAGCCGCAAACCACGACCTTCTTGCCGGCCACCATGATATCGGTAGCGCGCTTGATCCCGTCAGCAAGTGATTCCCGGCAGCCGTAGAGGTTGTCGAACTTGGACTTGGTCACCGAATCGTTGACATTGATGGCAGGGAACAGGAGGCTGCCCTCGGCCTGCATCTGGTAAAGGCGGTGTACGCCGGTGGTGGTTTCCTCTGACACGCCGCGGATGCTGCGGCTGACGCGGGTCCAATGTTGAGGATCGCGTTTCAGGGATTCGCGCAGGCGCTGCCAGACCACAGCCATCTCCTTGTTTTCCGGAGTAGCGTCTTGCATAAGTCCGGAATTTTTTTCGAACTTCACGCCCTGGTGGACCAGCAGGGTCGCGTCGCCGCCATCATCGACGATCAGGTCGGGACCGGAGCCGTCGGGCCAGGTCAGGGCCTGCTCGGTGCACCACCAGTACTCCTCCAGGGATTCTCCCTTCCAGGCGAAGACGGCAGCGGAACCGGCCTTGGCAATGGCGGCGGCGGCATGATCCTGGGTGGAAAAAATATTGCAGGAAGCCCAGCGCACGTCGGCGCCCAGTTCGACCAGCGTTTCGATCAGCATGGCTGTTTGGATGGTCATGTGCAGGCTGCCGGTAACTTTCAAGCCCGCCAGAGGCTTGCCTGGCCCGTATTTGCTGCGGATAGCCATCAGTCCGGGCATTTCCGCTCGAGCCAGATCCATTTCCCTTCGACCCCAATCAGCCAGTGAAAGATCGGCTATTTTATAGGGCAGGTTGTGGTCCTTGTCGGTTGTCTTCATTTTATTCTCCGTTTTTTTATTGTTCCCTCATTTGCTGGCAAGCTCTTACGCGATTGCTGGGAGGGCGACCCGTCCGCCGGCGTTTCGCTTGGCGGATCGCCCCTACGCTGCGCTTTGCATGTTACCTTTTTCTTCAACATCGAACTTCGAACATCAAACCTCTTTTATTTTTTGGCCAATGCCCGCAGTTCCTTGACCTTGTCCAACTTTTCCCAGGGGAATTCATTGCGGCCGAAGTGACCGTATGACGCTGTTTTTTTGTAAATGGGCTTTTTCAGGTCGAGTTGCTTCAGGATATCTCCCGGTTTAAGGGGGAATACCTTGCGGATCATTGAGGTGATCTTTTCTTCGCTTATTTTGCCGGTGCCGAACGTATTGACATTAACCGAGACCGGTTCAGCCACACCGATGGCGTATGCCAGTTGGACCTCACATTTTTCGGCCAGGCCGGCCGCCACGATATTCTTGGCGATATAGCGGGCCACGTAAGCGCCGGAACGGTCGACTTTGCTGGGATCTTTGCCGGAAAAAGCGCCGCCGCCGTGCCGGCCCATGCCGCCATAGGTATCGACGATGATCTTGCGGCCGGTCAGACCGGCATCGGCATAAGGGCCACCGACCACGAATTTACCGGTAGGATTGATGTAAAACTTGGTGGCTGCGGTCAGCCATTTGCCGCAGACAGGTTTGACCACGTGCTTGATGATGTCCTTTTCGATGCGGGCGTGTTTGATCCCCTCGTTGTGTTGATTGGAGACCACCACGGCTGTGACCTGGCGGGGTTTGCCGTTTTCGTATTCAACGGTCACCTGGGCCTTGCCGTCGGGGCCAAGGTAGGGGATGCGCTTGTTTTTTCTGACCTGGGCCAGTTTCATGGTTAATTTGTGGGCCAGGCTGATAGGCAGGGGCATGTAATCAGCGGTTTCGCAGGTGGCATACCCGAACATCATGCCCTGGTCGCCGGCGCCCTGTTCGTGACCTCTGGCCACGTTTACGCCCATGGCGATGTCCGGGGACTGTTCTTCAATGTGCACCAGCACGGCACAGGTTTCGTATTCAATGCCGTAGCGTGACTGGGTGTAGCCTATCTCTTTGAGTGTCTGGCGGACGATGTTTGGAATATTGACATATGCAGATGTGGTCAGCTCACCTGCCACCAGGACCATGCCGGTTTTGGTCAGGGTCTCGATGGCCACGCGTGAATTCGGGTCCTGCTCCAGGCAGGCATCAAGAATGCTGTCGGAAATCTGGTCGCAGATCTTGTCCGGATGTCCAGCGCATACCGATTCTGACGTGAACAGATATTTCCCCTTGATCATTTTTACCTCCAAGGATATCAATGGTTGGAATAAAACCAATGGTAACAAATTCAGCCATTGCTGTCAATGAAAATCGTGACGCGTAACGCGTGACACGTGACGAGGAAGAAAAATTTAATAACAGATTCCAAATAAATTCCAAGTTCCAAATTCCAATGTCCCAAACAAAAGCAGTAGAGGTTTTCTTCAGAGGGAACGCGGATCTGCGTTCTCTAACCCTACGCTTCGTTTTGGCCAATGGTGGTTGGTGCTTGGAATTTGAAATTTTCTTTTTTACTTTTTCCTTTTGTCTTTTCTTCCCTAGTTACGCGTTACGCGTCACTCGTCACGAACAGGTCGTTTTAATATCCTATGGCGCAGCCATCTTTCCTGGATTCGCTGGCCCCGATCAGTATCCTTCTTGCAAGGTCGAGCCAAATGCCCTGGTAGCCGCCGAATTCGCCGGAGCTTTTTCTCACTTTGTGGCCGCGGTTCAGCAGATCGCGGATCACTTCAGGGGCGATGCCGCTTTCCAGGAGAACCAGGCCGCCTTCGCTCATCATGGATCCGTCGGGCTCGGATGAGCCGGCGTGGCGGAAGCGCGGGGCATCGCCCGCTTCCTGCAGATTCATGGCGAAATCGATGATGTTGCAAAGGATCTGCACGTGTCCCTGGGGCTGCATGTCTCCGCCCATGACCCCGAAAGAGAACTGCGGTTCTCCATTGCGGGTGACGAAGCCGGGGATGATGGTATGGAACGGCCTTTTGCCGGGCGCCAGGCTGTTGGCATGGCCCGGTTCGAGGTTGAACAGGGCGCCGCGGTCCTGCAGGCAGAACCCCAGCCCGTCGGGGACCATGCCCGAGCCGAAGCCGACATAGTTGCTCTGGATCAGTGAGACGGCGTTGAAATCCCTGTCGACCACGGTCAGGTAAACCGTATCGCCTTTGGCCAGTCGCGGATCGCCGGCCGGAACAATATTGTTGCTGCGTTCGGCTCGAAAGAGCTGCAACCTCCGTTTCGCATATGCGGGGGAAATGAGCGTGGAATAATCAATCTCGGCGAAACGCGGGTCAGCGTAAAAGCGGGCCCGGTCCTCATAAACGATTTTTTTTATTTCGATCAGGGTATGCAGGAAGTCGGCCGAGTTGTGGCCCATGGCCTTGAGGTCAAAGTTTTCGAGCATCTGCAGCATCTGCAGGACGGCCAGGCCCTGGCCGTTGGGAGGCAGTTCCCAGACGTCGTA
>JALHTJ010000153.1 GCA_022865785.1 Candidatus Aminicenantota bacterium
CGAGCCGCCATTTTCCGGCAGGATCGCCGACGGTTACGTGCACGGCCGCGGCGCCGTGGACCAGAAGGGCGGGGCGGCGGCCATGGTCACGGCCGGCAGGATCCTGGCCGAACTGGGCCTGAAAAACGACTGGACGGTCCTGTTCAGCGGAACGGTCATGGAGGAGGACTGCGACGGACTGTGCTGGAAATACATCATTGAGGAAGAAAAGATCAGACCCGAGCTGGTGATCATCACTGAACCCACGGCTTTGGGTATCTACCGCGGCCAGCGCGGCCGCATGGAGATCCGCGTCGGTTTCAAGGGGCTTTCCGCCCACGGCTCGGCGCCCGAGCGCGGCAGGAATGCCATCTACATGGGGGCGCGCGCCTGCCTGGAAGTCGAAAAACTGAATGAACGCCTGAAGCAGGACGATTTCCTGGGCCAGGGCTCGGTCACGGTCAGCGAATTCGTCTCCGCCAGCCCCTCGCTGTGCGCGGTTGCAGATTTTGCCCGCATCCACCTGGACCGGCGCCTGACCGGCGGCGAGAGCAAGGAATCGGCCCTGGCCGAGATCAGCGAGCTGGTCAAGGACATGGCGGCCACCCCGGAAGTGCTGCATTACCGCGAAAAATCATATACCGGCCTGGAATACGGCATGGAAAAATATTACCCGACCTGGACCGTGGCCGCGGACCACCCGGCCGTCACCCGGGCCGCAGCGGTTTTCCGCTCCCTGTTCACACAGGAGCCGCGCGTCGACAAGTGGACTTTTTCCACCAACGCCGTGACCATCAACGGCATCTACGGCATCCCCACCATCGGCTTCGGCCCCGGCGACGAGGTCATGGCCCACGCCCCGAACGAAAAGATACCTGTCGACGACCTGGTGCGCGCCTCTGCTTTTTACGCCCTCTACGCCCTGAGCATGGGGCAGGGTGAATAAGTGCTGCCCGGGACTGAAATAAAAAAAACACTTCCGAGGTGTAGCCATGCTTAATTTCATCGTCAACAACAAAGAAGTGAAAACCGACACGCCCTCCGGCAGTTCGCTGGTTGATTTCATTCGCAACGAATTGCATCTTTACGGCACAAAAATAGGCTGCCGCGAAGGCGACTGCGGAGCCTGCACGATCCTGGTTGGAGAAATCAAGGATGGTGAGCTGAAATACCAGACAATGAATTCCTGCCTCATGCCGCTGGGCAATGCCAACCACAAGCACATCGTCACCATTGAAGGCATCAATTGCCCTGAACTCACGTCAGTGCAGGCCGCTATTCTCGACAACAATGGCACGCAGTGCGGCTTTTGCACCCCGGGTTTTGTCATGTCCTTTTACGGTTTTTGCCTGAACGCTGACAAGGAAAAAAATCTTGAGAACGCCATTGAAGCCATTTCGGGAAATATCTGCCGTTGCACCGGATATAAATCCCTGGAAAAGGCCGCCGCGGCCGTTGTAAGCAAATTGCAGTCCATGCCCGGGGCCGAAGCAATGGCCTGGCTGGTAAAGAATAATTTCCTGCCGGATTATTTCATGGATATTCCCGGAAAATTAAAAAAAATCACGCCGTCAAAGCCGGTTGCCGTCCAGGAGTCCGGATACATTATCGCCGGCGGGACCGATATTTTGCTGCAAAACCCTGAAGGCGCCATTGAATCCGGCAATTTGAATCTTGTTTATGGAGCAAGCGCCTACAGCCGGATCAAATTTACGGACGGTAAGTGCTATATCGGATCGACTACAACGATCAAAGATCTGAAAGAATCCCTGGAACTCCGCAAATACATTCCCAAGCTGGAGGGCTATCTCAAGTTGATGGCCTCCACGCCCATAAGAAACATGGCCACCGTCGGCGGCAACATCGCCAACAGCTCACCGATCGGAGATGTTTGCGTCATCCTGATGGCCTTTGATTCCACCCTTGTCCTGCGCCACAAAGGTGAAACCAGGGAAATAAAATTGAAGGATTTCCTGATCGGCTACAAAAAAGTGAATAAAGAGCCCGAGGAATTCATCGAGTGGATCTATTTTGATCTGCCTGATGAAAATACCCATTTCAGCTACGAAAAGATAAGCAAGCGTGGTCATTTGGACATGGCCACCGCCAATTCAGCAATGAGGGTCGTCCTGGCTGACGGCGTCATCACCAAGGCTTCGTTCGTTGTCGGCGCCCTGGGACCTACCATCAGGTATCTGGAAAAGACGTCTGCATATTTGCTCGGTAAAAAAATCAGTAATCAGACGTTTCAAGAGGCCAATCGCATCGCCCAGGGTGAGATCACCCCGCGCAGCCGTGCCGAGTACAAGCGCTCCCTGGTCAGGCAGCAACTTTTCATCCACCTCATGAATTTTTCGCCGGGAACAATTTCTCTGGAGGCCTTAAAATGAAAAATATAGACTCCCGTTCCCACGTCAGGGGGGAATCGATCTATGTCAACGATATCCCGGTCAGGGAAGACACGCTGTTCGGAGTTGTTCTGGGTTCTCCCTGCGCGCACGGAAAATTGCATAAGATCGATTTTTCAGAAGCGCTGAAAATGGCGGGTGTTGAGGCCGTGATTTCGGCAAAGGATATTCCCGGCGAAAATCAAATCGGCAGCATCATCCAGGATGAAGAGCTCTTCGCCGACAAAGAGGTCCATTATGTCGGCATGCCGATTGCCATGGTCTGCGCCAAAACCGAAGCGCTGGCCAGAAAAGCACTCGCAAAAATTAAAATCGATATTGAAGAACTCCGCCCCATTTTAACCGCCCGGGAGGCCCACGCTGAAAAAAAATTCATTTGCCCGAGCCGGACATTCCGCATTGGTGATACGGATGCCATGTGGGAAAAATGCGCTCACATTATCGAGGGCCAGGCCGAGATGGGCGGCCAGGAGCATATCTATCTTGAAACGCAGGGCGCGTATGCCTATATGTTGGAGGCAGGCGCCATCAAAATTCATTCCTCCACGCAAGCGACAAAATATGTGCAAAAGGGCGTTTCCAGGGTTTTGGGAATTCCCATGCACAAAATCGAAGTTGACGTCAACCGCATCGGCGGCGGCTTCGGCGGCAAGGAAGATCAGGCGACACCCTGGGGGGCCATGGCTGCCCTGGCCGCTTACACTCTCAGAAAACCTTTGAAACTGATCCTGAGTCGGATCGATGACTTTACCATGACCGGCAAACGGCACCCCTACTCTTTTGATTTCAAATTGGGCCTTAACAGGGATCTGCAAATCCTCTGTTACCAAATGGAAGCCTTTCAAAATGCCGGCGCTGCGGCGGATGTCTCGCCGGCGGTGATGGAGCGAACCCTGTTTCATGGCACGGGCAGTTACCATGTCCCCAACGCCAAAATCACCTGCCACTCATGCAAAACCAATCTTCCCCCCAACACCGCCATGAGGGGTTTTGGCGCGCCGCAGGCGATGTTTGTTTTTGAAGCGGCGATCATGAAGGCCGCGGCGACCCTGAACGTCGCGCCGCTGGAGATACAAAGGAAAAATCTTTTGCGCGAGGGAGACCGTTTTCCTTATGAGCAGATCGCCAAAAATTGCAACGCCGGTAAGTGCTGGGACAGCGCTTATGAAAAATTCGCGGTCGAAAAACTCAAAAAGGAAATCGCGGCCTTCAACAAAAAGAACATTCATTGCAAAAAGGGTCTTTCTTTATTCCCGCTCTGTTTTGGCATCTCATTTACCAAAACCAGCCTCAATCAGGGTCGCTCGCTCGTGCACATCAATACCGATGGCTCGGTCAGCATCACCACGGGCGTGGTGGAAATGGGCCAGGGCGTAAACACCAAAATCCTCCAGGTCGCGGCCAAGACGCTCTCGATCTCTCCGCAGCGATTCACCATCCATAGTACAAACACCACCAGGATTGCCAACCCCTCACCCACCGCGGCCAGCACCGGCGCCGATTTGAATGGCAAGGCCACGATCATGGCCTGCGAGGCATTGCGCGCCAGGCTGAAAGGTGTTGCTCTCCAGGAATTAAAGGGCCGCGACCCCGATGAGATCGAGATCAAAGATGAAATTATTTTTCACAATGGCAGCAAGACCGATCTGACCTGGGAAAGGCTTGTTTTTCTGACCGATGAAGCCAGGATCTCACTCTCGGAGCACGCCCACTATGCCACCCCGGTCATTCATTTTGACAAGGCCAGCGAAAAAGGCCATCCCTTTGCCTACCATGTTTATGGAACGGCAGTGACCGCGGTGACCGTCGATTGCCTGCGCGGAACTTACGAAATCGACCTGGTCAAAGTCGTCCATGATTTTGGCTCCAGCATCAATCTCGATATTGATATCGGCCAGGCCGAAGGCGCCCTGATGCAGGGCATAGGCCTGATGACCATTGAAGAACTGCTTGTTGACCAAAAAGGAAAGCATATCTATGACAGGCTGGCAAGCTATAAAATTCCCGATATCTATTTCGCGCCAAAAAATGTTGAAGTAGTTCCGCTCGACAGCGAACCTGACGCGCTGGCGCTGTTGGGTTCCAAGGCGGTTGGTGAGCCGCCGCTGATGTACGGCATCGGCTCCTATTTTGCCATTCTCATGGCCATGCGCGAGTTCAATCCCACCCTGAAACTCGACCTGTGGGCGCCGCTGACCCATCAAAAATGCCTGTTGGCCCTTTATGATAAATATGGAGATTTGCTGAAATGATCCGCTTGGGCAGCATATTGGCTTCAAGGCAAATCTCTTCCGGGCCGACACAATAAATGCGGGCTGCGTAGATAGGTTCATGCAATTATGTAAAAGGAGATAAAAAAATGGCTAAATCTGATCTCATGGTAAAGACAAAGATCGATGATTTGTTCCGCTTGAATTTCGACGGCTTCAGAAAGGATTTTCTGCTTTCTTGGGATAAAAGCGCTGATGACATTCAGGCGGTCATGACCCTGGCTGAAATTTTGTGGGAACTTCATAATGACAACGTCGGGTTGAGAGTGTTTCGCACCGGGCTGGCCGTGTCGTTTTTCCGTGATAAATCGACAAGGACCAGGTTGGCTTACGCCTCCGCCTGCGACCTTTTGGGATTGACCATGCAGGAAATGGACGAGGAAAAATCCCAGATAGCGCATGGCGAAACCATCAGGGAAACCGCGAACATGATTTCATTCCTGAGCGAAGTGATCGGCATCAGGGATGATATGTTTTTGGGCCGAGGTCACAATTTTATGAAAGAAGTTGCCCAGGCTCTGGACGGCGGTTTTGCCGAAGGGGTTTTGGGTCGCAGGCCGGCCGTGATTAATTTGCAGTGCGATCTGGATCATCCCACCCAGACGCTCTCGGACCTGGTGCACCTGAAAAATTATTTTGGCGGCCTGAATGAACTGAAAAACAAAAAACTGGTCATGAGCTGGGCCTATTCGCCGAGCTACGGCAAACCGCTGTCGGTGCCCCAGGGCATCATTGCTCTTTTAAGCAGGTTCGGCATGGATATCGTCCTGGCCTATCCGGAAAATTATGATCTGGTACCGGAAGTTGTGGAAACGGCCAAAAAATTCTCCAGGGAATCAGGGGGTTCATTCGCGATCAGCCATGATATGAAGGCGGCATTCAAGAACGCCGATGCCGTTTATCCCAAAAGCTGGGCTCCTTACTGGGTAATGCAGAAAAGAACGGACCTGATGTACAACAATGACCAAAAAGGCCTGCGTGAGCTGGAAAAAGAATGTCTCGATCAAAACGCCAGGCATAAGGACTGGCTTTGCGACGAGGAATTGATGAAAACGACACGCAACGGCAACGCCCTTTATCTTCACTGTCTCCCTGCTGACGTGCAGGGTTTGAACTGCCTGGAAGGTGAAGTGACCTTGAAGGTCTTTGAAAAGTACCGGGTCGAGACATACAAGGAAGCGCGCTACAAGGCTTTCGTCATCGCGGCTATGATCATCATCTGCTGCTTCAGGGATCCCGTGGCGATCATTGACAAGTTATTCAGGGAAAATTTGAACCGGGCCGGATAGGCAGCAAGCCTTGTTCGCCAAAGGAGAAAGCGTTATGGCTGACAAAAAGAAATCGGCAAAAGCTCAGTTAATCGATTTGCGGGGCCGCGATGTCATTACCACCCAGGAATTTTCAGTGGCTGAACTCGAGGCCATTCTTGCACTCGCCCTTGAAATGAAAAAAAACCGCTACAGCGAGCGGCACGCCAAGCTGATGCTGCGGCAGACCTTCACGATGTTGTTCTACAATCCGTCGCTGCGCACCCGGCAAAGTTTCGAGGCGGCGGCCACCGAGCTGGGCGGCCACGCCCAGTTTTTGGAACCCAAGGCCATGCGCCTCAAGAGCGTCAGCGGCAAGAAGGATAGCGCCGGCGAAAGCATTCATGACGCGGCCAAGGTCATCGCCCGCTACAGCACCGGGATGGGGATTCGCATACTCGAAAACTCCGTGGACAAATACGGTGACGGCAACTGGCTGCTTCGCGAATACGCCAAGTTTGCCGACATCCCGGTTCTCAACATGGCCGACGATATTTACCATCCCTGCCAGGGACTGGCCGACAACATGGGTATGCGGCTGAACGTGCCGCAGGGTGAAAGCACCAGGGGCAAGACGCTGCTGCAGACATGGGCGTCGGGCAAACTCGCCCGTTCCTACTGTTCGGTGCACGAGTCGCTGCTCATCAACTCCCGGCTGGGGATGAACATACGCCTGGCGTTTCCTAAAGGGTATGAACTGCCGGATACCAGGGTCCTCGACGCGGTCAGGGAAAACTGCAAGCGGGCGGGGACGAAATTTGAGATGATCAACGACCCGCTTGCCGGCTACGAAGGCAGCGACTACGTCTATTCCCGCAATTGGTTCGGGCCCGACTTCTACCAGATCGGCAAAGACGCCGAAATCGCCCGCGCCAGCGACCGCAAGTACAAGGACTGGATCTGCGACGAGCGCAAGATGAAGATCGCGGGACCCAATGCCAAGTTCATCCATCCGATGCCGGTCGATGAGGAGCACGAGGTGACGCCGGAAGTGAATCGCGGACCGCGCTCGATCATCATGGATATAGCCGAATGCCGCTTGCACGTGCAAAAGGCGCTGATGGCCATGACCATCTGCGGAGTGAAAATGCAGGGCGGCAGGATCATCTGGCCAAAAAAGTAAACACCGGACATCGTAGAGGACAAAATGGGACTCAAGCATGTTTTGGGATTGAAATGCACGGTCTGTGGCAAGGAGCATACTCTCAAGGAAACCCGCTATACCTGCACTGCCTGTCAGGGCAATAGCGAAGTCATCTATGATTACGAACTCATCAAAAAGAAAATCAGCCGCAAGAAACTCGCGCGCAATCGCGATTACTCGCTCTGGCGGTACGCTCCCTTCTACCCGCTGGCATCACTCAAGCTGATTCCGCCGCAGCAGATCGGCTGGACTCCCCTGTATCGCGCTTCCCGTCTGGGTGGTCAAATCGGTTTGAATAATCTCTACATTAAGGACGACGGCCGGAATCCGAGCGCTTCGTTCAAGGACCGCGCTTCGAGCGTGGCGCTGGTTCGCGCCCTCGAGGATAAAGCGAAATTAATCTGCGGAGCGTCGACGGGAAATGCCGCTTCTTCTCTTGCCTGCCTCACCGGCGCGATAGGCTTGCGCACCATCATTTTCGTTCCGCAGTCCGCCCCTGCCGCCAAGATCGCCCAGATCATGACCTTCGGAGCCGAGATCATTATGGTCAAGGGAAATTACGATCAGGCATTCGATCTTTGTCTGCAGGCGACAGCCGAGTTCGGATGGTACAATCGCAATACCGGCTTCAATCCGTTCACTCGCGAAGGGAAAAAGTCGTGCTCGTTTGAAATCTGCGAGCAGCTTGCCTGGCAGGTTCCCGACTGGGTTTTCGTTCCCGTCGGCGACGGCAACATCATCAGCGGCATCTGGAAAGGTTTCCGCGACCTCAAGGCGGTCGGGCTCATCGACCGCCTGCCGAAACTCGCCGGGGTCCAGTCGGCGCAGAGTTCCGCCATCGCCGACGCCGTTGCCCGCGGCGGCAAGTTGATCCCGATCAGTGCCAGCACAATTGCCGATTCCATTTCGGTTGATCTCCCCCGTGACGGAGCGATGGCCGTTCGCGCCATCAGCGAATCGGGCGGTGCGGCGGTTAAAGTCGACGATAAGGAAATTCTCGAAGCGATCAAGACCGTGGCTCGCGGCTGCGGTGTCTTTGGTGAACCGGCCGGGGTCACCGCCTACGCCGGGGTTGAAACTTTGGCCAGGCAGGGAAAACTTAAGGCCGATGATGTCTGCGTCGCGATCATCACCGGCAACGGACTTAAGGATGTTGCCTCGGCCGCCAGGGTCGCCGGCACGCCCAGCATCATCGAACCGACCATGGACGAACTTAAGAAACTCTATACAAAAAAGGGAGAAAGGCGGCAGTGAAATAAAAATCTTTCGTTTTTGTACTAGATCCCGCTCCAGCAAGAAATTTTGACTTTTATATTGCAAGCACATATAATGAGGCCATTGTTTTCCTGAAATAGGTTCAAAAAAAATCCAGTTTAATGGGGATGAAAAGTAAAAAATGAAAAAAAAATCCCAGTCAAAAGAGGGCTTGTTCCTGACCGACGCCCAGTTGAAGAACGAATTCGCCAAGTGCGAATACTGCGAGGAAAAACCTTGCATGGATAAATGCCCGGCCGATTGTTCGGCCGCCGATTTCATCATGGCAGCCCGGGTGTTCTCCGCTTCCGATCTCAAAAGATCGGCGGCGCAGATCATGAAGAATAACCCGCTGGGCGGCGTGTGCGGACTGGTTTGTCCCGACAAGTTCTGCATGGCGGCCTGCGTGCACAAGAAATTCGATGCGGCGGTCAACATTCCCGCCGTCCAGGCGACAATCGTAAAAAAAGCGCGCGAGCTGGGCGGCATTGCCGCCTTCACCCGGCCGCGGCCCAACGGCAAAAAAGTAGCCGTGGTGGGTTCCGGCCCCGCCGGCCTGGGCGCTGCGGCCGTCCTCGCCCAAAAGGGCTGCAAGGTAGACATCTTTGAGAAGGAAAAGATTGCCGGCGGAACCTGCAACTGGATCCCCGGATTCCGGCTGGACAAGGAGATGCTTGCCCGGGACCTGGAATTCGCCGTTTCACTGGGCGCCATAGACATCCACCTCAGGTCCGTTGTCCGCAGCCCCGAAACGCTGCTCAAAAAAGGCTACGACGCCGTCCTGGTCGCGGTTGGGCTGACCGA
>JALHTJ010000154.1 GCA_022865785.1 Candidatus Aminicenantota bacterium
AAAAATCAAGGACCTGAAACCGACAACCGTGACGACGGCGACCGCGCCGTCCCAGGCCAGGCCGCTTGAGAATCAGCCGTCCAAGGTCGGGGATGCCGATTGGATAGTGGAGTTGAAAACGCGAATTGAAAAAGAAAAACCGCGCTTGGCTTCGGTGCTGAGCTCATCATCCCTGGTCGTGCGTGACAACGCGCTGATCATTGAAGTGGGCGCCAATTTTGAAAATGCCGGAAAATTGTTGAAAGAGAACAAGCCCTACCTGCATGAGTTGGTTCAAGTCCTGGCTGGCAAAGAGATCGGCTTGGAGATTGTTCTTCAGCCGCAAAAATCCGTTGTTAATGAAAACCGGATTGTCCAGGACCTGAAGAGCGATAAAAAGATCAAAAGCTTGAAAGATAAGATCAAAGGCAACGTGATTGCCGTGGAAAGCGTCAAGGGAGGCAAGGATGCCTAAAATGCCGGATATGAATCAAATGATGGGCATGGCCAAGAATATGGCCAAGCGCATGGAAGAGGAAATGGACGCCATCAGCGTGGAAGGCAATGCCGGCGGCGGCATGGTCGCGGTCAACATGGATGGGCACAAGCGATTGAAAGCCCTGCGCATCGCTTCCGAAGTAGTGGACCCGGCGGATATCGAAATGCTGCAAGACCTAATTCTGGCAGCGGTCAACGATGCCCAGACCAAAGTCGAAGAGAAATTAAAAAGCGGTTTGGGCGGGATGGCTGGCGGCATGCCCGGCGGTTTTCCTTTCGGCGCCCTGTAGGGTTGGTGACACTATGGCCCGGCCAAACCCCATCCGGTCATGATTGATTACACCCCACCTCTGGCCCGTATGATCGAGGAATTGAAAAAAATCCCGGGCATCGGCCGCAAGTCGGCGCAAAGGATCGCTTTTTACCTGTTGCGGACCGATAAAAAGAAGGCCCTGGGCCTGGCCGACGCCATTGTCCAGGCCCGTGAAAAAATATTTTATTGTTCGATCTGTAATAACATCACCGCCATCGAACCTTGTGAAATATGTTCCAGCTCTGAGCGTGACGGCGAAAAGATCTGCGTGGTCGAGGAACCGTTCAATATTCATTCCATAGAAAAAACCGGCTTGTTCCATGGTTATTATCATGTCCTGATGGGCAACCTTTCGCCGATCCGCGGCATCGGCCCCGATGAATTGCGGATCTCCGGCCTTGTCGAACGGATCAAAAACGGAAGTTTCCGCGAAGTGATTTTGGCCACCAGCCCGACCACCGAAGGCAGCGCCACCGCTCATTATTTGACAGAAATTCTCCGCCAGTATAAAATTACCATTACGCGGATCGCGCAGGGACTGCCGGTGGGCGCCGATCTGGATTATGCCGACGAAGTGACGATCGCCAAGGCTATCGAAGGCCGCCTGGAAGTAAAGTAGGAGGTCTTAATGAAAAATGTTAGTGGCGTTTTATTTTCAGCAATGCTATAATTCATGTGTATGAGTAAAAAATGGCATGCCCATTTGCCCAGGAGTTGAAATAAGAATAAAAAATGCAAGAAAATTTTATAATTTATAATGAAGAATATGTGTTGATAAAGGAAATTCTTCGAAAATTAAAAAGCAACACCAGCGGCAAAGCCGTATTCATCACTGATTCGGAAGGCCATTGCATTGCCTCATCCGGAGAAATGGACGACATCAACTTGAATTCCATTTCTTCATTAATCGCCGGCAGCGTCGCCGCCATTAACAGCATCGCCCAGATGTTGAAAATCGAAAATTTTACCGCCGTCCTGAACGAATCCGCTAAGGAAAGCCTGCACATTTCACTGGTAAATGACCGCACCATGCTGGTGGTTATTTTTGACAACACCTCCAACCTGGGACTGGTCCGTTTCCGGGTTCGCAGCGCCATGGAGGAACTGGTCAAGGTCTTCCAGACCATCAACAAAAAACTGAAGTCCTCCGAAAAGATCCCCGGCGTTTCTCCTTTCGAAGGGGTTTCCGATGAAGACATCGATCGCATTTTTGGAGATTAAATTTGTCATTCCTAAATTATTCCACCAGAGAGATCAATTTTAAAATCGTTTATTACGGTCCCGGCCTGAGCGGCAAAACAACCAACATCAAGTATATTTATGAAAAAATAAAGAAAGACAACAAGGGCAAACTGGTGAGCTTGGCCACCGAAACCGAACGAACGTTGTTCTTTGATTTTTTCCCCCTGGACCTGGGGACCATCAAGGACTACAAGGTACGCTTCCACCTTTACACGGTTCCCGGGCAGATCTATTACAGCGCCTCGCGCAAGCTCATTCTGAAAGGCGTGGACGGCCTGGTTTTTGTGGCCGATTCACAGACCGAACGCTATGAGGCCAATATCGAAAGCATCCAGGACATGCTGGAAAACCTGCGTGATTACAAGATAGATTTTGCTACCATTCCCTATATCCTGCAGCTGAACAAACGCGATCTGCCCAATATTTCCCCGGCCAACGAGCTGATCAGTGTGCTGAGAAGAAAAGAAGAGCCGGTGCTCGAAGCCGTCGCCTACAAGGGCGACGGGGTGGTGGATACGCTGAAAGCCATTTCCAAGCAGATCATGTCCGAAATCAAGAACAAAATCGGCTAAGTGACACGCTTCACCTGCGATTGGATTTTTAATATCCTGGTGGTGCTTTGTGACGGCAAGGTGGTCTGCGGCTGCGCCGATCCCAAGGGTGAAAGGCCGCTGGGGCATTTGCGAGAAAACAAGCTGATTGATATCTGGCGCAGTGCCAAAGTGCGGCAGATCAGACAAGAGTTGAATGCCGGTTTTTCCAGTTTTTGTCTTGATTGCGGATTAAAAAAAAACCTCAAAGACGGGGTGCCGATCCCTCAGCAACCTGTCGATTTGGAAATTCTCCCCAGGATCTTCTTTGAACCCACGGTTGTCTGCAATTTGAACTGTTTCCAGGCTGTTTGTGCTCCGGGAGCCGGTCTGGTAGCCACTAGGGAAAGGAAGTTTTTCCCCGGGGAAGAATTCCGGCTCCTGCTGGAGGAGATCGGCCCGGGGCTGATCCGCCTCGATTTCTTCAATTATGGAGAACCTTTCGTTCATCCCCAGGCCCTGGACATGATAGAGTATATAAAAAAAGAATACCCGCATATTTATTTATACACCAGCACCAACGGCTTGCTGTTTGATGAAAAAAAAATAACCCGCTTGGCCGAATCGGGCATCGACGAGGTCACGTTTTCCGTTGATGGTTCCGACCAACGCGCCTATGGCCGTTATCGCCAGGGCGGCGATTTTGCCAAACTACTGAAAAATATGGCGGCGCTGGTAAGGGAGAAAAGGCGCCTGGGGCGGGAAGTGCCGTTCATCAACTGGCGCTATATCTTGTTCAAGTGGAATGACTCCTTCTGGCAGATGGCCAAGACCAAGCTTTTGGCAAATAAAATCGGCGTCGATCGTCTGACCTGGGAGATCACCGATCATCCAGCCGGTGCGGCTTCAGAAAAATATCGGATCGGCAGTCCGGCCTGGAAGAGGATCTTTTACCAGATCTGGGATTCAAGCCAGATCGGTTCGGCGTTGAAAAGTACCCGATATAGCGCCAGGATCAAAGTTGGGAAAAAACGGCTCATTGGGTCCAGTAATCAGAAAATTATCCTGGATGTAACTGTGAAAAACTGTGGCGGCGCTACCTGGATCACCAAGGCCTTTTCAGGACGGCGCTGGGTCAGGCTGGGCGCGCAGCTTCACGATGCAGAAAAAAAATTGCTGGAATTGAATTTCGCCAGGGCTTTCCTGCCCCGTCCCCTGGCCGGGGGAGATAAAGCTATAGTGAAACTGGAGTTGCCTGTTGTCAGCCGCAATGGTGATTACTGGCTGAAATTTGACATGGTCAGTGAAGGCGCTGATTGGTTTGAGAAAGGCGGCTCTCCCGTCCTTTGGCTGCCCTTCAAGGTCAGCGAATAGCCTCTAATTTTTTTCGGATTTTTATCTACTAGATTTCGTCTATTGCCTTTTTCTGTCCCCTGTACCCTATACCCTAGACCCTGTACCCTTCTTTTCATGGCGTGATGATCGAAGTCTCCCGGCGTCCTTTCCAAGTGTCGATGACCTGGGCCAGGCGTTTCACCCCTTCCTCGATCTCGGCCATGCTCGAATAGGAGAAATTCATGCGGAAGCAATTGCTGCCGCCGCTGTCCGGGTAAAAAGCTGAGCCCACGACGTAGGCCACCTGCTTTTCAACAGCGGCAATGAACATTTCGCCGGCATCCATGCTTTCCGGGAGGGTGACCCATAGGAACAAACCGCCCTGGGGTTGGGTCCACTTCAGCCCGGGAAGTTTGGGCATGTACTGGGTCATTTTGTCCAGCATAAAATCCCTTTTTTCCTTATAGGCTTTGCCGATGACAATGATCTGTTTTTCCAGCAGGCCACGGCTCAGGTATTCGTATAGGATAGATTGATTGAAAGGGGAGGAGCACAGGTCGACCGACTGCTTGGCTGTCACCGCTTTTTGGATCAATTCGCTGGGACCGGCCATCCATCCCAACCGGAACCCGGGCAGCAGGATCTTGCTGAAGGTATACAGGGAAAGGATCCGTTCGGAGTTCATGCCGATCAGCGATGGCTCGGATTTGCCTTCGAAGCGCAGCTGCCGGTAGGGCGAATCTTCGACAATGATCAGGTCGTATTTTTCGGCTATGCGGATGAGTTCCTTTCTTCTTTTCAGACTCATGGTTATTCCCGAAGGGTTCTGAAAATCGGGAATTTCGTAAATGAATTTAGGTTTGCTGCCCTTGGCGGCAAGCTTGACTATCTCTGCTTCCAGCAGGATCGTCTGGGTGCCTTCTTGATCCAATTCAATGCCCATCATTTTTGCCCCGTAGGAGTGGAAAGCCTGGATGGCACCGACATAGGTAGGCCGACTAATCATGATCACATCGCCCGGATCCACGAATATTTTCCCCACCAGGTCCAGCCCCTGCTGGGATGAAGTGACGATCAGGATATGGTCGCTGCTGATGTTCACCCCGTCCTTGTTCATCATTTTGGCCAGTTCCTCGCGCAGGCGGTTGTCGCCTTCGGTGGGACCGTATTGCAGGGCGGTTTTGCCTTCTTTTTCCAAGACAATCTTGCACATTTCCTTGATGTCGTCGATGGGAAACAGGTCGGGGGCGGGCAGGCCGCCGGCGAATGAAATGATGCCCGGCTTGCGGGTGAGCTTCAGCAGTTCGCGGATCTCCGAGCGTTTCATGCCCTTGGCAGTATTGGATAAAAATTGATCATAATTAATCATGGCATCCTCCTTGCGGATGATGAAAATTGTTAAAGGTTCAATCCATTTATAATACAAGCTCCCCTGTTTTGCAAGGGGGGTGGCGCCCAGAATTCCCCATCAAGTTTGAGAGTACACGGATTATAGGTAAAAGCATTATCATTTTAGGTTATTTAAACCGGAATAAGTGTATTTTTATTTAGTCACTTCAGGCAAAATGGGATATAGAATGGTTTTTAGAGCTGACA
>JALHTJ010000155.1 GCA_022865785.1 Candidatus Aminicenantota bacterium
ACCAGATCATTTATGTAATACATATGTTTTGATCAGCTTTGTTTTTTTGTATTCTGGAGTTCTGACACCATGACTTCCTGCAAACGGGATCTCAAATATTGTTAGTTAAATCTAAAATCGAGACCAAACCCCAGAGGTCCCACTGATCGAGCGGTCTATTAGCGAATACCGGACGCTGCATCCAGGAGTAGGCAAAGAAGCCGTTAAACCTGCCGTGGATCGCTTTTGCGAGGCCAGGAGATTACAGACCATATCAGAATCAACAGTCGGGCGGATTATCAAAGACTTGAAGAAACAGGGTAAGCTTTTTAATGGCCGGCAGAAACTACGCTTGATTGCCCGTACGGGGCGACTGGCTGTACGGCAAAAGAAATCGGAAAAGAAGCTGCGCCGCAAGGACTATGTGCCACAAAACGCGGGGAATCTGGTGCAAATCGATTCGATCACTTTCTTTTTAGACAATATTAAATGCTACGTCATCTCGGCGGTAAATCTGGTCACTGGTTTTGCCTTTGCCTATGGTTACAAAAGACTGAACAGTGCCAACGCCAAGGACTTCTTCCACAAGTTCCTCCATGTGGATCCTTTCCCAGTCAAACATATCCAAACGGACAACGGTGACGAGTTTGAAAAAACCTTCCGCATGGATATCCGCGCCAGCCCGATCATTCACTTTCACAACTACCCACGACACCCTCAAAGCAATGGCCATTTCGAACGCTTTAACCGTACTGTCGAAGAACAACATATACAATGGCATGAAGATGAGCTCCTTAGTGATGACCTCGTGGAGTTTAACCATAACTTGATGGAATACCTTATCTGGTTCAACACCGAAAAATCCCACCGCTCTCTTAACAAAAAAACACCTTTGCGCTATTATATCGATTCGCTTAGGACAAATAACAAAAAGTCCAATATGTTATGGACTCTTACAATCTATTTACAATTAACAATAATTCCCTTAATATTTCATTGAGATGAAAAAAGGAATTTCCTATTGTGTTTTTGCAGTTTGTCTGCTGGTGCTAATTAGTGGCTGTAAAACTACCGGGATTGATGAATTTATGAGTGAGATAGCCGGGATATGGCGGTTTGAAATTTCCTATGATGAGTCAAGTAAATTAAATCTGCCCTGGATTATGATTATAACCTTGTATGATGACGGTAATTTTGATTTATTTGCAGAAAATAAAGGGACATACACCACTGATGGAGATGAAATCCGGTTAAGTTTCCCCTATGAAGACAGATATCGCCATACAACTCTACAGTTTAATTTTATTTGTACCAGGTTATCATCCAGGTATATTACTGGTGAGTTAAAGGATGGCACCCAAAGAATTGGTTTTATTGAAGCTGTCATGATCAACGAATTGAAGCTTTTTGATGTTGTTGGTACCTGGGATTTTAAAGTGACCTATAATGCCGGCTCTGAACCTTTTCGTTTCAACCTCCCGGAAGAATGGCAATTCTCTTTTAACGAACTCGAAGAAGTTTGGCTCTACAATAAAAGAAAACAGACCTATGATTTTGATGGTCTTAATCTACGCTTCCCCTGCCATTATTATATTGACGAATCAACAGGCTTTGCCAAGCATGTTATGTTTGTGGGAGTTATGAGTGATGCGGATCATATGGCCGGTTATCTTTATAACGATGTTGGAGATGCATTGATCCTCGGCACTTTCGAAGCAAACCGGCAATAAACAAGATCTAGGTGACAGTGTTTGAGTTCTTGAGTTTATCAGTATATTTATTTAAATGCAGCAGCATGTAATTAAGTTATAAACTTGTTCTAAATCTTGATTCAGAACGAAAAAACCTCCAAAAAATCACATATAAATAATGTAAGAAAAGATTTAAGGAGGTAAACATGAAAAAGGTTTTATTTTGTGATTTGCTTGAAAAAAAGAGATTAACTAAAAGGTGGCTATTTTTTCCTATCTCGATTTTTTTACACCTCATTATTATAGGTGCATTAATCATCACTCCTATTTTAAATGCTGACAATGACACACCCATAATGAAATCAATATCTGTATTATTGGGCTCACCGCCCTCACCTTCACCACCTCGACCTCCCCTTGGGAAAAAATGTTCTTCAAAAAAAGAAATCAAAGTGAGAAATAAAAAGAGAGTTGAGACGAATGTTAATAAACCAACAACATTAGTTGCGCCTTTTGAAGTCCCCGACAAGATTGAAGAGCCAGACATTGAGGATTTTGGTGAAATTGAGGGTGATATTGACTGACAACTGATAGGAAAATCAATTTGCCCCATGGGCCGGTTGTACCTCAGAGAAAAATGGATTTCAAGCGCACCGCGTGAAACTGTTGTGGAAAAAGTGAGGGCGAACGGTCATCCTCTGTGCAAATCTTGACCTCTGCTCAGGATAAAAATCTTATTTGAAGCCACACCTCTTCAATATGGTTGATTCTGGGCATTTTTATTTCCATAAACTGAACCGAAGCAACCAGGGCCGGGGCAGAAAAAAAGCGAAGCGCTACTCGATTTCAAAAAGCAGGTGGTTGGCCAGGATGTTGTCCCCTTCGTGCACGCCCAGGGATTTGATGATTCCGGACCTGGGGGCGCGGATCTCGTTCTCCATCTTCATGGCCTCATGGATGAGCACGATGTCGTTCTCCTCGACCCGGTCCTGGACACGAAAGAATATCTTCTTGATGTTGCCGGGAATGAAGCTCTTGACCACGCCGGATTTGGAGGCGCTGACCGGCTTTTCCTTGTAGTAGAACAGGTTGTCGATCTTGAGCAAAGAGACGGAATAGAATTCTTCGTTGACATAGATCCCCTGGGGATAACCGCCTTCGTCGCGGACGATCTCCACCTGATGCAGCTTGTTGTCGACGAAGAATGAAAGCGCCCCGTCTTCGCGGATTTCCCCGATCAGGATATCGAGTTTTTTGCTATCGATTTTGATTTCGGTCGGTGAATGGAAAGTGGCGCTATTGGCGATCTCGACATCCACTATTTTCTTGTCAATTTGAAATTTATACTTCACTGTGCACCTCAAAAGCCGCCGAAGAGTCTTTTCAAAAGGCCGGGCTGCTTCATTTTTCCCAGCTTGGCCTTGTAATTCTTTTTGCGGTTGTCGATATGAAAATTGGCGGCCAGCAGGGCGGCGGCAATAAGCGACTCCTCATCAGTGTTTTTCAGCTTGCTGAAGTCGAACTTCAAGTGCAGGAAATCAATAATTGTCGCACCGTTGCGCAGGTCCTCGTTCTCCAGCAAGTGCTTCAGAAAAACCAGGTTGGTGCGGATGCCGCGAATGATGATGTTCTCCAGGAAGATGCGCATGTCATTGATGGCGTTCGGCCGCTCGACGGCGTAGGTCAGGATCTTGCCGATGAAGGGATCGTACATCGGCGTCACCCGGGCCCCGGTGTAGAGGGTGGTCTTGAAGACGTTGCGGATGGTCGAGTAGTGGAAGAAGTGGTTGATCTGGCCGCTGGAGGGCAGAAAGTTGTTGTAAGGATCTTCGGCCATCAGCGAGACAAGCAGCACGTGATGCTTGGGCTTGACGATGCGCACGCCCTGCACGTCGTGCAGCAGCTCACCGCGGGCGATCACCACCTGCTTTTTCAGGAAGTTCGAGGTCAGGTGCAACTCGGAGATCAGGGTGTTGATCTGGAAGGTGGGATTGATTTCGGAGAAGAGGCACTCGTTGTTCTCAACGATGAATTCGACGTAGCCCAGCCCCACGTAGTCGAGCTTGCGCACCAGGGCCTGGGAACGCTCATAAAGACAGGAACGCAAGCGCTCATCCAGGTTCGGCGCGGGTGATTCCTGGAAAATCTTTTGAAAACGGCGCTGGATAGATGACTCGATTTCAGGCAGAAAAAGGATATTGCCCTTGATGTCACGAAAAAACGGGATCTCGATATGACGGGCATAAGGCCTGAATTCCTCGAAAAACACACCGTTTTGGGTGTTCTCTTCCCGTTTCAACAGGTTGCTGATCTGGTCCTGGGCATCGCGCCGGTAATCGGCCACGCGGATACTCCGGCCGCCCGATCCTTTCAACGGCTTGATGATGATCGGGTAATTGAAATTGCTGTTGCAGGCCTCGAAATCCAGGGGGCTCTTGATCAATTCCGAGAATTTTATGACCGGCAATCCCAGGGAAGCGGCGGTCTCCCGCAATTTGACCTTGTCCTCCACAGCGGCCAGCACCGAGCTGTCGGGGCCGACGAAGCGAATGTTGTTGTCCCGGCAGAGTTTGGCGAACTCCGGACTTTCAGCAAGAAAACCATAGCCGGGATGGATATAATCGGCCCGGACTTCCAGCGCTTTTTCCAGGATGGCTTCACTGTCCAAATAACTGTCTTCCAGTCGCGAAGAATAGAATTTATAACTGCGGTCGGCAAGTTTGACCGGCAAGCTCAACGAATCTTCAGGCGAATGCATCAATAGGGTTTCCATGCCCATGCTGTTCAGGGAATTGATGATGTCCAGGGCGATGACGCCCCGGGTGGGAATCAGTACTTTTTCTTTCATTTCCTCTCCTTAGAGGGGGATATTGCCGTGCTTTTTCAAAGGTAGTTTTTGTGACTTGCCGGCCAACGCTTCCAGGTTCTTGATCAGGAACGGACGGGTTTCCACAGGCAGGATGATCTCATCCACGTAGCCGTAGGCCGCGGGCTCCTTGGGATTGGCGAATTTTTCCTTGTATTCGGAGATCAGCCGCTCGCGAACCGTTTCCGGTTCTACGGCTTCTGAAATATCCTTTTTGAAAATAATGTTGATGGCTCCCTGCGGCCCCATGACCGCGATCTCAGCCGTGGGCCAGGCGGCGACCACATCAGCGCCCAGATGCTTGGAACTCATCACGATGTAGGCGCCGCCATAGGCTTTGCGGGTGATCACCGTCAATTTGGGAACCGTGGCTTCGGAATAGGCGTAAAGCATCTTGGCGCCGTGCTTGATGATACCCAGCTGTTCCTGGTCGCGGCCGGGCAGAAAACCCGGGACATCAACGAAACTGACCAGCGGGATATTGAAGGCATCGCAAAAACGGATGAAACGCGCTCCTTTCAGCGAGGCATGCACGTCAAGCGTCCCGGCAAAAATTCCGGGATTGTTGGCGATAATGCCCACCGCTTTGCCGCCCAGGCGGGCAAAGCCGACCACCAGGTTCTGGGCGTAGCTTTTATGGACCTCGAGGAATTTCTGCTGGTCAACCAGCAGCACAATCAATTCCTTCACATCGTAAGGCTTGTTGGGATTGACCGGGACGATCTCGTTCAGTTTGTCGTCCATGCGGTCGAAAGGATCGCCGGTGTCAACATCCGCCACCTGCTCCATATTGGATGACGGTAGGTAGCTGAGCAACTCCTTGACCATGTCCAGGGTGTCCTTTTCATCGTGACCCACGAAATGGGCCACGCCGGAAATGGAAGCATGACTTTCGGCGCCGCCGAGTTCCTCGAAAGTCACCTCTTCCTTGTTTACAGCCTTGATGACTTCCGGACCGGTGACGAACATGTAGCTTGATTTGTCGACCATGAAGACAAAGTCGGTGATTCCCGGGGAATACACGGCACCGCCGGCGCAAGGTCCCATGATCACCGAGATCTGGGGGATAACGCCAGAGGAAATGGTGTTGCGGTAAAAAATATCTCCGTAACCGGCCAGACTGTTGATCCCTTCCTGGATGCGGGCGCCGCCCGAGTCGTTTATGCCGATGACCGGCGCCCCGGCTTTCAGGGCCAGGTCCATGATGTTGACGATCTTTTTGGCGTGCATTTCTCCCAGCGAGCCGCCGAGAACGGTGAAATCCTGGGAATAGACGTAGACGACCTGATCGTTGATCTTGCCAAAACCGGTGATCACGCCGTCGCCGAGGAATTTTTTCTTTTCCAGGCCGAAATTGCCCGAATGGTGAACCACATATCCCTGCAGCTCGACAAAGGTATTGGGATCGAACAAATACTCGATGCGGTCCCTGGCGGTCATCAGGCCGCGGGCCCGGCGCTGGGCCAGTTTGTCCAAGCCGCCGGCAGCGTCCCTTTCTTCGCGCAGCTTTAGCAATTCCTTTATTTTTGTTTTCATTTATTTCACCTGCGGGGTGAATTGTATAATCATTCAGCAAAAAAATCAAATTCAGCCATCCCGCCAAGCAAAAAGCGGCCCGGGGCCTGAAAAACGGGACAATATTCAACAAGGCCATTGAAAACTCCCCCGCCCAGGCCAATTGAAACCCCCTCAGGGTTGAAAATGGCCGGAAATTATGGTAAAAACAAAGCAATGAAACATATACTCTTCACGATCAATCCCGTCAACCACAATGGCGATTTCATCTACCTGATCCAGAACGCATCCATACCGGTCAAACTGGTCTTGCTGCTGCTACTGGCGTTTTCCATTATTTCCTGGGCGATAATCATTTTCAAGCTCATGGAATATTCGCGGGCCAGGAAAAACAGTTACAAATTCCTGGATTTTTTCAAGAAAAACAAGAACTTCAGCGAGATCAACAATGCCAAATCCTTATACGGCAACAATCCCCTGGGCGAGATATTCCGTTTCGGTTACCGGGAGATAGCCCAACAGACCGGAAGCGGGCAAAAACTGGAAAAACTCGACCTGGACAGCCTGCACCGGGCACTGCTTCGGGCCTCCAACCAGGAGATCACCCGTTTTGAACGACTGAACGGCTTCCTGGCCACCTGCGCCTCGGCCGCCCCGTTCATCGGCTTGTTTGGCACGGTCTGGGGGATCATGAATTCCTTCCAGCAGATCGGTATCCAGATGAACGCCAACCTGGCCACCGTCGCCCCCGGCATCGCCGAAGCCCTGATCGCCACCGCCCTGGGATTGTTCGCTGCCATTCCCGCGGTCATCTTCTACAACCTGCTGCTGAACAAACTTAAAGTACTCATTGCCATAATGGAAGATTTCATCCTTGAATTCCTGAACTTGAGCGAAAAACTAAACTGATGAAAGTCCAATCCCGGCATCAATTGCACAGCAACCTGGCCGAGATCAACATCACGCCGCTGGTCGATGTCATGCTGGTGCTGCTGATCATTTTCATGGTCACGGCCCCAATGATGCAGACCGGGATCACGGTCAAACTGCCTTCGGCCGAAACCCGTACCAACCCGAGTTCGGGCGGTCTGGTCCTGACCCTGACCAAGGATCGCTATATATACATGAATGAGCAGATCGTCAACCTGTATTTCCTGGAATCCCGCCTGAAAAGCCATTTTTTGAACAGCGACAAGAAAATCGTTTTTCTCAAGGCCGACAAAAGCCTCTCTTATGGATACGTTATCGAAGTGATGGACATCATCAAGCTCGCCGGCGTGGACACGGTCGGCATGATCGTGGAGCAGAAGTCGCGGCAATGAAATTCAAGTCCACGCTGTTGATTTCAGTCATACTCCACATCTCCCTGGCCGTGCTATTCATGATTCCCCCGGCCCGGAAAAACAGCGGTGAAATGACCTACTATGTCGACCTGGTCCAACTTGGCGGCGGCGGCGGCGGAGGCGGAGGCGGCGGCAAGACAACCGGATCACTCAAACAGGAAACCCCGACCCAGGCCGCTTTGATCGAGGAAAAGGGCGGTGGCGTCAAGAACCTGACGGTGGAAAAGAAATTTCAATCTCCTCTGCGCTTTCCCGATAAGGAGAGCAAAAAAACGGTTGAAGACAACAAAATGATCTCGGTTGTCCGCAAGGAAAGAACCATCGCCAAAAGCGAAACCCCGATCCAGGGGACAGTCATTGACCAAGGATTGAAAACCGGCATATCCAGCGGCGGAGGAGGCGGAGGCGGCAGCGGCGATGGCAACGGCTGGGGCGGCGGCCCGGGCGGCCCCGGAGGTTATTTCCCACATGCATATTACATTGACCTTTTACGCAACCGCATATCTTCTTCATGGTACAGTTCACTGGTCGCTCCGGGGCTGAAAGGCAAGCACATCACCGGTGTCTATTTCATCGTCCGCCGCAACGGTGAAATCAGCGACTTGCGGGTGGAACGCCCGAGCGGCGTCAGTTCCCTGGATCTGTCAGCGCGGAGGGCCATCGAAAACGCCGCACCCTTCGCTCCCCTGCCCAATGATTTTTCCTCGCAATACCTGGTCGTCCATTTTGAATTCGAATGGGAGAAATAATGAAAATACGCCAAATAGTCCTGTTTCTTTTCGTCTGCCTGTTGAGCTGGCAACTTCGCGGCCAGGAGGAAATCACCATCCGCATCAAGGAAGGTATGCCCATGATCCCGGTGGCCATGCCGGAATTCCAGTTCAGCGAAACAGCGGCGCAAAAAAGCGAAATCAATAGTACGATCTACGAGACCATATGGAAAGACCTGGAATTTTCCCGCATCTTCAAAATGGTGCCGCGCGAACATTATTCCTATATTCCCCGCTTCAATCCCAACGCCATCAATTTCAAGGATTGGGCCTCCATCCAGGCCAATATCCTGATTTCCGGCCAGCTGGAAATCACGGCTGACGAACGCATCATTTTTTCATTTAAAGTGTATGAAGTGGCCAGCGCCAGGTTCATCTTCGGCCGGAATTTCGGCGGCAAAAAGGAACTTGGCCGCCTGATCGCCCACCGTGCCGCCGACGAGATGCTGAAGCATTTCGGTGAAAAACCGCTTTTTACATCGAAGATCGTCTACGTGTCCGAAACAGGCAGCGACAAGGATATTTACATCATGGACTACGACGGTTTCCGCCCGACCCGCATCACCTTCAGCAACGCCATCGACATGCTGCCTTCCTGGAGCGCCGACAATGAAAAAATCCTGTACACTTCCTACCGAAACCTCAATCCCGACCTGTTCATGTTTGACATCTATTCCGGAAAAACGGAACTGCTGTCAAGCGGAGGCAGCAATTACGCGGCCGACTGGTCTCCCGTGGCCGAGCAGATCGTATACACGTCTTCCAAGAACGGCAATGCCGAAATTTATCTGAAAAACATGAAAAGCGGCCAGGAAAAGCGGCTTACTTTCAACCCTACCATCGACACATCGCCCAACTGGAGTCCCAACGGCCGCGAGATCGCCTTCACTTCCCAGCGCAACGGCACACCGCAGATATACATCATGGATGCCGAAGGCAGCAACATCCGCCGCATCACCACGGAAGGTTCCTACCACGATTCGGCCGCCTGGTCGCCTGACGGCATGCGCCTGGCTTTTGTTTCACGAATCGAGAACCGCTTCGATATTTACGTTTTCAACCTGAAAAGCAACGAGATCAGCAAATTGACCGAAAACTCCGGCCGCAACGAAAATCCTTCCTGGTCGCCCGACGGCCGGCACCTGGTTTTTTCCTCTAACCGCAGCGGCAAATATCAACTTTATCTGGTCGATTATGACGGCCGAAATGTCCGGCAGATCACGGCCGGCGGCGAAAACAAAATGCCGAAATGGCAGAAATCGCCAAAATCAGCCAAGTAAAAACTGAAGATTCCAGATAAATTTGACAAAATTCTTCTTATATACTATATTTTATATATTAAAAAATATTAGGAGGACCCATGAAAAAATGTCTATTGATTCTGGTGGCACTGTCGCT
>JALHTJ010000156.1 GCA_022865785.1 Candidatus Aminicenantota bacterium
CTTGTCTTTGACGGACAGTTTCGGTTTGTTGCTTTTTTCCTTGCCCTTGTCTTTGTCTTTGCCCATGGTTGGTTCTCCTTTCATGGTCTGATATTTTCAATTATAGCATAAAAAAAACTGTCGGCAAATGTTTTAACCGTTCAGGTAACTTTTTAAACTCCGTATCCGGGCGGAAAATTTATAACCGGCGTTTGAAAATCGAATATATTTTATTGATCGAATATGCTTAAATAAAAATTAAAATGAAAAACACTATTAAAATTGGTATTATTGACATTTTTAAAAAGTGGTTTATAATTTAGACTCATAAAATAAAATTGATATGAGAGGCAAGCCATGAACGATATTGTCACTGTTTTCAAGGCCCTGGCCGACGAGACGCGGCTGCGGGTTCTGAAGCTGCTGGGCCGAGGCGAACTCTGTGTCTGCGAGATCGCCGCCGCCCTGGACCTTGAGCAGCCGCGCCTGTCCTTCCACCTGCGCATCCTGAAAAGAGCCGGCATGGTTGTGGACCGGCGTCAGGAGCGATGGATCGTTTACCGCCTGAACCATGCCGACCTGTTCATCCGTTTCCTGCTGCTGTCTATCGAGGACAGAATGCCGCCGCGTCAGGCACGCCTTGATCGGGAGCGGCTGTCCCGCTTCCCGGGACGCGAAAAGGCCTGCTCTGCAAAACCGCGAGCGGCAAAAAAAAAGTAAATCAAGGAGCGTAAAATATGGATTGGAAAAAAGAGTGGAAGCCGCTGCTGTGGATCGTCGCTGCCTTCCTGGCCCTGTTCTATCTGCCGGTGGGCACACTGCGTTTTGACCGGGCGATCTTTGAAGCGCTGCACCTGGCCAAATGGTACGCGCGTGAACATGTTATCCTGTGCCTGATCCCGGCCTTTTTCATCGCCGGGGCCATCGGTGTTTTCATCAAAAAAGAATCGGTTATGAAATACCTGGGGCCCAAGGCTAATAAGTTTCTGGCCTATGGCGTGGCCTCGGTTTCAGGATCCATCCTGGCCGTTTGTTCCTGCACGGTGCTGCCTCTGTTTTCCGGTATCTGGCGCATGGGCGCCGGCCTGGGCCCGGCTTCGGCGTTCCTCTACTCCGGCCCGGCCATCAACGTGCTGGCCATCATATTGACGGCGCGGGTGTTGGGCATGAAGATCGGAATCGCCCGGGCCGTAGGCGCCGTCCTTTTCAGCATTGTTATTGGCCTGCTGATGCGTTTTATTTTTCGTAAGGAGGAGACGGAAAAAGCCAACGCTCAAATGACCATGCCCGAACCCGAGGTAACGCGGCCGTTGTGGCAGAACGCCCTTTTCTTTTTTTCGCTGGTCGTCATCCTGGTTTTTGCCAACTGGGGAAAACCGGGTGAAGTGGGGGGATTTTTCGCGGCCGTCTATTCCATTAAATGGCTGATCACCGGCATTGCCGCCCTGGGGCTGGCCTTGATCATGGTCTTCTGGTTCCATTTGCCGCGCTGGAAAGTGATCGCCGCCGCCATTCCACCCCTGGTTTTGGCTTTTCTTTTCCCCGCCCAACCCCTTCTGGCTTTCGGGGTCGGGGTGATCGGACTTTCGCTGGTCCTGAGTTTCGACAAAGGCGAAGCTGGCGAATGGTTCACCTCGAGCTGGGATTTCGCCAAACTGATCCTCCCGCTGCTCATTGGCGGCGTACTGGTGGCCGGCGTGCTGCTGGGCCGCCCGGGTCATGAAGGGCTGATCCCGTCATCGTGGGTCAGCGCTGCCGTGGGGGGCAACTCACTGCTGGCCAATTTCTTCGCCGCCATCTCCGGCGCCTTTATGTACTTCGCCACCCTGACCGAGGTGCCCATCCTGCAGGGATTGATCGGTTCTGGCATGGGCCAGGGACCTGCCTTGGCGTTGCTTTTGGCCGGTCCGGCCCTTTCTCTGCCCAGTATGCTGGTGCTGCGCAAGGTTATGGGCCTAAAAAAGACCGCGGTCTTCATTGTCCTGGTAGTGGTGCTGTCCACCATCGCCGGTTTCATTTTCGGAAAACTATAAATAAGGAGAGTATTTATATGAGTCCTGAAAAACAGATTAGTTGTGCGTGCGGCGGATCGGTCACCATTCTGCTCCCTTGCTCCGGCGCCGCCGACACCGGTGAGATCGCGGATCGCGCGGCGAGGAAGTTTGCCCAGGGAGGCTGTGCTGGCATGTTCTGCCTGGCCGGCATCGGCGCCAACATCAGCGGCTTCATCGCCTCGGCCAAAGGCGCCGACCGACTGCTGGTGGTCGACGGCTGCAACCTGGACTGCGCCCGCAAGACCATGGCCGAAAAAGGGATCACGGAAAACATCATCCATGTGCGCGTCACCGACCTGGGCATCGTGAAAGGCAAGTCGCCGGCCACGGCTGAGCGCATCGACACAGTGGTGGCCGAGCTGGGTAAAAAGCTAACGGCTTCGCTGTAATTATAGGAGGAGACATGCTGCTACAAATCCTGGGCACTGGCTGTCCCAAGTGCCAGAAACTGGAAGAGAACGCCCGCCAGGCGGCTTCCGAGTTGAACCTCGATTTCCACATCGAGAAAGTGAAGGATCTACAGCAGATCATGGCTTTCGGAGTCATGATCACGCCGGCGCTGGTCGTCGATAGTGTCGTGAAAGTGGCCGGAAAAGTGCCGGGAGTCGAAGATATCAAAAAAATCTTGACCAAATAATCAAGGAGCAAAAAATGAGAAACAGTTTCACCTGCGGGTTAATTTTGTTTTTGTTGGTCGGAGTTCTTTCGGTAAGCTGCAACGCTGCTGGCCCTGAGGCCGATGAGAAAAGTGGCAATGCTGCGGCCGAGGAAAGTTACCTTGTCACCTTCGTCGAACTGGGATCAGTGCGCTGCATCCCCTGCAAGCTGATGCAGCCGATCATGAAGGATATAGAAAAGGATTACGCCGGCCAGGTCAAGGTGGTCTTCCATGATGTCTGGACCCCTGAGGGAGAACCATTC
>JALHTJ010000157.1 GCA_022865785.1 Candidatus Aminicenantota bacterium
AAAGCGAGATCAAGGCCTGGAAAGCCGGACATGGTCTTGCCGGCAAACGCTTGATCGGTTTTTTGGGCAATTTTTTCAAACGCCGCCATGTTCCCGAGATTATCGCCGCCCAGGAGATCCTGCGCAAACGGCATCCCGACATGGTCCTGTTGCTGATCGGTGAAACCCACGCCGTGCCGGAGAACACATTGAAAAAAAACAAAAGCGATTTCCTCTGGCTGCAACGCCTTCCCGAAAATGAGCTCAACGTCTTCTACTCTTCGCTTTGCCTTTTCCTGTATATATCCGAATACGAGGGCTTCGGCCTGCCGCCCATGGAAGCGCTGAATTGCGGCACCATCTCCCTGCTCCTGCGCCGCAGTTCGTTGGCGGAATTGTATGGCGACACGGCCCTTTTCCTGGAGCGGCCCGATCCCGACCGTATCGCCGCGGCCATCAGCGACTTCCTGCAGGATGAAGAACACTTCAAATCACGGTTGTTAAGCCGCTGGCAAACGCAAAAAAAATATTTCTCCTGGAAACGGGCGGCGGAAGAATATCTCCGGGAAATCGAAAGCTTGCCATGCAAATCATCATAGACGGCCGTCCCTTGCAGACATTTTCCGCTTTTCGCGGCATTGGCCGCTATGTAAGGAACATTGCGCAAACATTCGGCCGCGATGAGCGCGCCGCATTTCTTTATTTCCGGGGCAATGACGTACCGTCCGGCATCGGCAACAAGATTTTCAGCGCCGCCCCCAGGCGCATGATCACCCTGACCGATTCCATTTTCCTGCCCAATATTTTTTCAGGGCACGGTGCTGCCTGCTACCACTCGACCGCCTATGGCCTGCCGGGCCGGACGCGGAACGTCCGCTATCTCTTGACCGTTCACGACCTGACCCCCCTGAAGTTCCCGCAGTTTTTTTCGCTGCGCCACCGGCTGGTTTTCAAACGCATCATCGGGTCGGCAAGGCGCGCCGACATGGTGCTGGCCGTATCGGCAACGACCGCAGCCGATCTAAGCACATTTTTTCCAATTGATCAAAAAAAGATCGAAGTCATATACAACATGCTCGACGACCGCATCACTCCCGCCTTTGCCGAAAAACCGCAAAATTCACTTCCCAGTGAATACTTGCTGTACAGCGGCGGGGCCGACCGGGTAAAGAACCTGGAGACCCTGTTGCAGGCGATCTCACGACTGCAGGTCCCGTTGCTCATTGCCGGAAAGATCAGCGAGGCCAGGGCGGCCCAGTTGCTGGCCGCCTTGCCGGCACCAGACCGCCGGCTGGTAACATTCACCGGCTACGTCCCCGACAGCCAGCTGGCCTGGCTGTATAAAAATGCTGCGGCTTTTGTCTTTCCCAGCCTGAATGAAGGGTTCGGCTATCCGCCGCTCGAAGCACTGCAATGCGGAACCGCGTCCGTCGTTTCCCGCGCCGGATCGCTGCCTGAGATACTCGATGATGCGGCAGTTTTTGTGGACCAGCCGCTTGATGCCGATGAATGGACGCAAAAGATCGGAAATCTGCTGGAGGATGCGGAGCTGCAAAGAACATTGATTGCCCGCGGACAAAGGCTGCTGCGCAAATATTCACCGGCGGAATTCAATAAAAATCTTGAACGCGTTTATTTCCAGGATAAATGAAACCGCAAATTCAGCATAAAAAAGTTCTCTTTGCCGCGGCGCTGGCGCTGTTGACTATTCTGGTTTATTTTCCGTCTTTAAACCACGAATTGATATGGGATTCCAAACCCATCATCCAGGAAAACGCCCTGCTGCAGGGAGAATTCTCAGCAACCGCCCCATTCCAAAGCGGCTATTGGGCTTCCACCAGCCAAAGGGATTCAGGGTACGATTACTATCGGCCCATGATGATTCTCTCCTTCATGATGGAAAAGGCAATTTGGGGGTTGTCCCCTTTCCGATTATCTTTGCTGAACCTGCTCTTGTTTGTCGCCGGCCTGATCGTCTTGTACCTGCTCCTGAGCCGCCAGGCAGCCGCCCCGGGCGTCGCCGAAACAGCGGTTGTGCTCTTCGCCCTCTTCCCTCTCAATCTGGACAACATCTGCTGGGTGGTGGGCCGCTGCGATCTGCTGATGTTTCTTTTCGGCCTGCTTGCCATTTATGCCTTTGATCTTTTCCTGGAAAAAAGAAGCGCCCGATATGGTTTTATGGCGCTGGCCGCTTATTTGTTCGCCCTGTTTTCCAAAGAGGCATCATTGTTTTTTTTGCCGGTTTTCATTCTACTCGAACTCAGCCGCCGCAAGCGCCTGACCCTGCCGCTTCACACTGCGTTCCTATGCGCCACGATTTTATTCTGGCTGCTGAAGTCCACGGTCATCGGCCGCAGCGGTATTCCCATCCATTTTTCCCCTTCCATATGGGAGAACACCAGCAGCCTGCTGGGAGTCATGGGATACTACTTCCGTTCCTTGCTGTTCCCGTTCAAATATGACATGTTTCTCGCCGTGGATGCGGTGCAAACCCTGCCCTATCTGCTTTCCGGGTTTCTTTTTCTTTTGCTTCTTGTGACCCTGCCCTGGCTGGGGCGCAAAATGAAGCCGGTCCTTTATGCCTGGATCTGGATGGCCCCGTTCATGGCCGGATACCTGCTGATGGTCTTCACCCCGCTTTATCCGTTCAGCATCTCTACCCGCTACCTGATGATCCCCGCCATCGGCTGGGTCTGGGTTCTGAGTCATCTGCTCCATGGTCTGCCCGCCTTCTTGAGGAAATCCTTGTTTTTCATGCTCATTGTAATTTCGGCGCTGGCCGTGATCGGCAATTGCAAAAAATACAGCAACGAAACAGCTTTCTGGAAAAGCGCTCTCCATTCCTGCCCGAACGACAGTTTTTTTCTTAATAAATACGCCGGCCAACTCCTTCAAAACGGGGATTTCCTGGGCGCTGAGACCAATTTGCATCACGCCCTGTCATTCAAAATGAAAAATTCCACCGCTATTTCCATCGCCCTGCAGCTGGCCGAAATCGCCTTCGAAAAGGCCCGCTATGCCGAAAGCCTTGACTGGCTGGAGAAGATCCGTTCCCTGCCGCTCACTTATCCGCAGTCCAACCGCCGCCTGTTCCAGCTCCTGAAGATCCACCAGGCCCGGGACGATCTGGCTGGTGCGGAAACGGTCCTTCAGGCAATGGTTCTCGCCGCACCCACGGATCAAAACAAAAAGATGCGCATCGAGCGCTATCTGGCTTTCGCTGCCTGGGAAAAAGCCCGGGAGGCGGCAGGGGCGATTGACGTCCCGCAAAGCGGCGGCTGGCTCGTCCTGGTCCAAAGGGAAAAGTTCACTTTTCAATCCCTGCCGCTCAAAGAGCAGTCCCTTTATTTCCTGAAGCGCGGCAACTTCGCCCAGGCCTGGAAGCTCTGGCCAAAAGACAATCTGTCCGGCGTGGCCGGGCAGCTGCGAACAGCCAGGTTGGCATTCCTGGCCGGATACGAAGAGGAGGGGAAATGGAGGATCGCCAGTCTGGCTCAAGAAGGAGTATCCGATTTCCGCATCCTCAACTCGCTTGGCAATCTTTTTTTTGAGCTGCATCGGGCTGACCAGGCTTTGCCCCACTACCAGCGTTCCCTGCGCTTGAATCCCGATCAACCCGCATTGATCGAGCGCGTCAAACGGATCGGCCTCCTGCAGCGCCGACCGATCGTTCCCTGAGTCCGTGCCGTTCGCCGCGAATTGACTGGTTTTTTTCTTTGTGCTTAAATCCAGATTATGAGACTCCTGGCTGCAATGAAAAGAAAGGATCTTCTTTTATGCCTAGTGATTTGTTTCATCGTGGCGGCCGCTTTTTCCCCCTCCCTGTCCAATGGGTTCACTAATTTTGACGACACCGCCTATTTGACCGCCAACCCGCTGGTCCGGTCGCTGGCGCCCGCAAATATCAAGCAGATTTTCACCACGACCCGGCCGCATACGCTTTTTTCGCCGCTTGTCACGCTGACCTTTGCGCTGGAATACCAATTGTGGGAATTGGATCCGCGCGGCTATCACGCGGTCAACCTGTTCCTGCATATTCTTAACGCTCTCCTGGTATTTTTTTTGATCCGCAACGTTTCCCGTTCGCCGGCAACGGCTTTTTTCACCAGCCTGCTCTTTGCCATACACCCGCTGCGTGTGGAAAGCGTGGCCTGGGTCACGGAGAGGAAGGACCTCCTGTTCACTTTTTTCTTCCTGTTGGCACTGCAATTCTATATCCGCTATCTTAAAAAGAACTCCGGCCGGGATTACCTGGCAACACTGCTCCTGTTCGCCTTCGCCATTCTTGCAAAAATGAGCGCCCTGGTCCTGCCGGCGGTCTTGCTGCTCATGGACTGGAAATTTGATAGCCGGATCTCCAAAAAGCGCTGGCTCGAAAAAATCCCCTTCGCCGTCATCCTGCTTTTGTTCGCGATCAGCAGCTGGAACAGCGTGCAGGCCTTTTCTGTGCAGTATTCCGGGCAGTATTCCGGCGGCCCGCATCAAGTGATAATGAAAAACTCGCTATGGACCATCCCGTTTTATCTGCAAAAAACCATCTGGCCCTCCCGCCTCTCCGCACACTACCCGACAGACATGCGGTTTTTCATGCCGTCATTGTGGTTCTCCATTTTTTATTCAATCATCTTGATCGGCGGATCCTTTTTATTGCTCAAGAAATTCCGGCGCGAATGGCTTTGGGGCTGGGGCTTTTTCCTCATTGCCCTGCTGCCGGTGTTCGGCCCGGTCTGGCATTTTTTCCCGGTGGCCAACCGTTACTCCTACCTGCCGGCCATCGGCTTGTCATACCTCCTCGTCATGGCCGTTTTTCTGATCAGAGGCAAATTGGCCAGGTGGAAAAAAATAAAGTCGTTATGGGTGGTTATTGCCATTTCAGCCTTGGCTTATCTCGGCACAGCCAGTTTTGCCCGCTGCCACGTATGGAAGGATAGCATCTCGTTGTGGAACGACGTGATCGGGAAGTACCCGATGATTCCGCTTGCCTACAACAACCGGGCCGCCGCCCTGAAAGCCGCGGGCCGGCTCGATGAGGCCCTGGCGGATTATTCCCGGGCGATCCGGCTTATGCCCCACGACGGTTTTTATTGGAACCGTGGGCTGGCGCGGCTGCAGAAAAACCAGGCCGAAGAGGCAATGGATGATTTTTATGCGGCTATTCTTAGGGACCCGAAACACTTCCAGATGTTTTGTCAAATGATAATTGACACGCATGGCCGATCGGGATATGAGTCGATCATCGAAATGGGCAAGCGAGTTCTTGCCACCCGACCCAACTCACAAATACACATTAAAATGGCGGAAACATTCATCCGCTTGCGCCGTTGGCAGGAGGCTGATTTTCATCTGCAGGAGGCCGTGCGCCTGTCACCCCATACGGAAGAATACCGGCGCGCCTTGCAAGTGTTCCGCGAAGCCTTGCACCTGTCCAGGCGCCGATTCGAGGAATAATGAATCAAGCTGGTTTTATTGAAAAACGGATAGCCCACTGGAACGCAGTGGCTGACAAATGGGGAAAACGCGAAGGACTGGGGAGGTATTACCACCGGAGAGTATTGAAGATCCATCAATTTTTGGTCCCCCCCGGGCTGAAGATCCTTGAACTGGGGTGCGGGGTCGGTGGCCTGCTGGCCGGCTTGAAGCCCGCCAAGGGGATCGGCGTCGACTTTTCAGCGGGCATGATCGCCCAGGCCAGGTCCCGGCATCCCGACCTGACCTTTATTTGCGCCGATGCCTCGGACTTGGAATTGCATGAAACCTTCGACATCATCGTTTTGTCGGACCTGATCAATGACCTGTGGGACGTGCAAAAAGTCCTGGCAATCGTTTCCCGGCACGCAGCCCCCGGCACCCGCATCATTTTAAACTTTTACAGCCGCTTGTGGGAAATGCCGCTGCGGCTGGCCCAAAAACTGCGGCTGACAAAGCCGACGCTGATGCAAAACTGGCTGACTCCCGAAGATGTACTCAACCTGATGAACCTGGCCGACTTTGAGCACATCCGGCACTGGACGGAATTCTTGTTGCCCGTCCAGATTCCCCTGCTTTCCTTTATTGCGAATCGCTTTCTGGCCAAGCTTTGGCCTTTCAATTGGTTGGCCCTGTCCCATTTCATGGTCGCCAGGATCAAGCCGGGCAAAAAGGAGGGGGAGCAAAAGCGGTCCGTTTCCATCATCGTTCCGGCCAGGAACGAGGCGGGAAACATCAAGGAGATCTTTGCCAGGACACCGGAAATGGGAAAATGGACCGAACTGGTTTTCGTGGAAGGGCATTCCCGGGATGACACCCATGCGGCTATCCAAAGGGAGATCGAACTCCACCCGCAGCGGCGGTGCCAGCTGCTGCAGCAGGCAGGGAGCGGTAAAGGCGACGCGGTCAGGCTGGGCTTTGAACATGCCAGCGGAGATATTTTCATGATCCTCGATGCGGACCTGACCGTTCCCCCCGAGAACCTGCCGCGGTTCTATCAAGCGCTGACCTCTGGACAAGGTGAATTGATCAACAGCGTGCGCCTGGTTTATCCCATGGAAAAACAGGCCATGCGCTACTTGAACTTCCTGGGAAACAAATTTTTCAGCCTCGCTTTTTCAATGCTTCTCGGTCAGCCGATCAAGGACACCCTTTGCGGGACCAAGGTCTTGAGCAGGGAGAATTACCTGCAAATTAAAAAAAACAGGGCTTATTTTGGAGATTTCGACCCTTTCGGGGATTTCGATCTTATTTTCGGGGCGGCTAAATTCAATTTGAAGATCATCGACCTGCCGATCCGTTACCGGGAGAGAGTGTACGGACAGACCAACATCCAGCGTTGGAAACATGGCTGGCTGCTCCTGAAAATGGTGGCCGTCGCCGCCAGCCGCATCAAGTTCATTTAAATTTCATTCATGCGGGGGTCGGAGGGCAGCAATGAGCAGAGAACCGGCAAATTCACGAAAAACAGGAGTTTTTTCCATGATGACCCCGAACTTCTGAATGAAAGGCACCAGTTTCTCCGGAGTGGCGGGATGCAACCAATCGAACGGAATGATCTTTACATTTTTAAAACCGCTTTCCAGCAAAACCCTTTTTAATCTCCATCGTAAAAATGCTGTTTCGTCCCTTGAAATATAGGGGAACCATTTCCGCCATTTTCGTTCTAAAAAAACCTGAGGATTCAATAGATTAGGCTCGGCAAAAGCCATGATTCCTCCCGGCTTGAGCAGACTGAATATTTTCAAGCAAGAGGGAAAAAGATCGAGATGATGCAAGACTGAAGATCCGATCACTGCGTCAAAAGGGCCTTCGAGAGCGCAATCTTCAAATCGCTTTTCAATAAATCGGACCTGCAGGGGAGGCAGGTCGCGTTGTTGTGCTTTTTGCAGTAGCTCCCCCGATATGTCCACCGCCACGAGCCGCGCCCCGGTTTTGGCGAACATCTCGGTGAACAAACCCGTGCCGCAGCCGATCTCCAACACATGGCTCCGGGAGTTCAGGCCGGCGCAGGCGGCGATCAAGCCGGCCCTTCGTACCGCCCGCAACTTTCCGGCAGGCGAACCCCAGCCCCAGATAAATTCCGTATCATTTTTCGCCAATTTTAGCCCATGCTCGATTTCACGTCTGGCCCGTGGATCACATTTATTTTGATCATCACAACTCATCTGTTTCTCCGCTGTAATTCTATATCCTTTCGCCATTTAAATCCATTTCAGGCAATTGCTCAAAGGAAAAAGTGAGTATTAAAAAAGAACAGCGCACCATCTTATTTCCCGGAGGTTCCAGGACCGGCTATTGAAATTCCCGCGATTTGCCTTACAATACTTTTATGGACAAGATCGATCTGCCCGGCACGATGAAGGTCACGCTGGCGGCGCTGGTTTTCCTGGGGATAGCGCTGCTCTATTTTATTTTTTTGCCGGTCAGTTACAGCTTTGACGGGACGGTTTTCAGCCAAATGCTTCGCTACGCTTTGCTGAAGCACGACTGGCTGGCGATGGTACAGACGCACCATTTGCTTTATTTCCCCGTCAATTTCCTGATTTACCGGATTTTGCAAGCTGTCTTTCACTACCAGGTGCTGGAATTTTTCCACCTGCAGCTGTTCTCCATGACTTTCGCCGTCATGACCCTGGCGATCATCTGGCGCCTGCTGAAAAAAATCGGCTTGACCTGGGGCCTGCGCCTGCTGGGCGTGACCGCGATCGCCTTTTCCCACGCTTTCTGGTTTTATGCCGTGGACGCCGAAGGACATGTCCCGGGAGTATTTTTCGTGGCCAGCGGTTTATACCTGCTCGTTTCCCGGGAGCCCCGGACCCGGCAGCTGCTCGGGGCGGCTTTTTGCTTCAGCGCCGCCACCGGATTTCATTTGACCAACCTGTTGATCGCCGTAACAGTATTTTTTTATTTTCTTTTTAAACGCTTATCCTGGAAGCGTTTCGTGCAGTTTTTTCTGGCCTGGGCGGGCTTTATGCTAACCATGTATGGCGCCTATGCCGCCCTGGCCCATAAACCGGTTTTGCGCATTCTCGCCAACATGCTTTTCGGCAGCGATATGTACAGCGGCTATCACAGTGATTATCTGCAGCTTTGGTCACGCTCCACATTGGCTGCTTCGTTCACGGCCATGAAAACGGCGCTGGTGGCCGGACCGGGAGTTCTTGCCTGGATTGTTTTTGGCGGATTTTTCCTGCTGTTGGTCATGGCTGGCAAGCGCGCCGACACGGAAGAAAAGCGCTCATTCAAACGCGCCATGCTTTTCTGGTCGCTCCCTTTCCTCCTGTTTTTCAGTTTCTGGGATCCCGGCAATATGGAATTCAAAATACACGCCCTGGTCCCGCTGCTGCTGATCGCCATCGTCTCCCTTTCGCGGCTGAAACCGCTGGCCGGGCACTTGGCCGGCATTTCCCTGGTCGGCGCCCTGTTCCTGATCAACTTGTTCTCGGGAATCATGCCGCAAAGCGCTATCGAAAAAAATACCAACTACCAGGTCGCTGCGGCCATCCGCCGTTCCACGCCGGTGAACGCCCAAGTATTGATAACAGGCAGATTTGAGGGTTATGGCTATGGAAAAATTTACATCCCCTATTTTGCCGGGCGCGAGGTATTGATATTGGATTGGCTCCTGGGCAAAGGGCATTCGCTCCCTTTAATTAATTCGCAGCTGAGGAAAATAATCGCAAGTGGACAACCGCTCTATACCCTGGATGAAATCGCGCTGGGTGGGAAAGCGCTGAGAACACTGCTGGAGTTCCACCATGTCCGGGAAACTGATTTTGAGCGCTTGGCTGCCGCGATCCGCTTTATTCCGGTCGCAAAGCTTCCGGGCGGCGATCACCTTTATCGCCTGGAATTCAGATCCCGCTAATTGGAGCCGGGGATCTCGTAAAGGTTAACCGCTCCGCGGCTGAAAACCGGTGTCAGGTTGCGAAGAAAAGCCATCAGTTTCTTTTCTTCGCCGGCAGCCATGTTGGCATATTTTGCCTGCAGGCGCTCCAATTCGAAAAAATTCACCAGCAGGTATGAGAACCCGTCTTTTTCGATGGCCGCGACGAATTCAGCGGCATTGCGGCTCGACACCAGGTAGCGATTCAAAATACCGTAATCCAATGCCGAGGAAAGCTGGTAGGGCCTTTGCAAATAAAAATTGCGGGCTTCGCCAACCAGCAATATTTTCGCTTGCGGCGGGGCTTTGGCGTTGATATAGACAAAGGCCGGGTAAGTGGGGAAAAAGTGTTCGCGGTATTGTTCCGGGGAAAATGTTCCGCTCCAGGCGCTGTGAAATGAATAAAACTTCTCGAGCAGGGCAATACCCATGGCGAAATTGATGGCGAGCAGCACATAAAAAACAACCTTGAGGAGTTTCCCTGCCGCTGCTTCAAAGGCGCGCAGGGAAAAAATCGCCAGCACCACAAAAGCAACATATACAAAACGCAAACTGGCCGTCAGGAATGGAGCGCAAGCCAAGATCAGCAGCGCCCAAAACAGCCATCTTTTTTCCTTGAGCGGTCCCAGGAGCAGGAAAGGCAAAAAGATCAGGAAAAATGGCCCGACCAATCCACCATAGCCATGGTTGAAAAAAGAGAGCGCGTAAGGCCAGCGGATCGCAGCGGCGGGAGTTTGCACGATGCGGCCAACATCTTCCTGCAGGCGGGCGAAACGGTCGCCGTCCCAAAAAGCCGACGGGAATGCTTTATGCAAAAACGGGAAAAACGGATTCCCGGTAAAACGCAGGTTCTTGACCAGCAGCGGCGAAACCGCCAGGATGACGATCAGGACCATGAGTGCCGATTTTTTCAGGTCTGATTTTTTCCAGGGCCTGGTGGTCAGGAGCAGGAAAAGCGCCAGCGGCAGCAGGTTGAAATACTTGATGCCCACGGCAAAACCCCAGAAAACGGCCGACCATTTCCAATTGTCCCGCCGATACTGCCTGATGGCCAGGAAAATAAAAATGGCGCCGCTCAGATCGTTCTTGCAGGTAACCAGGAGAAACAGGGTCATGGGCAAAGAAACCAGGGCCAGGATCAGGGACAGTTTTTTTCGCACACCCCAGTGTTCGACCGCCTCATCGGCCACGGCCAGAATAAAAATGGTCCCCAGAAAAAAATGAAAAAGACGCGGCACCAGGTCGCCGAGAAACAGCGCCGGGATCAAAGATATCTCATAATAAATAAAAGTGTTGGCATAAACGAATTGCGGCGTGGCCACGAAACCGCCGCTTTGCAAATACAGGTTGGGGATGCCCAGGTGATAGACCAGCGAATCGTAAAAAGAAGGGGGCAGCGCCGCGTAAACCATTGGGATGAGGAAAACAGCATACTCGGACAAAGGCCTGATGAAAAAACTTTTTACCCCGGCCCGGCTTTCATGCTTGCCTGGCCCGGTAAAAAAGCGCAACAGGCAGACAGCCGCAGACGCGGCAAAAAAAACCAGGATGGTCAATGGGTTCAGGATCTTGAAAAAGCCGACCAGGTAGAAATAAGCCGCGGCTGCCATCAGTCCCAGGGCGGCCTTATCCAGGATACCGGCGGCGGAGAGCTTGAAAAGTGAGGCCAGGCCGTCCCCCAGCCCTATAAAAGCGGCCAGCAGGAACAGTGCCCCCAGCAGCGGCAGGATGACGAATTGACTGTAATTGAAAAGCAGCAGGTTCAAAACAAGGACCACGGCTGCAACTGATAAAATGATACGCAGGATTGGCTTGCTCATCCCTGCCAGTATAGCATTTTTGGCAAAATTGAGCCATTTGACTTTCAGCGGCGTTTCTCGTATATTTTCTTAGCAAGGAGAACGCATGATGGCCTGGATTTCGCCCTTATTCCCGATTTGCGCGGACTGATGCTTTCCTATCTCAAAGTCGAAAACCTGGCCGTGGTGGAAAAAGCCGAACTGGATTTTTCCCCGAAGCTGAATATCCTGACCGGCGAAACCGGGGCCGGAAAATCCATTCTCATCGACGCCATCATGCTGCTGCTCAACAAAAAAACTCCGGCCAACATCGTGCGCAGCGGCAAGGATAAACTCACGGTCGAAGCCCTGTTCTGCCAGGGCGACGATGAGATCATTTTAAAGAGAGAAATCAACAAAAACAAATCCCTGACCTACCTCAACGGCGAGCTGAAGCCCTTTGCCCAGGTCAGGGAACTGGCCGAGACGCTGCTGAACATCTACGGTCAAAAGGACCACGTTTTCCTGCTCAACACCGCCAACCATCAGATATTTCTCGACCAGTATTGCCAGCATGGGGAGCTGCTGGGGGAAATGGCCGAAAAATGCCGGCAGATCAGGACATTGCAAACCAGGTGGAACGAGCTGCAGGAAAAGAACAAGCAATCACGGGAGAGGATCGACTACCTGAATTTTCAATTGCAGGAAATTGAAAGCCTGAACCTGAAGCAGGGTGACGAGACGCTCATGCAGGAACGCTTGAAAATTCTGGCCGCGGCCGAGACCATCCTGGAAAAATCCGAAGCGCTGGTGCAGGATTTTTACCAGAAAGACGATTCGGTCTACAACCTGCTGGCCCAGAACCTGACTGCCGCCGCCTACCTGCAAACTCTGTTTCCTGAGTTCAGCCATTTCAAGGAAGAAATCGATCGTTTCTTCAACCTGCTGCCGGAAATATCAACTTTTTTGAATGATTTGGCCGGCAAGGTGGAATTCAATGAAAACGAGCTGAACGAAATTTCCGAAAAAATGTCGCGCCTGGAAAAGCTCAAGGCCAAGCACAAATTGACCCTGGAACAAATTCTGGGGAAGTATGAACAACTGCGAACCGAAAGGGACGATCTGCTCAATTTGAATTTTTCCCTGGGCGACACCGAAAAAGAGATCGCCCGGGCCCTGACCGCCTACAATATCCTGCAGGAAAAGCTCCGGCAAAACCGCAGGCTCAATGCTGACAAATTAAGCGCTTTGATCGTCAGGGAACTGGCACTGCTGGAAATGGCAAAAGCCCGCTTTGAGGTGCGCTGCGAAGAAAACGAACCCAGCGTGGAAAATATCTCGGAAACCGGGACCGACAAAATCGAATTCTATTTCAGTTCCAACCCCGGCCAGCCCCCGGGGCGGCTGAAAGAAGTGGCCTCGGGCGGCGAGCTGTCGCGGTTGATGCTGGTGCTGAAATCGATCGGCGGCGATGAAGCCGGCGCCACCTTCATTTTCGACGAGATCGATTCCGGCATCGGCGGCAAGACTGCTGAATTCGTCGGCGAAAAACTTCGCAAGATTTCCGGTCGCAACCAGGTGATCAGCATTTCGCACCTGCCGCAGATCGCCCGCTTCGCCGACCGCCATTTCCTTATCCGCAAGGAATTCAAGGACAACCAGACCTACAGCACGGCCGCGATTCTGGAAGACGACGACCGGGTGCGGGAGATCGCCCGCCTCATGGCCGGCAGCGCCATCAATGCCGATGTGCTGAAAGCTGCCGAGCTCCTGTTGGCCAAATCGCGGCCATGAATTTTTTCATCAAGACCTTCGGCTGCCAGATGAATGTCAATGATTCGGAAAAAATCCGCCAGCTTCTGGAAAACAAGGGATTGACTCTCTGCGCCAGTGAAGCGGCGGCCGATATCATCATTGTCAACAGCTGCGCGGTTCGGGAGAAAGCGCAGGAAAAAATTTTTTCCTATATCGGCCAGTTCCCGACCGCCAAAAAGATCATCGTGGCCGGCTGCGTGGCCCAGGTGGAAAAGGAAGCGCTTTTCAAAAAAAAAGTCAAAATAGACTATGCGGTCGGGACCCATCAATTCTATCGCATCGGCGAGATCCTCGATGAGATCGTTGACGGGCGCCGCGCCGAAGCCGCCGTCGCCTTCAACCATCAATGGCAGGAACTGGTGCCGGCGGTCCAGGCCCGCAGCAGCCGGGTTAGCGGCTATATTTCCATTATGGAAGGCTGCGACAATTTCTGTTCCTACTGCATCGTCCCTTTCACTCGCGGCCGCGAAAAATACAGGCCTATGGCCGCCATCCTGCGTGAAGCCGAATACCTGGCCGGCAGGGGTTTCCAGGAGATTGTTCTGCTGGGCCAGAACGTCAACCACTGGCACGAGGCCAATGGCGGTCGCGCCTTCCCGGAGCTGCTGCGGCAACTGGCCCGCAATGTGCCGGTGCCCTGGATCCGCTTCATTACCTCCTATCCAGGCTACCATGACCGGGAACTGCTCCAGGTCATGGCCGCAAACCGCAACATCGCCCGCCACATCCATTTCCCGGCCCAGTCCGGCTCAACGCGGATCTTGAAAAAAATGAACCGCACTTATTCCCGGGCCCAATATCTGAAAATTGTCCAATCTTTCCAAGCCGCCATGCCCGAGATGAGATTCAGTTCCGACTTCATCGTGGGTTTCCCCGGCGAAAGCGACTACGACTTTAACCTGACCCTTTCATTGATCGAGCAGGTGGAATACGAATCGATTTTCTCATTCATCTATTCCCCGCGCCCCGGCACCAAGGCCGCGACTTATACCAGGGAACTGGCTCCGGGCGCGGTCAAACAGCGGCTTTACGCCCTGCAGGAGCTGCAGGCCCGCATCCAATTAAAAAACAACCGCCGT
>JALHTJ010000158.1 GCA_022865785.1 Candidatus Aminicenantota bacterium
GCTGGCGATGGCATCGGCCAATTCCTCGATATCGTTGACGCCCCAGAGAATATCGGCAGTGGCAAAGGTGGATTTCAATTCCTTGTAATAGCGCTGGATCAGGCAGCCGAAAACAGCCAGCTTTTTGATCTCGCCCTTTTCCTTTTTTTCAAGGGCGGTCAGGATCTCCTCGATGCTCTCTTCCTTGGCGTCGCGGATGAAACCACAGGTGTTGATGACCAGCCATTCGGGATCTTCGTATTCCGAGACGATCGTCATGCCCCTTTGCTGCAGCATCCCGGCCAGCACTTCACTGTCCACAGTGTTCTTGAAGCAGCCCAGGCTGACGAATGACGCACTGCGGCGCTCAGGTTCTTGTTTTTTTTTCATGGGAAAGGTTTTATCCTGGTCCAAAACCCATTGTAGCAAAAGAATTTCCGCCGGGCAACTGCAAATCTACTGAAAAAATAAAATTGCCTTGTCAACAAATCCAATACAATGCTACATATTGTACCGCTGCGTCTGCTTGTCTTTCAGCCCTCCTGTTCGCCGGTCATGAATTTGGGAGCAGATATACATAATCGGTGCGCGTTTCGGTCGTCATGCCGCCGCAGTGGAAAACCAACGACAGGTAGGTCGGATTATAGGTCGAATCGGTAAACGAATGCAGATTGATATTGTTGATGTAAAACGTATAATTGCTGCCCACCTTGACAATTTTAAGCGTGTTCCACTTGTTGAGGCCAGCCTGGATGGCGCTCGACGTGCTGTTTTTGATTAATGTATAGGTGCCGGTCCAACCTACTAAATTGTATGGATGAAAGCGATAAATTCGGTAGTAGCCGGCGCCGTAATATGCAAAGAAATAGCCGTAGGCGCTGGTCTTGCTGGAGCTGGTGCCCAGGAAAATGGCGTTGGCGGAGGCGGTGCTCCCCTTTATGCGATTCATTTCCGAAGATACCGTGTAGTCGCCGCTGAAGGAACGCACAAAAACATTGGGCGATCCTCCGGATGGGGCTCCAGTGTAGCGGTAAGTGGCAGCGAAGATGCTCCACCCGGTCGTGTAATAGGGCGACCAGCATGTTGCGGCCGGGATGCCGAAATCTTCCCGTATGCCGATGGCTAGGGTAGGATTGATGGTGACAGTTTGGCCGACGTTGACGCTGACCGTCTGGTGGTATTCCTGGTAGCCGCAAGCGGCGGCGCGCACATACACGTTCAATCCGCTCTGGGCCGTGGGGAAAAAGAAGGAATAAGGAGTCGTGTGGCCGGTGTCGACATAGTCAAAATAGATGCGCGCCCCAGCCGGGGTCGAGTTGACCACGAGGTTCGCCCCCTGCAAGGCCGCCGACAACGAATGATTGTCGTTCATGCTGATGGCGCCGGAAGTGGCCGCGGCCGCCCCGTCGATCTTGACCTCCAGGCCGGAATAACCGCTCTCGGGCGCATAACTATAGGGGACATTGGTGCCCCGCGCGTAGGAATATGTGCCGCTGTTCGGGGTCCCGGTCACGTGCGCGCCTTTGCTGACCGTTAGGACAAAAGTCTTTGTGGCTTTGGCCTCCAGAGTATGGTTGGCGTTCATGGTCACGGTGCCGCTGGCCGCAACCGGCGCCCCGTCCAGGGTCACGGACAAGTCGTTATAACCGCTTTGCAGGGAATAATTGTAATTGACTACCGTCCCTTTTTCATTGGTCGATGTCCCGGCGGCAGGGGTCCCGGTGACGCCCTCACCGACGGTTACCGTCAGGGTGTATTTCTTTTTTTTCAGCACCAGGAAGTAGACCGCCGCTCCCCCGGCCACGACGACCAGGGCCACGATCAGCCAGGGGAATTTCTTCCCTTTCTTGATGGCGGGCGCGGACTCTTCC
>JALHTJ010000023.1 GCA_022865785.1 Candidatus Aminicenantota bacterium
GCAACCCTACCTTATGCAAAATAAAAACATTATTCGAATTGCGCTCATGACAGCGTTCATATTGCTGCTGCCCTTGTTGGCGATGCAGTTCACCGATGAAGTGGCCTGGGATTTGGCAGATTTCGCTGTCGCCGGCACGCTCCTGTTCGGTACTGGTCTCACGTATGAGCTGATAGCGAGGAAGGCGGGCAATATCGCGTACCGAGCCGCCATCGGCGTTGCGGTGACGGCAGCACTCCTCCTTGTCTGGATGAATCTTGCCGTTGGCATCATCGGAAATGAGGAAAACCCAGCTAACTTGATGTATTTCGGGGTGCTCGCCGTCGGGATCATCGGCGCCCTCATCGCACGCTTCCGACCCCATGGGATGGCCCGGGCGTTATTCGCTATGGCGCTCGCTCAGACGTTGGTCGCCGTGATCGCGCTGATCGCAGGGTTGGGCTACCCGTGGAGTGGACCGCTAGAGCTTTCGGTCCTGAACGGGTTCTTCGTCGCGCTGTTCGTCGGATCGGCGTGGCTGTTTCGTCGTGCTGCGAAAAAAATGAAGAATGGGAACGGTGCTTGACTTTGTGACTTTGCGATTTAGTTAGAAGAAATAGGGCAGGACGGCTTAGGGTTTTGTCTCCAGGTTCAGGAAATGAGAGATCCGGCAGGCTTTTGGGGGAGACGGCATAGTCAATTTCCGTCCACATTTTTCCGAACTTGAATTCTCCGGGCCGTTGGTGTATACCAGTGGCGGAAACGAGAGCGCAAATCCATTTGGAGGTGAGGACATGAGAAAGATCGTAGCGGCAGCCATGATATGCCTTTGGGCAGCGGCGCTGGCCCCGGCGGAGAGCACGGCCAGGCTCAGCGAGATGCGGGCATCGCGAGGCGTGGATCCCAAGCTGCAGAGCCCTGTCGGCGTCAGCGAAACCTTCGGCCCCGAGGCCAAGCCGATCTACCTGTCGGTCAAGCTCTCGGACGCCCCGCCAGGGACGCAGGTCAAGATCACGGCGTATTTCCTGCAGAACGGCCAGCCGCAGCAGATCGCCGTCCAGGAATTCCCCGATGTCTTCGGCACCGGCTACCTCTCGACCAAGATCACGCCCCCGGCCGCGGGCTGGTTCATTGGTCGCTACAAGGCCGTTTTCCAGCTGAACCGGAAGGAGCAAGGCACCATAGGGTTCACCGTGTCACAGGCCAAGGCGGCAGCGCCGCCAGCGCCCGCCTACCGGACGTTCTCCAGCCCGGAGCACGGTTTTTCCATCCAATACCCGGCCGGATGGGTTGAAGGGGAAAAGGGGACATCCAGCGTGGTCTGCATGTTCCTGGCCAACGCCGACAACAGCCCCGTGTCCAGCCTGAACGTCCAAATCGTGCCCGTCAGCGGGGCCGGCGATTCCCGTAGCAAGGAAGCGATCAACCTGGTCGCCCAGCAGCTCATCGACCAGATCACCGGCGACCTCAAGGGCCGCCTCCGCAACGATACCTGGACCACGGCCGGCACCTTCTCAGGACGGGAGTTGGATTCCGAATATGCCTACAAAGGAGCCAAAATCCGGCAGCGGCAGTTCCTGACCTTCAGGGCGAATAAGGTTTTCATCCTGATCCTGACGGCCGATGAGCGCGTGTACGGCTCCGTAGCCGGCTATTACCTCAACGCTGCCAAAACCCTGCAGTTTTACGCGAAGTAATCGCTGTGGCGGATATCCGTCCACGAGGGAGACGAAGACGCCGTAGGAAGAATGGGGACGGTGCCCCCTGCGGGGACTTCGCCCCCTGCGGGGACTTCGCTTGCAAATATGCATTTGGCAATATAGAACCGTCCCCGAATCGACACGAATGGATTTTTCCCCTTTTCTGGTATAATGGTCATTCGGCAGGATCGTGAAGCGGATCCCTGAACCGCAACGATAATTCTAAACAGGAGCCGTCAGAATGAGACTGATCGACTACATGGACCGCAAGCTGATCTTTTTGGATCTGCAGGCGCATTCGAAGGACGAGGCCATCACGGAGATCGTCAGGCGCATGGAAGAAAAGCAGGTGGTCCGGGACGTACCATACCTGCTGGAGGAGATATTCAGCCGGGAATCCCGCGGCGGCACGTCACTGGGGAACGGAGTGGCCATTCCCCACGCCAGGGTGAAATCCGTTGACAGGATCGTCATCGCCATGGCCAGGTTGTCGGCCGGCGTGAGCTTCTGCGCGGAAGACCGCCAGCCGGTACGGATCGTTTTCATCCTGATCACCCCCCTGGAGAAGCTGAACGAATACCTGAGAGTCCTGGCCGGATTGTCGAAATTTTTGAAGGATAAAAAAATGCTCAAGCGCCTTTTCGCGGTCGATTCCGTGCCGGGCGCCTGGGAGTTGTTCGAGTCCCTGGAATTTACGGCCGGTAAGTAACCGTTGAATATCCTGGCGAATTCAGGGAACAATAATCAATTCACGTTTATAAATATATGAAAAGCGAGCAAAGTGATGCAATTGACTGAATTGGGATGGTCCTCATTTTTTGAAAGTGCTTTCAATGCCTACCGCAGCCAGGGCTATTCTGCCATGAGAATAGTGCGTGAAAATAAAGGGAAGTATCTCGCCTGTAATGACAGCGGAGATTTCACATGCGAAGTAACGGGGAAATTTATTTTTCAATCCGCGGGCAAAGAAAGTTTTCCAACAGTGGGCGACTGGGTTGCGGCATCTGTTGTCAGCAACGAACAAAAAGCAATGATACAGGCGATACTGCCAAGGAAAAGCGCTTTCAGCCGCAAAGCGGCGGGACAGTCTTTGCATGAGCAAGTAATTGCCGCAAATATCGATACGGTTTTCATTGTCAGCGGTTTGGATCAAAACTTCAATTTAAGGCGCATTGAACGGTACCTGTCTTTAGCGTGGGAAAGCAGAGCGCTGCCTGTTGTTCTTCTGAACAAATCCGATCTATGTCAGGATGCCGAAGTGAAAAAAGCAGAGGTTGAATCAATTGCTCTCGGTGTTGATGTGTGCATGATCAGTGCCAGGCAGCAGAGCGGCATGGATGTTTTGCATGATCATATAAAAACAGGTAAAACCGTCGCTTTCATTGGTTCATCCGGTGTGGGAAAGTCTACTATTATAAATACTCTCCTCGGAAGCAATCGTCTTGAAGTAAACGAAGTAAGTGAATTGGGAAGCCGCGGCCGTCATACTACAACTTTTCGGGAATTAATTTTTCTTCCTTGCGGAGGCATGGTTATTGATACTCCTGGAATGCGTGAAATACAGGTATGGGGCGATGAAACAGGATTGAAACAAGCTTTCGATGAAATCGAGGCTTTGTCGAGAAATTGCCGATTTAACGACTGCGCTCACGAAAAGGAGCCCGGCTGCGCTGTACAGGAAGCTAAAATAAATGGTTCTCTTGATTCTAAACGCCTGGAAAGTTATTTGAAATTGAAAAGAGATTTCGCCTATTTATCTGACTGCCATACCATGAAGGCGAGTGCCGTTGAAAGGGCTCGCTGGAAAATTATCAGTAAAGCTGCCAAGAAGATTAAAAAGGATATGCTTTGAGAATTTACTTGGGGAAGAATGGGCGTCCCAGAAAAGAAATAGGGACGGTCTTTGTAATTTTGTAAATTATCGATCATGCTGATTTCATGAGATATGCGGGAGCGAACTGTTGGTGCTCCTGAAAAAAATGGTTGGATTGACTTTTTGGATGATCATGGAATTGGATGTCTTTAGCGATTTGGCTTTTTCCTCACTGGGACGTATTTATGCCAACGCCAAAAACAAGAAATAAGATATGCCAGATTTTTATAAATATTCAAAATTACAAAGACCGTCCCCATTCTCCCCCGTCCCCAATAGTCCTTTCACCAAAGTCAGATAGAGCGCTGGCACGATGAAGATGGTGAAAAAAGAAGAAAGGATGATGACGAAAATGACAGTGCTTTTAAGCGCTTGCTGGACAATGAATTTTTATCGACTCTTGGTTGACAAAAAAAAAGTGTGCTACAATACAGCCATAACGACTAATTGATAAAATATGGATAAATCCGGAAAAATTTTAGTCTGGCTTGTGGGAATTTACGCTGCGCTTTTTCTGCTCTTGTCGATAAACCCGGTTGACCGCGATACTTGGTTTGTGGAAAACCTGACTGTGTGGATTATTTTAGCTGTTATCATTGGCTTATATTGCGGCCGGATCCGTTTTTCTCCTCTGGCGTATGCTTTGATGTTCGTTTTGATTTATCTGCACACAATCGGAGGGCATTGGACTTTTGAGCTCGTTCCATTTTCCTGGGTGACGGATTTTTTTGGATTTTCAAGAAATCACTTTGATCGCATCGCCCATTTCTCCGTGGGATTTTTTGCTTTTGCTGTTGCCGAATGGCTATGGAGCAAAAAATTGGTGGCGAATAAATTTTTGCTATTTACTTATCCAATATTTGTCATCGCTGCTATTGCTATGAGTTATGAATTGATTGAATGGATTTATGCTGCTCTGACTGATCCTGAAGCCGGCGCGGCCTTTTTGGGATCCCAAGGAGATATTTGGGACGCTCAAAAGGATATGTTGGCTGACACGCTGGGAGCGATTTTTGCTACAGCCGTTTTCTTTTGGAAACGCAATATTTGGGAAAATAAATTATAAGGCCTCCGGGGTCAGGTCTTTCATCAGGGACTTTGGGGACGGTGCTTGACTCTGTGACTTTGCGATTCAGTCAAGAATAGATATCAGGTCCGACAAGATGACATTTGATCAAGCTAAATGAATTCTCTTGAACCTTGCAAATTGAAAAGCCATGCTTTACACTGTAGGCGCGGGTGAACAGGACCCGGAAAAAACTAAAAAGGAGAAAATAATGGAAAATGTTCTTGAAAACATACCTTATCAAAATGAAAAAATGGGCAGCAGGAAACTTGTCGATGAAAAATACTTTTTGCTGATGCAGGCAGCCTTGAAGCCCGGGCAAAGCGTTCCTCAGCATAATGCGAATTCGAACGTACATATCCTGGTTGTCAGGGGCGAGGTCGTGATCAACCTGGATGGAACGGAAAGTCTTGCCAGGGAGGGATCTTTGCTGCCGGTCAGCCATCAGACTTCAATGAACATAAAGAACAAGTCCGGACAAGATGCCAGTTTCCTGATCATTAAAACTCCCAATCCCAGCGAAATGGCTGGCTAGAGTAAGCACTGGGCTTCACCCCAATTTCGCAGGAGGTTCAAGATGAATGATGTTGACATTGACATTGCCAGAGAAGAAGGTCAGAACAACAGAACCGTAATTTTTACCTTTTATAACAAAAAAGATAAAGCTGTGGTGAGCCGTGAAGGTTTTCCCTATGAAATAAAGGATGATACTTTATATTATTTCGATTACGAAAAAAAAGAGGCTGGGCAAATAATTTTGAAAAATCTCAAAAGTATCACGGAAACTGGAAATCCCAATACAGAAGCATCGTATCCTTGTAAACTCTAAGGGAAGATTGGGGACGGTGCCACCTACGGGGACTTCGCCCCCTGCGGGGACTTCGCTTGCAAATATGTATTTGGCATTATAGATAGGACCGCGGGGATATTAAAATATCAGGAGATCGCCCGGCTGCCAGGGTTAGCCGGCGTCAGGATGAACTCACTTGGATCGATGTACCGCCATTAAAAAAGCGGGAGATCATGATTTGTGCATATAAACACGCATTGTCCCCAATTCTCGCTTTTTTGACTATTTAATAAAAAATAAATATAATAATTTTGATGAGAGATCTTGAATTCTGAGGATCGTTTGATTTGTTAATTACTATTAATTGGAATAGTTTTTATTGAGGTGAAAAATGAATGATATTTCCGGGATAAAAGTGGAACTCAGAGGCTTGAATGGCTCCTATAATGGGATTGATTATAATATTGAAGGAGATGAATTTCTGATCGGCCGTCATTTTGATTGTGACCTTGTCCTAAAAGAAAAAACAATATCCGCTAAACATGCAAAATTAGTAAAAAAAGATGGTTATTATGAAATTGAGGATTTAGGATCTACAAATGGTGTATTCGTAAACAAAAAAAGAGTTATCAGGCAAAAACTTCGCACCGAGGACATTGTTTCTATTGATAAATATGAATTCAGGTATCTAAATTCTAGTGAAGTTTCAGGTACCATTATTTCTATTGCAGAAAATTTTGAAAGACCTGATAAAACAATTGTGAGAGATAAAACTTCAACTGAGAATGGAGTAGCCCCGCAACTAAATGTTCATACTTTAGAGATAAAACGTGAAGATGATATTAATGCTCAAATATCTAATGAAAATAAGCAGCAAAAAAGATTTGATCTAAATAAAAAAGAGCAGAAAATAAAGGAATTAAATGTTGCAGATCAAATAAATTTGAAAAAGAAACAAACGAATATTAAAAAAAGAAAGGCATCGTCCGGATTTTATAAAGGGCTCTTTCTTAGTTTAGTGATGGCATATACTATCAACATCGGTTTTGTGTTTTTATTAGGTTTAATTAAATTACCGGTTTTCGGTTTAAATAATATTTGGAATTCCTTTAAAGGGCTTTTAATCGGTTTCCCGATTTTGCATATGCATACCTATTGGACAATGCCAAATAACTTAGATATCTTATATATTTTGACAGGGGTATTTATTCCTGTCGGATTGATATCTGCAGGATCAATAATCCAGCGATCTTCTGGAGGAAATCGATTTCTCAATGCATCAGTATTCAGCTTAATATATGTGATCGTAGGATGTTTTGCTCAGTTCTCTGTTTTGAATTTTAATTATAAAAGCTGGCTTATGATTAATAGTGTTTTTAGCTTGGGCACAACTAATACGTTGATCTCTCTGATATTTATCATTGTTTATTTTTGGGCTGTATCCTGCGCATTAGCTTTTATAGGAACTTTGTTTTCTGAGTAAGTGGCCAATTAACCACTTACAAATATCTTGATAGGGATTTGGTCAGAATGGATAATAGCCTGATTGGAAATGCTATACGTCCATTTGTTATTGGAAGGAAAAACTGGTTGTTTTCTGTTTCACCTGAAGGTGCCCTAGCCAGTGCTCTTTTTTATAACCTGATCAAGGCAGCAAAGGCTAATGGACTGGAACCATCCAGGTATCTCAGATATTTATTCGAAAAGTTTCCCTATGCAAAAACCTCTGAAGATATTTTCAATCTGCTGCCTGTGAATGTTTCCAAAATTGTCTTGAAAAAAATATTTAATTGAGTAACATAAGAAAAGGAGTGTCTTTGACGTTTACCATTATTGAGAGGAATACATGATAAAAGTAAATGAAAAAATAGTAGCTACATTAAGTGCAATTATATCCGGTATTTTTATTATAGCAATTTACATTCTTAATCGTTCTGTTCCTCTGACCGATATTTATCTTGGAAGGGATCGGATTTCACATGTGAAAGTAGTTTTTATTAGTGGTTTTATTGGGATCTTTATACTATTTATACTAAAAAAAATTAAAAGTGTTAAAATCGTCAGATTTCTCGGGTATGGGCTTTCGCTAATTTTTATGGCGGGAATTCCTATCCTCCTGTTTTCTACCGAATATCAATCTTTTCGCGGAACAAAGTGGGCAATTGAAACACTGATTATAGGACTTATTCCAGTACTATTTATTTATGCTGCATTTCTTGTTTATTTTAATAATCGCATTATGAACCTTTTCCTCGCTTTTATTTTTGCTGCCTTTTCTTCTTATCATCTGTTACTTCTTATCCGAGTTCTACCCCGTATGGGTAAAGCATTTTCCACAACAGGTAAATCTGATCTCTGGATTATGATAGCCATAATATTATCCACTACCTTTTTTTCTTTTTATAGTTTGAAGCGGTATTTAAATTTCAAGAAATGATATTCCGCACAATTTTATTAGTCAGGTCTCTTTTCATTGTTATTTTATGTAAGCGAAGATATATCGTACTCCCTGCTTGACTTCTTGACTTTGTCGGAAAAAACAATGGGCACGTTGAGGGATGCCTGGGTGACGATAATTGACAATTTGACATTGCAAGGTACTATCACGTCATGGAAACAATTGAATTGCCGGCACCGTTCACAATCGCCCGCGGGGATACCACCCAGGCCATCCGGCATACCCGTTGGAATATTAGCGCCCCTGGCGCAGGGCAACAGGCTCCCCGGGAGGTCCGTCAATCCATGATCTTCACTGCGGCCTAAATTGGCATGGATCTTGCGGCACTTTTCGTATGCCAAGGAGATGGCTCATGGAGGATATACTTATTTGCCAATGAGGCAGGAGGAAAAAAATGGGAATTTTCACAAAAAAAACCGGGAATATTGACAAATTGATCGCGGAGCGGGATAGGCTTGCCAAAGAGATCATCCCCATATTGCGGGAGCAGGTTCGCAACAATCCGAATGAAGGCAAATTGCATCTTGAATTGGTGAAAGCGTTGGCCATGGTAGGACAACTGGATGAAGCCAGGGCGGAAAGCAATGCGGCCATGCTCAAATTCCCCGCTGCGCTTCGCCAGCCCGTCTTGAATCTCCAGGCCGAGATCGACCGGCTGATGGAACGGAAGCGATTGGGCATATAGAATGGATCTGGAAGACGTCTTGGCTAAAATTCGGCATGGGAAAAATTGATTTCCCCCTCGGTCGCATTGAAAGGAGGCAAACATGAAAAAAATAATACTCGAACAATTATTGGCGGACAAACCCGGTGATACCAAGCAGAAGGTCGGCAATGCCTTTCAAGCGGTGCAAGGCAATTTTGAGTTCGCCGCCTCGGTGTCCATGGCCATCACCCAGCAGCGGATGGATGAAGCCAGCGTCCGGGGTTTTATTGTATGGTGCAACAAAGATGCCAAATCTGCCATTGTGTATGGAGCCGGGAATATCTATCAGGACAAGTTCACGGACTGCATGAATTGGCTGAAACTGATCGGCATCAAGGGCGAGACGGTCATGGTTCACTTTGAGGGCAATGACGGAGATAAACTGATCAATATTCAAAATTAGCGCCAACAGTTGATGCCCCCTGGGACGCTCCGGGGTCGCGTCTCGACAATGAACTTTGAGTCATAATGGTCAGGTATTGAAATAACAGTTTTTGTGCAGCAGTAACCTGGTCAGCCCTTTTGGTTTACTGCGGAACAAGCGCTGAGCCGGTTTGGTGTCAGTCTGTGCGTTCGTACATGCGGACATAGGTCAGTTTATTGCTGCTGAAGGGGCCGCGGGCCGCGGCCAGGCTGGTGAAATAGTCGACATGCAGCTGGTCGTCCCAGATCGTTGCCCCGCTCCCTTCCACCAACTGGTACTTGAGATACAGGGGGGAGGGGCGGACATTGGCGAAGAAATTGTCGAGACGCACGATCCCTTCGCGGCTGTCGCCTTCGCCGCGCACCATGTACCTGCCGCCGATCACTTCGTAGTTTGGCACACTGCCGGGATAGAAGGCGTCGCAAAAGACACCGAGCACATCGGCAGCAATGGGCAGCCCGCTATTATAGTCTTTCCAGAAAGTGTCGCGATCGGTTTTAGCAAGGTTGAGGATGTTGAGGATACAGCCGTCGAAGCTGTACCAGCCGTAGGGGTGGCTGTCCGCGCCCAGTTGCAGGTAGCCCTGTTTGTAGAACCAGGTGCCGAAGAAGCTCTGGCCTTCGTTGATATCGTAGGTGCGGTCGAGACGCGATTCAGGGTATAGCCCGCTCTGTTTCATGGCCTGCAGCTGGTCCTGGTAAAAGCCGCGCAATTGGCTTTGCACCGCGTCGCTGAAATAAAAAAATGGATTGACCCGGTTCTGTATATAATTGAATTTGCCCTGGGGATCGAAATTGCTGTGGCTGTCGTCCTCAACAATGAAATCCAGGGCCGAGGTCAGGTGGCTGAAGCCGAAAATCGCATCGGCGGTGATGGCGACCGCTTGGCGCTGCTTGCCGAAGACATCAATGCTGCCGGCGCCGTGGTATTGGTCGACCAGGCTCTGGGTAAGACAGCAGTGGCCGAGCACGACGCGGATGTAATAACTGAGATGCAAGGTGGCCGTGACATCGCTGACACAGGGAATGCCATTGATGACCTTGGTCGTCTTGCCGCTGTCGTCACGGATCTCGAGATAGCTCGGCAGCGGCAGGGAAATGGCCGTATGGCCACCGCAATAGAGATACCACTTCAGTGTTGCCGGGAAGTGACTGTTGTGGTGGTAATTGGGGTAGGGTACCAGAAAAAGCATCGACGATTCCGGCCGGCCGCTGCGGATGCCGTTGAGGATCTGGTTATGCCTGGCCGGGTCGGCAGTACGGAAGAGGAAATCAAGGGAAACAGGGAAATGATCCAGCAGCACCTTTTCATAAAGCGGTTTCTGTTCTTCAGCCGTTTCTTCTTCCGTTTTGGTCTTGCAGGCCGAAATGCCTGACACGAAAATAATCGCCAAGGCCACCCGGCAGATGCTGAAAAATAATTTTTTGTCCATGCTGTCATCATAACAATTCGCAGGAAAAACAGGAAGCCTCCGGGCTCGATTCTCAACAATGAACATTAAATGAAGAATGTGGGAACCTGCCTGACTTTGCGACTTTGCTCGCGCGCCTGCCAGGGGCGAGGGGAACCGGCTTGGGTTGAAACGCGACCACGGAGTTTTGCGCTCCAATTTCTTGCAGGCATTGGCGTCAGGTCTTGCATTATTACTTTTTACTTCCAGGGCATAAGGGCCCGGTTTGCCTTGACAAGTTTATGATAAAAGCGTAGCCTGAACGCTGCAAAAACTGCTGCTGAATTTTACAGCAGGTCGAACAATTTCTCATGCCTTAGAGGAGGTAGCGGAGGATGAAAACCAACAATTTTTTGGGACGCGACTGGATCGATGCTGAAATTGATTACAGCAAGGAGGAGTGGGAGACGCTTATCGACGTGGCACTCGAGCTCAAACGGCGCCATGCGCTGCGTGACGACCAATCCGCCATTCTTAAAGGCAAAACCCTGTTCACCATGTTCTTCAATCAATCGCTGCGCACCCGCAGCACGTTTGCCGCGGGCATTCAGCAGCTCGGCGGATTTCATGTAGACCTGGAACCCGGCAAAACGTATACGCCGGCAAGAAAGGGTTATGACATCCCCTATCAAACAGAAAGAATCAAGGACGTTGCTGAAATGTTGGACCGCGTCGGTGACGCGATCGCCATCAGGATGTACGGCCCCCCGGCCATGTGGCGTTATGGCTTTGCCAATGCCACGATGAAGGAATTCGCGCAATTCGCGGGAATCCCCATTATCAACATGGAATGCGACAAGTTCCATCCTACGCAGGCGCTGGCTGATATGATCACCGTCAAGGAAAAATTCGGCACTTTCAAGGGACTCAACCTGACCATGTCGTTTGCCTATTCAGGATCAATTGAAAAACCGCGCGCCGTGCCGCAAAGCGTTATTCTGGCGGCGACCAAAATGGGGATGAATGTGACTTTGGCGCATCCTGAGGGCTACGAGCTGGACCAGAAGATTATCGACCAATGCCAAGCGTTCTCCAAGCAGACCGACGGTTCTTTCAAGATCATCAACAACTTCGACGAGGGCTTTAAGGGCGCGCATATAGTTTATCCCAAGGCCTGGGGCGCGCATACCTGCTTCAATTACGCCGACGAAAACGGCAAGGTTTTCCAGGAAGCGGATCACACGGAAGCCAAGCGGGTAAATGAAGCCGCAAAAGATTGGCGGACCACCGCCAAGCAGATGGCGCTGGTTGATAAGCAGGGGATTTACATGCATTGCCTTCCGGCCGACCGCTCCCAGGAAGTTGACGATGACGTGATCGACGGTCCGCGCTCAGTCGTTATCGACGAGGCAGAAAACAGGCTGCATGCCCATAAGGCGATCATGGCCATGATCATGGGTGGACGTTTATAAGGAAGCCGCCGCTTCTGAAGAATGGTGACCCTGCTTGACTTTGTGAGTTTGTTCACGCGCCGGCCAGGGCGAGGGGAACTGGCTTGAGTTGAAACGCGACCCCGGAGTTTTGCGCTGCAATCTCTTGCAGGCGCGCCGGGTGCCGGGATTTAAAAAATAATGCGGGTGGGTTATAATATTCGGGGGGAGTTGAACAGATGACCCAGTGCCAGATTTGCGGAGCCGCTATCAAGGCCGATATGAAATTTTGTGTCAAGTGCACCATAGACCGCGCTCATACCCAGGCGATGAAAAAAAATCCCAGTACGAATTCCGGCCGGGGGAATAATCCCGAAGCCGTTGTTTGCTTTGTCTGCGCTGAACGCCTGGGACCTGGCGTCGACAAATGTAAAAAATGCGGGACCATCAGGCAGGAGTATTCCAGGGTATTGAAGTGGTATCAGAAATCAGCCAAAGATGGCGACGATTGTGCTCAGGAACGATTGGCAGATATGTATATTAAGGGAATCGGGACCGAGCGTAATTACAAAAAAGCCCTGGAATGGTACAGCAAATCAGCCGAACAAGGCAATGCCGGCAGTAAGGCGCAATTGGGATATATGTATGAGCAAAGCCTGGGAGTCGATCAGGATTTCCCAAAGGCTCTGGCCTTGTACCGCGAAGCAGCCGAAGCAGGCAATGCTCTCGGACAAGCGCGATTGGGAGACATGTATCTGCACGGATCGGGTATCGCGCCAGATCCTCAAAAAGCATTCAAGTACTTCCTGAAAGCGGCTGAACAGGACAATGACCTGGCTCAACTCAGATTGGGAACCATGTACTGCAATGGCAATGGAGTTGAGAAAGATTTAAAGAAAGGATTTGAATTGGTTCAGAAATCAGCGGCACAGGGCAATGACAGGGCCCAACTGCTGATAGGGGGGATGTACAAGGACGGCAAGGGGGTTCAGCGGGACAATAAGAAAGCGTTTGCCTGGATTCAGAAGTTGGCCGAGCAGGGCAATTTGAGCGCCCAGAACGATCTGGGTCATTTGTATGAGCAGGGATTGGGAGTGGACCGGGATTTTCAGAAAGCGCGCGAGTGCTATCTGCAAGCGGCTGAAAAAGGCCTGGACGCAGCCCAGGTAAGCTTAGGCAATATATATCGCCGCGGTCTTGGCGTCGAGGAAAATATCAATGAGGCAAAAAAGTGGTATGTAAAAGCCGCTGAACAGGGTTATGAAAAAGCGAAATCCGAATTATTGCAAATAAAACTGGAGGCGGATCCGGAAAAGAAATTAAAGAATAAAATAGTCGCAGCGCACAAAGGCGATGCCAAGGCCATGGCCGAAGTCGCGACCATGTACCTTATGGGAACAGGTGTCGAAAAAAGCGAAGAAAACGCCCTGGAATGGTTTAAAAAAGCCTTTGAATATGGAAATGTATCCGTGCGCGGCCAGCTGAAGCAATTACAGCAGTCGCTCGCTGCCAAGCGCCAAGCGGAGAGCAAGATCCCTGAAAAAACGGTCAAAAGTGCTGTTGCAGTCCAAGGCGTGCAAAAAAAGAAATCGCCTGCCGCCAGAAATTTGTTTTTTCCATTTTCCATAATTGTGATAATCGGCTTAGCGCTCACGATCATTTTTTTCAACTACATTAAAAAACCGGGGAGCTCGGATAAGGCACGCCCGGCTCCGGTCCCTAAAATTGCGGAAGCCCCCCAACAAAAAATTGAAGCGGTCGCCCCGGCCATTCCGGAGACCAGCCCCGAAACGACAGAGGAAATAAAGAAGGATAAATCCACCATTCGTCAAAACGAAAAAAAATCCTTAACAATTGCCGAAACGGACCATGCCGCCACCAAGATCGAGCCGGGCGCGGCCGTATTAAGGCGGGAATTCAAGTCTCTGAACGAGCAGGAAATTTCTGAAATGCTGGGCGCCAAGAATCTTTTTGACGCGGAAAGGAATCCCAGCGGGAATTTCAGGCATCAGTATGAGCTAAGGAATGTCGCAGGATTAAGCTTGATTTTTGACCGCGCCACCAAGCTTGTCTGGATGAGGCAGCAGAATTTGGTCAGGATGACCTTGAAAAAAACTGAAGATTGGATCGCATCCCTGAATACTGTCGAGTATGGAGGCATCAGCAAATGGCGCCTGCCCACGGTCGAGGAAGCTGCTTCCCTTTTGGAAAAGAACCCGCAAGCTGAAAAAGTATTCCTGGATGCCGTTTTCGGCGAAGACATCAAATCGATTTGGACCGGAGACAGCTTCACGGAATCCAGGTCCTGGATCATCGACTTTCGAAATGGCTTGATAGATCATGCCAAAAGCAAAAGCCGCCTGCCGGCATTGATGGTCAGCTCCAGCTTTGAAATCAAGGACCTTCTCGGGTCGCGTCTCAACAAGGAACATTGAGTTGGGGGAGCGAGCCTGCTAGCGGACGCTCAGCCGCCGCTGCGTTATCATCGATTCATTTCCAGGGAAAGACGTTATTCTTTCTTCTCTTTCTGACGGTTTTTCCAATGCGAAGTTGAAGGGTTCAATAGTTTATCGGCAACAGCTGCATATTGCCGCTCCAGGAACAAAATGGTATTATGCAAGCCTACTCATTGTCTGTTTTCGTTGGAGGATCCATTGCCGGAGCATGAGCCGAAGAAATGTATACCCCGAAGCAAAGCCGAGCTGACGGCCGAGATAGCGCATCTCAAGCGCAGGATCAAGCGGCTGGAAAAATCAGAGACAACGCGCAAGCAGGCGGAGTCCCGGACCTATGCGGCGCTGCGGGAGAGTGAAGAGCGGCTGCAACTCATCCTGGCGACGCTGCCCATTGCCATCTTCACGTCTCCGCTTGACCAGGAGATCGATGCGTCCTGGATAAGCGGCGATGTTGAAAAAGTAACCGGTTACACCGTGGCGCAATACATGGCGGAGAAGGATTTCTGGAGAAAGCGCCTGCATGCGGTCGATCGCGAAAGGGTGCTGGCCGCCTATCGGGATCCGGCAGCCGGTGCTGAGATCGTTCTGGAGTACCGCTGGTTGTGCCGGGACGGAAATTACAAATGGTTCCATGATCGAACCATAAAGAAAAACACGTCCCGGGGAATGCAATATTTCGGCATCATCCTGGACATCAGCGAGCGCAAGCAGGCCGAGGAGGAAAATCGCGTGCTGCAGACGCGCCTGCAATGGGCTGAGAAGATGGAGGCCATCGGCACATTGGCCGGCGGCATCGCCCACGACTTCAACAACCTGCTGGCCGGGATTCAAGGTCACGTTTCCATGGCTATCATGAAGCTCGATGCGGCCAATCCCACTCATGAGCGGCTCAGGCAGATCGAAGCACAGGTGCAAAGCGGGGTGCATTTGACCAGTCAGCTGCTGGGGTTTGCCCGCGGGGGAAGATACGAGGTGAAAGCCACGGATATGAATGAAGTCATTGAAAAGACTCATTCCATGTTCGGCAGGACCAGGAAGGATATCTCCATCCACCATAAACAGGGGAAGGATCTCTGGAGCGTGGAGGTGGACCGGGGACAGATGGAGCAGGTGTTCGTAAACCTGTATGTGAATGCCTGGCAGGCCATGCCCGAAGGCGGGGATATCTATCTGGAGACGGAGAATGTTGTTTTTCACGGCGAAAGGACGTTGCCCTTCTCCGTGAAGCCGGGGAAGTATGTGAAGACAACCGTTAGCGACACCGGCAGCGGCATGGATGAGCAGACCCGGCTGCGCGTCTTTGAGCCCTTTTTCACGACCAAGGAAATGGGCCGGGGGATCGGCTTGGGGCTGGCTACGGTCTATGGCATCATCAAGGGGCACCGGGGGATGATCAATGTATACAGCGAACCCGGCCGGGGAACGACCTTTTCCATCTATTTGCCAGCCTCGGATAAGGCCGTGGTGAAAGAAAAGCAGATGCCGCTGACGATCACCAGGGGCACGGAGACGATCCTGCTGGTGGAGGATGAAAAGATGGTGCTGGACCTGAACCGCGAGCTGCTGGAGGCCCTGGGCTACACCGTCCACGCGACCGGCAGCGGCAGCGAGGCGGTCGCGATTTATATGGAAAAACGAAACATGATCGATCTGGTCATCCTGGATATGGTCATGCCGGGAATATCGGGTTCCAGGACATTCGATCTCCTGCGCGAGATCAATCCCGAGGTCAAGGTCCTTCTTTCCAGCGGCTACAGCCTCAATGGTGAGGCGCATCATATCATGGATCGCGGCTGCAACGGCTTCCTGCAGAAGCCCTTTCAAATTGAAAAACTATCCCAGCGGGTCAGGGAGATACTGGAATCATGAGGTTTTTCCATCCGCAAGGAGCCGTTGACATTTTGACCGTTTCATCTCAGAATGCAGGCGCAGGTGAAGGTGTCTTCCCCTGAGCGCATGGAAAATTCATTGCCTGTCAGGAGGGATCGCATGAAGATCATTTCAATCGCTTTGTTGGTTGTGTTAGGCTGCGGGCTTGCCGTTTTTGCAGCAGCAGCGCCTGCCCAGGGGCAGAATGGAGTGGTGATCGTCTATGCTTCGCGCTACGGCAGTACCGCTAAAACCGCCGAGTGGATCGCCGAGGGGATGGCGGGGAAGGCGACTGTCGTGTCGGCCGGGGAGGCGGGAGACCTGGGCGGCTATGAAAAAATCATCCTCGGCTCGGGCATTTACAACGACAAACTCCACGTGGACATGGCTGCCTTCCTGGAGAAGCAGGGAGCGGAGGTGCAGGAAAAGCTCATCGCGCTTTTTGTCGTCTGCGGCGCGCCGCCCGACCAGGCCGGGCCATACCTGGAGATGTTTGCCGAAAAGTGCCAGGCCAAGCCCCTGCTGGCGCGGGTGTTCAACGGCTGGATGAAGAAAGAGCTCCTGTCTCCCGAGGACTACAAGGGCCTGGAAAATTACTACAAAAGCGTCAATCAGCCGTTCGAAAACTATGACAGTACGGAGAAGGCCAAGTGCTTCGAGTTCGGGAAGGAGATCCTGGCCGTGCTCGGCGAGATGAAGTAATCGGGATTATTTACGCATCGGGGCCGGGGCCCAAGGAAACGGTGAAATAACCATGACATTTACCGAGCTGATGAATACCAGGCAGAGCGTGCGCCGTTACCAGGAGAGGCCGGTGGAGGTGGAGAAGCTGGAAACGCTGATCGAGGCGGTGCGCCTGTCGCCTTCGGCCAGCAACTCTCAGCCCTGGAAGCTGGTGGTGGTGAACGATGCGGAGCTCCGTGGCCGGGTGGCGCGGGCCACTTTCAGCAAGGCGCTCGCCTTCAACCAGTTCAGCCTCGCCGCCCCGGTGATCGTTGTATTCTGCGTCGAGAAAGCCGGCCTGGTCACCCAGGTCGGGGGACTTCTCAAAAAACGCCAGTTCTCCCTGATCGACATCGGCATCGCCGCGGCCCATTTCTGCCTGCAGGCCGCGGAGCTGGGCCTGGGGACCTGCATGCTGGGGTGGTTCGACGAAAAGAAGATCAAGCAACTGCTGGGCATTCCCCGCGGCACCAGGATCGGCCTGCTGGTCACCCTGGGCTACGCCGCGCCGGACGACCGGCTGCGGGAGAAAAGCCGCAATAGTCCCGGGCTTATCAGCCGCTTCAACCGTTATTGAGATATCGAAAAAGAGCCGGGGATGGTGCCTGACTCGCTGACTTTATGTGAATAGTGAATAAAGTCCGGGACGCCATGGCTGATCCCGGTCTTTCATTATGACGATTGGGGAAGCCGCCCCGGTTTTTTGTTTTTTTGGCAATGGGGACGGCAATGTGGACGGTTCTTGAAATATTGGTTTTGGCCCAGTCAATTGGCGATTGAGGCGAGCCGGCCGGCAAGAGGTCGGGAGCGGAAGGTGAAATGGCGAAGATGGAGACGCGCGTGCTCGGGTTCCTGCCGCTTCTGGCCGTGGTGGTGGGGGCGATCGTGGGCGCCGGGATATTCAACGCCCCGGCCGACCTCGGCCGCGTGGCCAACCCGGGATGGATCGTCGTGGCCTGGGCAATCACCGGCATCGGCATGTTCTCCCTGGCCAGGATCTTCCAGTACCTGGCCTTGCGCCGCCCCGAGCTTGAGGGCGGGATCTACAGTTATGCCCGCGAGGCCGCAGGCGAATTCACGGGCTTCAACTCGGCCTACGGCTACTGGTGGAGCGCCCTGTTCACCAACCTGGCTTTTTTCTTCGCCATTGCCAAGATCCTGGGCCTCTACTTTCCCTTCCTGTCCCGCAGCAAGTGGGCGGCCTTCGCCCTGGCCAGCGCCCTGCTCTGGGGCTATGCCGCGCTGATCCGGGCCGGCATCCGCACGGCCGGCGCGGCCAACCTGGTCATCACCATGCTCAAGCTGCTGCCGCTGCTCTTTGTGGCGCTGCTCTCGGCATTCCTGTTCAAGCCGGCGCTCCTGGGCGCACCCTTCGCCGCGATCATCAAGGGCACCGGCGCCGCGGCCGGTCCCTGGCAGCAGATCGGCGCCAGCCTCGGCGTTATGGTCTTTGCCTTCATGGGGATCGAGGGTGGCGTGACCATCTCCGGCAAGGCGCGGAGCGCCCGGGACGTGGGACGGGTCGGGCTGATCGGCTTTTTGATCACGCTCGTTCTTTACGTCGCGGTCTCCACCCTCACCCTGGGGGTGGCGCCGGCGCGCGAGATCATCAATGCCCCGAGCCCGCTCGGCGCGGTCCTGGGGAGCGCTCTGGGCGGCTTCGGGCGCCATTTCCTGAACATCGGGTTCCTTTTCTCGGTCCTCGGCGCGCTGCTGGCCTGGCTGCTGCTGACGGCGGAAGTTCCCTACAGCGCCGCGGTCAGGGACAACGCCTTTCCCCGGGCCTTTGCCCGGACCAACGCCAGGGCCACGCCGGTGTTCTCGCTTGCCGTTACCGCGGTCTTCAGCCAGCTGCTCCTGGCCCTGCTTTTTCTTTTTACGCGCAGTAGCGACATCGGCGCCGGCAACAACGCCCCGCTGCTGCAGAACCTGTACTTCGGCGCCATCAGCATCTCCGTGATCTGCTGCCTGGTCCCCTACGTGCTGTCGGCCCTTCTGGGCGCGCGCCAGGCCCGGCGGGACGGGCGCGCCGCGCCCCTGGTCTACGCGGCATTGAGCATCGCCCTGTTTGCCTGGATGTTCGCCTCCATGGCCAAGTACACCGCCGCGGCCGTTGTGGTGTATGCCAGCGGCCTCTGCTTCCGCATCCGCGTCCACCGCGAACGCCGGCAGCGCATGCCCGCCGTCGAGATCGCATTCTACGCCGTCATGCTGGCCGCCGGTGCCGTCATCCTCTACTTCATCATCACCGGCCGCATCCGCTTCTGATCGCAAATCGAGAATAGGGGCGAATTATGGGAAGTGAGCGTTCAGTTGTCCGCTCTCCTGATCCCGGAAATAAAGTTGGCGGCAAGCAAGTCCTGAAAACGCTTGATCAATTGCTTTGCCGCGGGGCGATTGTGTTTATTGTCGAGACGCGATCGTGGAGGACGATTTGTTGTGTCCCTGTTACTCATAGCGCAGGGACTTGCTGGGATTGAACCGGGCGGACTTCATGGTGTGATAACCGACCGTGACAAAAGCAATGCCCAGGGGTTGATGCGAATGCAGGCATGGCGTTACTGTCGGCTTGGTTGCGTATGGCTCCGGGATCAGTTCTTTTTGAAAGCGTACACGCCGAACCAGACGAGAAACACCAGGTGCAAAGCAATGATGCTCCAGCCCCTGGCGTTCATCAGGCCGGCGGTCTGGGAGAGCAGCAGGATGGGCGTGGACGGCAGGTAGTACATGAACAGGACGCGCGCCACTGCGGTTTTGAACTCCGGCCGGGTGGAGCGCCGCCCGAACCAGAGCAGGACCGGGAGGCTGAGCAGCGCCGAGCCGAACAAACGGGC
>JALHTJ010000159.1 GCA_022865785.1 Candidatus Aminicenantota bacterium
AGCACGTTGCCGCGGTAATCGACCATGATGACCTCGTCCATGCTGGCGGGCACATAGACCAGGTCGTTGCCGGCCGCCCGGTCGCCGTTGGCGTCGTAGTAGTTGTAGGTGGTGGAGTAGGGGCGTCCCGAACGGGCGCCGTAGAACAGGCCGATGCTGGTCGGGGCGTTCTTGAGGAAGTTGAAGGTGTAGGAGACGGCGGCGCCGATGCGGTGGCGCACGTCGTAGTTGGACCAGGTGAGCTCGGGGTCGTTGGGATCGAAGCGGATCGGGTTGTAGGCGAAGTTGGAGGCGGCCTGCGAAGAGGTGCCGGAGTTGATGTCCTTGGCCTGGCCGTAGGAGTAGGCGAAGCTGGCCCAGGAGTTCTTGTTGAAGCTCTTCTGCAGCTGCACGGAGAGGCTGTACTGGTAGCCCTTGTTGGTGTTGGTCAGGTAGATGACGTCGGTGAACGAAGTGGAGACGTCGCGGGAGTACATTTTGCGGCCGCCGGCGGCAGTTAGGCCGGTCGCCTGCAGGTTCTTGTTCTGGTAGAGGATCTCGTTGACGTTCTTGGAATAGATGAACTCCACGGTGCCGATGACGCCCCAGGGCAGCTCGTGGTCGACAGCCAGGTTGGTGCGCAGCACCTGCGGGTAGGTGAAGTTATTGTCGATGATATCGACCTCGCTGGTGCCCGCCTTCAGGCCGGGGCCCGATTCGGGCTGGTTCAGGGGGTCGGGGACGAAGGCGAAGGTCGGGTTCTTCAGGTCGAAGCGGGTGAACTCCAGGCCGGTGTTGGAGTACTGGTTGGAGATCCAGACGTAGGGGGTGCGGCCCGAGAAGATGCCGATGCCGCCGCGCACCTGGGTTTTCTTGTCACTGTTGACATCCCAGTTGAAGCCGGCGCGGGGCGAGAATAGCAGGTTGCCCGAGGCGGCCTGGTTGGTCTTGATGCCAAAAACTGTCTCGACCAGGGGGTTGTCGGCCGGGATGTCGTTGATGATGGGCACGTCGAGGCGCACGCCCAGGGTCAGGGTCAGGTTGGGCATGACGGCCCAGTTGTCGCCGGCATAGGCGCCCAGCTGGGCGACGCCGAACTTGGCCGCCCATTTCGCCTTGGGGTCAGAATTGTAGAAGTCGTGGTAGAAGCGGGAGGACTTGCCGATCTCGAAGTCGTCGAGGCTGGCGAATTCCCAGTAGCCGTAGTAGTTGCGGATATAGACGTTGGCGAAGTTGAAGAACTCGTTGTGGGTGCCGACGGTGAAAGTGTGCTTGCCCTTGTACCAGGTCAGGTTGTCGGTGAGCTCGATGATGTCCTGGTCCAGGGAGTTGGCGCCCGAGTATTGCTCGGTACCGGCGGTGAGCTTGTAGCTGCCGCCAACGGTCACGTTCACCTGCGGGAAAATGGTGTCGCCGGTGGCGCGGCTGTCGCGGATGGTGGTGTAGTTCACGATCAGTTCGTTGAACAGGTTGTTGCCCAGGGTGCTGTTGAGCTGGGCCACGGTGGAGTTGGTCTTGTTGGTCAGCTCATAGTACACGTCGGCGAAGGGGAAGACGGAGCTGGAGGCCTTGGAGGGGTTGTTGTCGCGGCTGCCGGTGACGTAGTTGTGGCGGACGGTCAGGCGGTGCTTGTCGCTGATGTTGTAGTCCAGGCGCAGGAAGATCTTGGAGTTGTCCTGGATCACGTCCTTGTAGCCCTCGCCGTAACCGCCCGGGTCGTAGCCGTAGGTGTTCTTCAGGATGCTGACGAAGCGGTCGGCATCGGCCATGCTGACGCTGCTGCCGCCGAAATCGTTGGAAGTGCCGCTGTCGTCGATGACGTAGTTGGTCGGGACCTTGTTGTCGCCCATTTCACCGCTCAGGAAGAAGAACAGCTTGTCCTTGATGACCGGGCCGCCGACGCGGAAACCGTACTGTTTTTCGGTGAAGGCCCCATAGGCTTTCTGGTCGGGCCCCTGGCCCACAAAATCCTGGTTGCGGCCGAAATAATAAGCCGATCCGGCGAACATGTTGGTGCCGCTGCGGGTAATGGCGTTCAGGCTGGCGCCGGTGAAGCCGCCGTGGCGGACATCGTAAGGGGCGATGACCAGCTGGAACTCCTGCACGGCGTCGAGCGAGATCGGGGTGGCCAGGCCGGGCGTGCCGCTGCCGCTCAAGCCGAACAGGTCGTTGTTCACGGCGCCGTCGATCTGGATGTTGTTGTATTTGTTGCTTTTGCCGGCAGCCGAGTAGGCGCCGCCGCCGCGGGGGTCGACCTGCGGGGCCATGCGGGCGAAGTCGTCGAACGAGCGGCCGATCGAAGGCATGCTCTCGATGACGGCGGTGCTGACGTTCTGGGCCGCCCCGGTCCTTGATTCGGAAATGATCGGGTTGGCAGCGGTGACGATAATGGTTTCCTCGATGGTTTCCAATGACATGCTGAAATTCAGGCTGCGGTCCTCGCCCAGTTTCAGGGTGAGGCCACTCATTTCCTGGGTTTTAAATGGTTCCATGCTGACCGTGACCGTGTACGGTCCGCCGACCTTGACGGCCGGGATGTTGAAAAGGCCATCCTGGCGGCTGACGGCGGTGTAGACGGTGCCGGTCGGCCTGTGCAGGGCGGTGACGGTGGCTCCCACTATGGGGTTGCCGTCACTGTCCGTGACCAGGCCGCTGAAGGCTGAAGTTGTCATTCCCTGGGCCATGATCAACCCGGGCAGAATGAGGCAACACAGCAGGACTGCGAACAACGTTCTTTTCATGTAATCATTCCTCCTTGATTTTTACTTATTTTTATAGAATTCATTATAGCAAAAAAAAAAAAATCAATCATAAAAAAAAAAAAATTTATTTTTCTTGCGGTTGAGATGGGTCTGAGCTTTTTTTGACTCTCCTCCAGGCTTGTGCTACCATGCCTCCATGAAAAGAAAGCCGTTGATCATCGGGGTGGCCGGCGGCACGGCATCGGGGAAAACCACCATCGCCAACGCCATTATGGAGCGCATCAACCATCCGCAGATGGTAATGATCCAGCATGACGCCTATTACAAGGATGCCAGCCACCTGCCGTTGGCCGAACGCGCCAAGATCAATTTCGACCATCCCGACGCCCTGGAAACCGACCTGATGGTGCAGCACCTGCGGGAGTTGATCGCCGGCCGGGCCATCGAAATGCCGGTCTACGATTTTTCCAGCCATTCGCGCCTGAAAAAGGGCATTGTCAAGAAACCGGCCAAGGTGATCATCATCGAAGGCATTTTGATCTTCTGCGAACAAGCCCTGCGCGAACTGATGGATGTCAAGATCTTCGTGGACACCGACAGCGACCTGCGCTTCATCCGCAGGCTGAAGCGGGACATCCAGGAACGCCAGCGCAGCATGGAATCGGTGATCGGCCAGTACCTGGGAACGGTGCGGCCCATGCACATCACCTTTGTCGAAGCGAGCCGCAAATACGCCGACATCATCATTCCCGAGGGACACAACCCGGTTTCGACCGCCATGGTCGTTACCATGATCCGCCAGCGCCTGCGCGGAGGAAAAAACGATGACAAATAAGTTTGACGAGGATAAAACCCATGGCTGAAAAACAATTCATCCAGGCCCAGGAATTGCTGGAAGATTCTTTCCGGTTGGGGCGCAAAGTTCTGGAAAGCGGTTTCAAACCCGATTTCATCGTCGGCATCTGGCGGGGCGGCACGCCCGTGGGCATCGCCGTACAGGAGCTGCTCGAACACTTCGGTGTGGCCAGCGACCACATCGCCATCCGCACATCATCTTATGAGGGCATTGAAAAGCGCGGCAAGCGCATCCAGGTCCACGGCTTGAACTATATCGTCAGGAACGCCAACGCTGCCCAATGCCTGCTGATCGTGGACGACGTCTACGATACCGGCCTGAGCATCAAGGCTATCATTGATACCCTGAACGTGCTTTCGCGGCGCAATACCCCCCATGATATCCGCGTGGCCGTGGTTTATTTCAAACCCGGCAACAACCGTACCGAGCGTCGCCCGGAATATTATGTTCATGAAACCGACAAATGGCTGGTCTTCCCCCATGAATTGAACGGCCTGAACCCCGAGGAAATCGCCCTGAACAAACCGGAGATCGCCCTGGTCATGCAAGAGAGCAAATGAAAATGAAAATCAGCAAGGAATTCATCGAGAAGATCCCGAAAACCGATCTGCACCTGCACCTGGACGGTTCGCTGCGCCTGTCGACCCTGATTGATCTGGCCAGGGAGAACGGGGTCAAACTTCCGGCCTATGACGAGAAAGGGCTGCAGCGCCTGGTTTTCAAAAACAAATATGCCAGCTTGACCGAGTACCTGAAAGGGTTCCTTTACACCACGGCGGTGCTGCAGAAAGAATCGGCCCTGGAGCGGGTAGGCTACGAGCTGGCCCAGGACAACCAAAACGAGGGCGTGCGCTATATCGAGGTGCGTTTCGCCCCGCAGCTGCACCAGAATGCCCGCATGTCCTGCATCGATGTCCTGGCCGCGCTGAACCGCGGCCTGGACAGGGCCAAAGTTGAATTCAATTCCCGTGCCCAGGTGAAAAGCGGCGCCGAGCCGCCCTTTGAATACGGCATCATCGCCTGTGCCATGCGCATGTTCGACTACGGGTTTTCCGAATATTTTGACAACCTGCTCAAGGTCCACGCCTATTCCGAGCGCAAATGGATATTTTCCCTGGCTTCGCAGGAGCTGGTACGGGCGGCGGTGGAAGCTAGGATGACACTCACTTTGCCCATCGTCGGTTTCGACTTGGCCGGTGCCGAAGCCGGCTATCCGGCCGGGGACCATGCCCAGGCCTACGCCCTGGCCCACAAGCATTTTTTAAAGAAAACCGTGCATGCCGGTGAAGCGTATGGACCGGAAAGCATTTTTCAGGCCATCACCGACCTGCACGCCGACCGCATCGGCCATGCCGTTTATCTTTTTGACGCCGACATGATCAAAAGCCCGGAAATCAAGGACAAGAAAGCCTATATCGCCAACCTGGTGCAGTTCATCGCCGACCGGCGCATCACCATCGAAGTCTGCCTGACCTCGAACCTGCAGACCAATCCCGCCATCCGCAGCCTTGCCGAACACTCTTTCAAGCATATGCGCAAGGCCAAACTGTCAGCCACCTTCTGCACCGACAACCGCACCGTTTCCCAGACCACGGTGAGCGCCGAGATCCTCAAGGCCGTCCAGGCCTTCCACATCACTCCCAAGGAATTGAAGAATTTCGTCATTTACGGCTTCAAGCGCAGTTTTTTTCCGGGCAGCTATATTAAAAAAAGGGAATATGTGCACCAGATCATCGAATATTACGAGAAGATAGAGAAAGAGTATTCGTGACAAGTGACGCGTAACGCGTAACAAGGGAAGAATGAGGGAAGAGAGAGTAAGAGAACAACAAAGTTCCTTTCTACCTTTTCTTCTCTCTGTCTTCCCTCTGCTTTTCCCTTTCTCTTCCCTTTGTCTTTCCCTGATTGGTTCTCCTTGACTTTTGATAGGCCCGCATTTATGATTGTTTTTTAAATCTGGTTCTTAATAGCAGGTGACCGATGAACATGATTTCACTGCTCAGGGGAGTTTTGGGCCTGTTTCTGATCATAAGCATAGCCATTCTGTTTTCCAATAACCGCAGGCGCATCAGCTGGCGGCTTGTTTTCAGCGGCATCGCCATCCAGGTGACATTCGCTGTTTTCATCCTGTACAGCGACAGGCTGAGTTCCTGGTTTTCGCCGCTGGGCTGGCCCAAGGTGGTCATTTCCTGGCTGGGCGGGGCCGTGGTCAGCCTGCTGAGTTTCACCACCGAAGGATCGAAGTTCGTTTTCGGCCGCCTGGCTGAAAATTCCGGTCCCGACAGCCTGGGCATGTTTTTCGCCTTCCAGGTCCTGCCGACGATCATTTTCGTGGCCACCCTGACTTCGGTGCTCTATTACCTGGGCATCCTGCAGATGGTGGTCAAGGGCATGGCCTGGCTCATGGCCAAGCTCATGGGCACCAGCGGCGCCGAATCGCTGTCCAACACGGCCAACATCTTCGTCGGCCAGACCGAAGCGCCCCTGCTGATTAAGCCCTATATCGGCGCCATGACCAACTCCGAGATCCTGACCGTCATGGTCGGCGGCATGGCTACGATCGCCGGTGGCGTAATGGCCGCCTATATCCAGATGCTCGGCCAGGCTCTGGCCGAGGTGCAGAAAATACCGCTGGCCGAAGCCCAGCTGCGCTTCGCCGTGCAGCTGCTGGCGGCCAGCGTCATGGCCGCTCCGGCCTCGCTGGTTATCGCCAAGATCCTCTACCCGGAGACCGGGACGCCGGTGACCAAAGGCACGGTGCGCCTCAAGGTTGAAAAAAACGCCTCCAACTTTATCGAAGCGGCGGCTACCGGTGCCGGCGACGGCATGCACCTGGCCCTGAATGTCGGCGCCATGCTGCTGGCCTTCATTGCCGGCATCGCCCTGATCAATTACCTTTTTGTCGGCCTGGGCGATCTTATCCATGTTAATGCCTATTTAAAAGCCCATTTCGGCCAGCCCCTCTCGCTGCAGCTCATTTTTGGCGTGGTGCTGCGCTACCTGGCCATCGGCATTGGCGTGCCGGTGCGCGACGCCTTCCACTTCGGCAGCCTGTTGGGCACCAAGGTGGTTTTGAACGAATTTGTCGCTTATATCGACCTGGTCGGGATGATCAAACAGGGACTCCTCAGTCCCAAAGGGATCACCATGGCCACCTACGCCTTATGCGGTTTCGCCAATTTTTCATCGATCGCCATCCAGATCGGCGGCATCGCCCCCATGGCCCCGCATCGCAAAAAAGACATCGCCTCCCTGGGGCTGAAAGCGGTCCTGGGCGGGGCGCTGGCCACGCTGATGACCGCCACCCTGGCCGGGATATTGCTGGGGTAGGGGACGGGATAGGTAGGGGCGTATAACCAAACGCCCAGAAAGAGAGGAAGAATCGAACAGGGAAGGGCGAATATTTATTCGCCCCTACAAATCCATTTATAAATTTTTAACCTGCCGTCCCCGATTTGGCGGCGTTATTTCTTCACCACCGGGATATTGATCTCGGTGCGCAGATCCTCGGGCTGGACCGCTGTGGGGTCCATGTCCAGGTACTTTTCCATGGGCGGCCCGGCGGCTTTATACCCATTTTGATCAATGAAGGCGAATATTTTGCCGTAGGCGGCGCCTGCTTTTTCAAGGGACCATTGTTTTGAATATTTTTTCCTCTTGGGGAATCCTTGGAATTAATGGATCGTTATGAAAAGGTCAGAGGCCGGGGAGCCCGGGAAGTTCATGGATCGTAGCGATGATATATGCCGGGGCGTGACCGGCGGG
>JALHTJ010000160.1 GCA_022865785.1 Candidatus Aminicenantota bacterium
ACGGCGCCGTAAATTTCCTCGAAGGCTTCATCCAGCAGGTGGAACAGCTCTTCGGCGCGGCCCAGGATCTCCTTTTTATTGGAGAACTGCAGCACGCGCAGGCCGCCGCGTTCCTTGATGCGCTCGGCCAGGCGCAGCAGCTTTTCGGGAAAAGCCGACATTTCCGGCGCATGGGTGCGGAATTCGACGTAATCGACCTCCTTCTGGAAGCCGAGATCTTCGACCAGCTTCTGGTAGTAAGGAAAATTGTAATAGCCGGCGATGGTGGGCAGTTGGTCGAAACCCTCGACCAGCATGCCCTGGGGATCGAGGTCGCAGAAGCCGTGCGGGCCGGTCAGGGTCTCCATGCCCAGTTCCCTGGCCCAATCCTCGACAGTCCTGAACAGGGCGGCGGCCACTTCGGGATCATTGGGGGCGTCGAACCAGCCGAAACGGAGGTTCTTGGTCTTGTACTTCTGGTTGGCAACGCGGCTGAGGATAGCGGCGATGCGTCCGACCGCCTTGCCGTCCTTGTATGCCAGGAACTGCCGGGCGTCGGCATTGTCGAAAGCCGGGTTCTTGGCGCGGTTGAAGACCTCCATGTCATCGCGGATGAGCTGCGGCACCCACATCGGGTCGTCCTTGTACATGGCAAAGGGCAGCTTGACGAACGTCTTCAGGTCCTTTTTATTCAAGACTTCCTTGACAGTGATGCTCATGGTCACCTCTGGGGCGATTATAGCAAACAGGAAATAAAATTACAAAAGCAAGTGTGATATACGTGACGCGTAACGCGTAACGCGTGACGAGGGAAGAATAAAATCATAAATTCCAAATAAATTCCAAGTCCCAAATTCCAATGTCCTAAACCTGGGGCCAGGGGATAGGGTATAGAGTAAGAATAAACGAAAAATCATAATTGCTCTTCTCAAACTCACCCCCTACCCCCCTCTCTTGAGAAAAGAGGGGGAATCATCTTCTTTACTCCCCTTCTCTTTGGGAAGAGAAGGGGCCGGGGGATGAGTTGGAAACTGCGCTCGATTTATTGCGGTTCCTTGTTACCTATTAAGTGTTACGCATAGTTCTTTTTTGTTCTTTCTCGTCACTCGTTACGCGTCACTCGTCACGAATGTTTTTCTTAAATCTTCTGGAGCTTGATCCTGCCGTTGACCGTTTCCAGCTTGACTTTGTGGCCGCCGCCGTTGACCTTGCCGCTGAAAGAGCTGCCGATAAAGTGGCGTTCGACCTGCAGGCCGAAATCGTTGTCGATGCTGCCGTTGACGGTCTGGCCTTCGGCCTCGAAAGCCGACTTGCGGTTGAGTTCGATGTCAATGGTGCCGTTGACCGTGGAGACGCGCAGGTCGCCGCTGAGCAGCGGCTCCTGGACGATATCGATGGTGCCGTTGACCGATTTGAAAGTCCCGGCCTGGAATTGGCCATGAAAATCGATCTTGCCGTTGACGGTCTTCAGCGTAAGCTCCGCGAATTGTCCCGAACAGTCGATCTCGCCGTTGACCGATTTGAACCAGGCCTTGGCGAGCTTTTCCGGGATGGAGACGGTGAAATCGACCTTGGCCTTGGTATTTTTCTTGTTATATTTAGTATAAACTTTCAGAGTGTCCTTACCGGTCTCGAAAATAATTTCCACGTTCTCGATCTCTCCCTTGTAGTCGGACTTTTTTACGACCTTGATGTCCACGGTCCGGCCGGAGGTGGTGGTGATCTCGATCTCGCCATTGATGTTGGCCAGATCCACGGTGCCGGCGGCGGTCAAAGTGAAGCTGCGGGCGGTTTTATGCTGGTATTCCTCGGCGGCCAGGAAAGAAGCCATCAGGAGCATTATAAAGAGCACATATTTGACCTTTTGTTTCATGGGATACCTCCTAAGATCTATAAACGCAGGAACTAGAACAAAAGTTCGCAAATTAGTGACGCGTAACGCGTGACGCGTGACATGGAAGAAAATTTTACAACCTATTCGCAACACATGACGCGTGACCAGGAACTGCAATTTATCGAAATATTTAAAAGATTCTTTCTCTTTCTCGTCACTTGTTACGCGTTACGCGTCACGGAGTTCAGCGAGTTCCTAAACTGTTGCCTTATGTATCTGCCTTTTTTGCTTGTGGATCTGGCGGTGGCAGTACTTGATCTGCTTGCGGTCATGGGCGGCAATGGCCGCGGCGAGCTTTTCCTTGATGTGGCGGATGTTGGTCTTGACTTGGGCCTTGTTCAGGCCGACCACCTGGTGATGTACGTGCATATCGATGTCCATCGCCTTGCAGAGCGCGACCAGGAGGTGCTCCTTGTTCAACTGCGAGTAGCCCTGCACCGCTTCATGCTCGATCCCCTTGGCGATCTCGCGCAGTTCGGCCACGGTTTTTTTCTTTAGTTCAGCGTGAGTAAAGGACATGGTCCCTCCATAGATGAAATTAATGATTCTTCGTGACGCGTGACGAGGAAAGAATTCGACGTTCTGCGTAACACGTGACTAGTGACGCGTGACTTAAAGTTGCAATTTTTCGGCATATTTTAAAGATCCTTTCTCTTTCTCGTTACGCGTCACGCGTCACTCGTTACGGATACTGCTACTTCTTTTTCATGACTTTGCTGCAGCAGATCAACTTGTGGACATGAGCGCAGCCGCAGGCCTGGTCCACCGCCACGATAAGGCCGCAGACAGAGCAGGCGTAGCGTTCGGCTTTCTTGGCCGCAGGCTTGGCTTTCTTCTTGAGCACGGGTTTCACTTTCTTTTTTAAAACCGGCTTCACGACTTTCTTGACTTTTTTCACCACTTTCTTTGTTGCCATTAAGTACCTCCATATTGCGAAATTTATTCTATTTTATATAAAATGAAAAAATTTCGCAAGACTTGTCATACGTGACGCGTGACGCGTAACGCGTGACGAGAAAGAAAATTTCAAATTACAACCACCAATTCAAAAACAGGCACCAATTTCCAATAACCAAATGACCAAAACAAAGAGAGCAATCAAATGTTGACGGGTAGATGAGTTGATGGGGCAACGGCAATGACAGCGAACTACCAACTCATCCCCAACCCCCCCGCTTTGCGGGATGGCATCGCCAGATGCCTCGCAAAGCCTCGGCCCCGCTTTGCGGGATGGCATCGCTTTATACCTCGAAGAACCTCGGTATAGCGATGCGGACATGGCGATGCGTACCTTCTCTTCCCGAAGAGAAGGGGTAAAAGATGCATATGGAAGGCCCCCTCTATTCGCAAGAGAGGGGGACCGGGAATGAGTTGGAGGAGACCGTTCGCATCTTTCTTAACCCATCTACCCTTCAACCCTTTTACCCATCTACTTCTTGGTTTAGGACATTGAAATTTGGAACTTGGAATTTATTTGAAATTTGTTATTTCTATTTTTGTTCTTCCCCCCGTCACGCGTTACGCGTCACGCGTCACGAAGTTCGTTGAGATCTTATAAGCCCTTCGGTTTTTCGGCGAAGAACGTCTCCGACAGTTTTTCGAAATTCATGAAATTGCCGATGCTCTTCAAGGCGATCAATGCCGCTTCCTGCTCGGCCTCGCGGCGGTTGCGGCCGCTGCCGCTGCCGATCTCGCTGTTTTCCATGTACACGGCCACGCGGAACGTCATTGCGGGCGGCTTGCCGATCTCAGCGGTCACTTTGTAAACAGGCAGGATGTTCTTGTGCTTCTGGATCAGTTCCTGCAGCTCCGACTTGTAGTCGTTGATGCGTATCTCGTTGCTGAGCAGCTGCTCCAGGAATTCACGGAAGCATTCGACTATGACCGCGGTGGCGGTGGCGAAGTCGGAATCCAGGTAAAGGGCGCCGATCAGGCCTTCGAAGCACGAGGAGACGATCTTGCTGTTGCGCCGGCCCTGGTTCTTTTCCTCGCCGCGGCCGAGCCGGATGTGGCCGCCCAAACCGATGGTCTTGGCCACCTTGAACAGCAGATTGCTCGAAACCAGGTGGGCGCGCAGCTTGGCCAGATCGCCCTCGCGGTTGTCCCGGCAGCGCCGGTACAGGTAATCGGTGATGACCAGGCCGATGACCGAATCGCCCAGAAACTCCAGCCGCTCGTTGTCGAGGCCGTGGTTCTTGCCTCCTTCGTTGAACGATTTGTGGGTTAGGGCCGAGCGCAGCAGGTCGCGATCCTTGAAACGGTAGCCCAGTTTTTTTTCCAGCTCTTCCATCAACGAACCTTCATCACCACGAAGGTCAGGTCGTCGGCGTTGGCCTGGCCGGCCGCGAAAGCGATGGCCCGGGCCAGGATCTTCTCCTTGATCTCCAGCGCCGAAAGGGCGGCGTAGCCGACCAGCATGTTCTTCAACTCGGCAACGCCCAGCATTTGCTCTTCCTCGTTCATGATCTCGGAAAGGCCGTCGGAAAAGAAAAACAGGATATCGCCACTTTGGTATGGCAGACGCAGCTCTTCGATGCCCTCCTGGCTGAAATTGTTCAGCCCCAGGGCCATGCCGTGCGGCGACAATTCCAGGCAGGCCTGCTTGTCGCTCTGGTAAAAAAGGGCCGGCGTGTGGCCGGAGCGGGAAAAGATCAGGTTCTTGTTCTGCAGGTCAAAACGGACCAGGTTGATGGTGATGAAGGTGACCTTTTCAAAAGAACTCTGCAGGATGACGTTGCATTCGCTCAAGATGGCCGCCGGCTCCTGGCCACTCTTCTGCAGGCAGTTCATGATGCCTTTCAGTTCGGCCATGTAGAATGCAGCCTGGGCACCCTTGCCCGAGACATCGGCCACCAGGACCGAAAGGAATTTACCGGGGCGGTGAAAGTAATCGAAATAATCGCCGGCGATCTCCGTGGCCGGAATGTTGACCGCGGCGATGTCGAACTCCGGGCAGGCGAAGTGGTCGGCGGGCAGCAGCTTCAACTGGATGCCTCGGGCGATGCGCAGTTCCTCTTGCAAGCGCTGCTTTTCCTTTTCCTCGGTCAGCAGGCGGCCGATGCCGGAAGCCATGTCGTTGAACGATTCAGCCAGGAAATGCATTTGCTCATGCGACTTGATGCGGATACGGTAGGAAAAATCGCCGCGGCGGATCTTTTCGGTGCCCTTGGTCAGCTCGTTGACGGCACGGGTGATGACCAGCACCATGCGCAAACCGATGATAAAGGAAATGACAATGAAAAAGCCGAACAGGCCGAGCATGAAACGCACCAGTACCGAGATGGGAAAGACCGAGCTCTGGCTGTCGCGTTTCTGCAGCACCTGAAGTTCCTTTTTCAATTCGTCCAGTTGCTGGCTTTTGCTCATGAGCGCAGCCTGATCGCCGCCGCGGATAATCTCCTTTTCCAGTACCTTGACCTGGTCCTGCAGCATGGCGGCGCGATCAGAGGTTTTCAGTTTTTGCATGATCTTCGAATAGTCGTTGATCAGCAGGAACATGTTGAACTTGAGGGTGGGCTTACCTTCCTTCAGCTCATCGAAATCCCAGAAGCGGAAGGTGAAGGGAAAGGGGAAATGGTATTTTTCAAAACCGGCAAAATCCTTGTCGTTGAGGCGCACCGACATCTCCTGTGAGGAGGCGGATATCGCGTTGCCACCGGCGCCCATGAAAAGCACCTTAAAATCGCCGATGGGCGGCATGGCGTCGAAAAACTCCTGGTTCAAAGTCACAAATATCAGCGCCGCGTAGTCGCCGCGCTGCTGGTGCACGCCGTGATAGAGGACGCCGCCGACCTTGAAGTAGCCGGCCTGAAACTTGGCCAGCGGGCCGTTGGCATCGAATGTCGCCAATGGCAGGTCATCAGGATAGGTAAAGAACGCCTGGTAGCGGCCGGCCGTCTCCTTGAAAAAAGCCAGGTTCAGAAAACGCGGCTTGCGGTTTTTAAAACGCTGTACTTCGAGCTTGATCCTAACGTCGTCGGCCAAGCCGAGGTAATAGTCGCTG
>JALHTJ010000161.1 GCA_022865785.1 Candidatus Aminicenantota bacterium
CTGGTTTCCGATCGCAGTGAAAATCCTTTCCTGGCTGTCAGCCGCGAAAGCGGAAATTACGATTTTTTCATCAACAACAGCATGCTGGAAATGGTTTTCCCCCTGTCCAACATTTCCCTGTTCGTCTGCCATTTTCCCGAACGCCAGAAAGGCTCGTATTTTTACGTGCAGCATTACCGGCATCTCATCTACAACAGCCGCTATACGGCCGAGTGGATCGAAAAAAAATGGCGTCTTTCCCCCAGCCATCATATTTACCCTCCCGTGGACATGGAACCGGCGCCAGGGCAAATGTTGGCCAAGGAAAACATCATCCTCTCCGTCGCCAGATTCGAAAGCGGCGGCAGCAAACAGCAGGCCGAAATGATCGCCGCTTTCGCGCGCTTACGGGCCAAGGCGCCCCGGGAACTGCAAAACTGGAAATTAATCCTTTGCGGCGGCAGCGCCTCAGCCAACCCCTATCTCGATAAAATCAGGGCGCTGCTGCAGGCCGAGCCCGACCTGCCGGTTGAATTGAAGATCAATATCCCCTTGAGCGAATTGAAAGAACTGTATGCCCGCTCCGCCCTTTTCTGGCATTTTTGCGGCCTGCAGCAGAGCAATCCGGCCCACGTAGAACACTTCGGCATGTCAACCGTGGAAGCCATGCAGAACCAATGTTTGCCCATCGTTTTTGACGGCGGCGGCCAGCGTGAGATCGTGGAAAACGGGATTTCCGGATTCCGTTTTGCCAATATCAGGCAATTGCTGGACCTGACCTTGCAGCTGATCAGGGATCCCGGCCAGCGTCAGCGGAGCAGCCGGGCGGCGCAATTGCGGGGCGGGAACTTCACCCGGGCCATCTTCACCGAGAGGGTACGAGATCTCTTTGGGCATTTGGCCGAAGAATATGCATCAGCCACGCCGTTGGCAGCGCCGGCGCAAAGGTAAAGCCAACATGGAAACCCTTGTTTCGATCGTCATCCTGACCAAGAATTCATTTGGCGTTGTCCAGCGGCTGATGGCGGCTATCCAAGATCAGGAATTTCAGCACCCATACGAGCTGATCTTCATGGATAACCAATCCAGCGACGACACCGTGGCTTATTTGCAATCCATCCCCCATCTGCGCAAACGGATCATCCCGGTTGCCGAAGGGAGATTCAGCCACTCCGGCACCCGCATGCAGGCGGCCCGGGAAGCGCAAGGGAAAATCGTGGTCTTTTTCACCGATGACATTGTGCCCATCGGCAGGGATTTTCTTGAGCGCTTGACCGCGCCGGTCCTGTCGGGACAGGCAGCGGCCGCCTATGGCGTGTGGCAGATCAATCCGCAATGGCACGACCCGGTGGATGCCTACCTGCACAACAACTGGTTCCGGGACCATGACGATTTTGTCGAGCCCATCCCCGCCTATTGCTGGGAAAAATTTCCGCCTGAACTGCGCCGCCGCCTGAGTAATTTCGACAACTGTTCATCCTGCCTTGACCGTGAAACACTGCTCCGCCTGCAATTTCCCCCTGTTCCCTACGGCGAAGATATGCTCTTTGCCAGGAAAATGATCCTGAACGGCCTGAGGGTAGCGCTGGTCAAAGAAGCCAAGTTCTTCCACTGGCACAAAGTAAAGCCAAGCTACATGTTTCGCCGCATGTGCATCGACTCCCATCTAAGCGTGCAGGAGTTCAATATTTACTATGTTTCCCGGCTGCGGGGCGTGATCAAAGCCATTGTTCTGCGCGTCTTGCACCGGACCTTCATCGCTTTTTTCAAGATCAGGATGCCGCTATCAAAAAAAATATACTGGAGCTGGTACAACGCCCGCATCCTGAGCGCCGATTTTTTCGGCAAGTTCGCCGGCATCTTGACCGCGGAAACAGCCGCCAAGGGCTTTTCGCCACTGAAGAAAAAATTGTTCAAGATGAAGACGTGCATCCTTGCCGAGATCGATCAAAAAAGCATCCTGCGTTATTGAGAGCCGGTAGAACCGAAGCCGTGCTTCTCAAGCATGTATTCGGCCAAGGCGTCCTGCCAGGACGACACAATGTTCAGGTTTTGTTTTTTTAAATTGCCGTTCTCCAGGACCGAATAGCTGGGCCTTGGCACTTTGGCCGGGAATTCCCCGGGTTCGGCTTTGTTCAAGGTAACGGTGCTATGGCTCAGGCTGAAGATTTCGCGGGCAAATTCGAACCAGGAACAGCTGCCTTCGGCCGTAGCGTGGTACAAGCCGTCCTCGGCTTGGCCATTGAGCATTTTCAGGATCTGGCGAGCTACTTCCTTGGTCGCGGTCGGTGTCAGCACTTCATCGTCTACAACGCGTATTTCGGAGCGTTCACGCGCCAGCTTCAGCATCAGATCGACGAAATTCAATCCGCCCTTTTCCAGACAGGGATTTTTCCCATATAAACCCGATACCCTTATCACATAATGTTTTTGGGCCAGGGAACGGACAAAGAACTCACCGGCCAGCTTGCTGTTGGCGTAGGCATTCAGCGGCAGGGGGCAATCGTTCTCCAGGTAGGGTTCCATTTTTTCACCTGAAAAAACATAATCCGTACTGATGTGAATCAGACGTGATGAACCGGCGTTGGCCGCTTGGGCGATATTGCGGGCACCCAGGGCATTGACCGCGAAGGCTTTAAGCGGATCGGCTTCGCATTTTTCGACTTGGTGCATGGCGGCAGTATTGATGATGATATCGGCCCCTACCTCTGCCAAAACCCTCTGTACCTGCCTGTTGTCAGCGATATCAAGTTTGTCAATAGTCAAAGGGACGACATCAAAGCACTCGCCCCTGAATAATTCAACAATATCCGAGCCCAGTTGCCCGTCAGCCCCTATCACAGCCAGTTTCATATTGCCCTCCGTAGCCCCGGGTATTACTATTTTCCCAGGCTCTTGAAAACTTGGATATTGTAATAGGCAGGGTTGTCGAAATCCTTGAAATTAGACAGGTTCTCCACCAGGTCCTTGATGATGGATTCCACATCATGCTTGGGATGAAAACTCAGCACTTTGCGCGCTTTATCTATGCTGACTTTGTAATTTCGAAAATCCTGGATGTGTTTGATCTGCAGGCGCACATCGACCTGTAAATGGGTTTTGAGGCCGGATCTGACCAGGTCTCCCAATTCACCGACCGTATAATTGCCCGAAGCGATATTGAAAATTCCTGAAATAGCATCGTTGGCCTCGATAGCCCTGATATAGGCACTGGCGGCATCCTGGATACTGAGAATCGGTCGCCAAATGGCCGGATTGTTGACCGTGATCACCTTGTCGGCAATGGCTGATTTGAACATGGTGTTCACCACCAGGTCCAGACGCATGCGGGGGCTGTAGCCGCTGACTGTGCCTTGGCGGAAGGCGATCACTGAAAAATTATTGTCCTGCATTTGCATGACCGCCTGTTCGCCCTGCAATTTGGAGATGCCGTACGGATAATTGGACACTGCCGGCTGGGTCTCATCATACAGTTCATTGACCGTATAACCGTAGACCGAGCAGGAACCAGCGTAAATGAAACGCTTCACCCCTGCCTTTTTGGCTACATAGCCTAAAAAAGCTGGGGCAGCGGCGTTGTAAATAAAATTCTTGCTGGGAGCAAATTCGGCCATAGGATCATTGGAAAGGCCCCCCAGGAAAATCACCTGGTCAAAGCCGCGCACATCATCCACCTGCAGGTCAAAAATGTCCTTGTGTACAATACCGATCTCCTTTGGCAAATGGTTGCCGAACCAAAAAAGATCGATCACGCTGATCTCATAACCCCTTTCCAACAGCTTGGGAATCAGGACCGAACCGATGTAGCCGGCACCGCCGGCAATGAGTATTTTCATTCTGGCTTTCCTCCTATGGTTGGTAAATGAAGTTATCCGCTTCCGGACTGGCCAGCCACTGGGAAAGAGTGCGGGCCCGTGTATCTTTTTCTGACAAGACCGGGTTTTCCAGCGGCCAGGTGATACCGATGCCGGGATCATTCCATAAGATCCCGGATTCAGCTTTGCTGTTGTAAATCCCGGTGCACTTGTATTGGATCTCGGCAACGTCGGACAGAACGCAGAAGCCCCGGGCAAATCCGGCCGGAGCGAACACCTGTTTCTTGTTCTGGGCCGAAGCTTCAATGCCGAACCACTGGCCCAGGGTCGGAGAACCCTTGCGGATATCCACGGCAACCAGGTAGGCGCTGCCCAGGGTCACCCGCATTAGTTTGCCCATGGGAGGCTGCCATTGAAAATGCAAGCCGCGCAGTACCCCTTTCTGGGAACGGGAATGGTTGTCCTGGACAAAATCGACAGGCAGTCCCAATGCGTTGAATTGATCGGCCCTGAAAACCTCCATGAAAAACCCGCGTTCGTCCTCGAAAACCTCTTGCTCCACTACCACAAGGCCATTGAGATGACTGGAGGCGATTTTTATCTGCATGGGTTGTTCCTCCGCATTGATTTCAATCCTCTAGTTTATACAAAAAGAGACCAAAGTCAAGCGTGAATTGTTATAAATCCTTTTGAATCGGTCTAATTCACATCCTTTTCAATATCTTGATGCATTCATTGCGAAGTGATTTGAGTGGTTTTTCCGTTATTGATTCCAGGGACTTGATGCGTAATTTTCTCTCCAGTTCCTGGGCAACCGGGTCATCGGGAGTATCTCTTAAAAAACTGGTCAGGATCGGTTCCAGTGACAAGAACAGGTCGCGGTGGGCCGCCAATTCCTCTAGAAAGAGCTGGGGATTGAAGGCGATCAAATTGCCTATGATCTTGTTCAGGGCGATTTCAAAGGTCCCATAAGAAATCGTGAATAGACGAAAACCTAATTTGATCGAATTGGGTTTTCCTGAATAAATTTCACCTTCCAAAATTCCCAAATGGTCATAAATCATGTTGACAACCAAAAAGCC
>JALHTJ010000162.1 GCA_022865785.1 Candidatus Aminicenantota bacterium
CTATTCCAACATCCTGTCGGGGCTGATGGACGCCCGGGCCGGGATCGTGGGCAACAATCTGAACGTGCTGATGAAGACACTGAACATCATCACCATCACCATCATGATGCCGACGCTGGTGGTCAGCATCTTTTCCATGAATGTTTCCTTTCCCCTTCAGCACCACCCATTGGCATTCATCTTCGTCATGGCCCTGGCCGTGCTGGCCGGCATTGGCTTTCTCTTTTTCTGGAAGCGCAAGAAGTGGTAAGCGCTGACGGGAAAAGCGGCGGCGGACGCAGGTAAGTAGAGAACATGTGCGGCGTTGTCGGCATTGTCTACGGGAAAAACAGTGAGCGGCTGGGCCGGGTCGGTTCGTTCCTGTTGAAGAAGCTCGAGTACCGGGGCTATGATTCCACCGGCGGCGCTTTTTTCAAAAATGACGGAACCGTCACTTTAAAAAAAAAAGTGGGGTCGCCCAGCAAGGTCATCCATGAACTGGATCTGGAAAAACTGAGCGGCTACAAGTTTATCGGCCAGGTGCGCTGGGCCACCTATGGTTCGGTGACCGATGAAAATGCCCAGCCCCACGAGGTGAATTGCCGAACGCGCTTGCTGGGAGCCCATAACGGCAATATTTCCAACACCGACAGCCTGAAGGAGTTTCTCAGCGAAGCCCGTCACCGTATCATTTCGGATAATGACGGGGAGATGCTGGTGCATCTGGTTGAACATTATTACCAAGAGCAGCTGGCCCTGCGTAAAAATCCGGATCGGCAAACCCTGGTCACTGACCTGCTGCAAGCCATTCTCCGCGCCAACCAGAAGGCGGTGGGGTCCTATGCCGCCTGCTTCGCTTCAGCGGAATTCGACGGCATCTTCGCCGTCAAGGCCGGTTCGTCGCTGTACGCCGGCAAGGGCACCGACGAAGACGGCGATTTCATCGTCGTATCTTCCGACTTGACATCGGTCCTGGCCAAGACTCGTTTCCTAATCCCCCTGGTCGAGGGGCAGGGTATTTATTTCACTGCCGACAGCTATTTCGTTTTTTCGCTTGCCGACGGCCAGCGTTGCCTGCCCGGGCTTAAGCGCTCGAAACTGAACATCGCCGATATCACCCTGCAGCCCAAGTATCATTTTTTTATGGAGCAGGAAATCGCTTCCACGATGGTGAATCTGGACATGATGCTGAAATACTATTTTTCCTTGAACTGGGAAAAACCGTATTTTTCGGTTTTTGAACGCCACGACCGTGATTGCAAGGAGATCGTTTTCGAACTACTCAAGCTCTACACCATATTCGAACGGGACAAGCTGAAGGATGCTTTTTTAAATATCGTCGACAGCCAGCGCTTTGATGCCATAGCCAGGGAAATCAATGATCTCCAATCCCCGGATCGGCCCAACGAGGCGCCGGCATTTTTTTCTTCCGACGAAGCCCAGCTACTGCGCGAACTGCGCGAATTCGGCGAGGAATATTTCCAGGCTCTATTCACCCTGGACCTGATCATTATCTGGAAAAAAAAGCGCAAAGTCATCCATTTCAAGGATGAAACCGTGGCCATGTTCCAGCAGAGCTTCGCCGCCGGCGGCAGAGTGTTCTTTATCGGTTCCGGCACATCCTACCATGCCGCGCTGACGGCGGGTTTTTTCTTCAACAATCTGACCTCCCTGGGCATCGTCCCCTGCAATCCGGATCTGTTCCGCTCCGTTTACGTCAACAGCCTGCGTGCAGGCGACGTGTTGGTTGCCATTACCCAGTCGGGTGAAACCAAGGACCTGGTTGATATCCTGAACCAGGTGCGGGAAAAATTCGGAAAACTGATTCGCATTATCGCTGTGGTCAACAATGAAAATTCCACCATCCCCCAGGAAAAAGCCGAATTTTTTCTGCCGCTTTTGTGCGGACCGGAAATCGCCGTGGCTGCCACAAAATCTTTTAGCGCCCAGCTGGCCCTTTTTTACCTGCTCGCCGCCAGCATGAAAAAGGACGCGTCGCAGCCGCAGGCGAATCTCGAAAAGGTCACGCATCTTGTCGGCTACACGCTGAAGACTTGTGAAGAGGACATCACAGAGGTTATGCTCAAATTCTTTCTCAAACCCTCGATACATATTCTGGGAACTTCGTTGATCGGGCTGGCCCGTGAAGGGGCGCTGAAGATCAGGGAGGTGGTGCTGAACCATGCCGAAGGCTATGATGCGGCTGAATTCAAGCACGGACCCAATACCATCCTGGGTAAAAGTACCCTGTATTCGTTCATGGACCTGGAAAACGTCCTCTCCGACATGGCCGATTTCAGCCGTACGTTGTTTCACAACCAGGCTATCCCGGAGGGCGACCGGCAGAAAGTCGCCGACCGTTTTTTCAAATGGATCCATGATTTCAAATTCAGTGATTTCAGTACCGAGATTGAAAACGATCCACTTTTGGGCTCCGGAAAAATAAACTGCCAGGATATTTACCTTCAATTCCGGGAACAGGTCAACGCCGAAAAATATTTTTCCAACTATCCCCTGATCTTCGTATGCCCGCCCCAAGCGCGCGATATCCGCATCACCATTTCGCAGATCCATACCCACAAGATCCGTGGCGCCGATGTGGTGCTGATCGCCGAGGAAAATGAAGAGCTGAAGAAGGCGCTGGAGGGCAAACCGGCTGCAATGGATGGCTATTTTTTCAAATATATAAAGATCCCGCGCAGCGGTGACAGCAATATTTTCATATTCCAGGCAGCCGTGGTACTGCAGCTGCTGGCCTTGAAAATGTCGGTGGCCAAGATGAAGTACCTCAATCGCGCCCACATTGAAAATCACGGTGTACATCCCGATGTGCCGAAAAACGTCTCCAAATCCATCACCGTCGACTAGCCCGCATTTCTCACAAATATTTGCTGCAATTGCGGATATGGGCATGTCTACGGCGTCAGGCCCTGACTGCGAGCGTCCTCGCTCAGGCAGTTCGGTTCGGAACCCTCCATCGTACCAACAGTACGTCTCCGGTCTCCTCGGTCGCTGTCCTTGTATCCATACCCATCTGCACAATTTCGCGACAATATCTGTGAGAATTGCGGGCTAAGCGTTTTTCGCGGTCCAGCTGCTTTTATCTTTCCGTCGCCTCGGCCTTGGTCGCGCCGGGAAAATCGGGATTTTGCAGTTGCAGGTCCTCCAGTTTTCGTTCGGTCATTTCCTCGATGACAATTTTCGGGTTTTCCCTGCGGACAATGTCAGGATAAAAATTCAATCTCGCATCCCAGATATAGATGATGCGCTTGAAGTGGGGGTTGAGCAATGGCCGCAATTGATGAATGAACGAATCGTGAACCATCAAGGCGGTGGGCAAGGTGCCGCTGGGACATTCGCTGATGCTTTCCCTGACAAACCCTGCCAGTTTCTTTCCTTCCCTGACGGTTATGGCCGGGGACGGAGCCAGCGGTTTCAAAGTGATGATTTGCTCGCGAAAAACTTTTTTTTGCAGGGCCAGCATCAACGCCAAATCGCCGCCCATGCGGTCCCGGCGTTCAATACTGAATTCATTCAAGGCGGCAACTTTAAGATCCGGGAAATCCTTTGCCAACTTCTCCATGACCTTTTGGTAAGCGAAATAGGCTCCCAGTTCATTCCAATGGGAATCGGTTTTGTGATAGATGCGCTGCGATCGCTTGGCGACAAGCAGTGTTTCTCTGAGGTCGATCGTCGGAAAACCGCCTTCTTCCTGCAGCGCCTCCAGTAACTGGTCCATGCGGCTTTGCCGGTGCAAGCGCCTGATGGCGGCGGGCATGTATTCCGGGTAAATAGTGCTTTTGTTGGGAACAATGACGAAAAGGTAGGCAATGCCCCGCTGTTTCAACCATGCCCAGCGTTGCCTCAGCAGCTGACGCCATTCTCGCAGTTCGACCGCAGTGAACGGTTTCAGGGCGCGGAAATAATTCACTGTATTACGGTTTTCTGTTTCCTTGGCCATGAACAGCCAGCCCTGGCGCCCGAGTAGCACTTTGTCAGTGGGCGAGGTGTTGAAATACTTGACCGTGAAAAGATTGTGGTAATACAACAGGTGGGTACGAAAACCGAAATTATCATTGAAATAGTCTTCATATTTTTTTTTAGAATCCCATAACCGGCTCAACTGCAACTGGGGCTTGGCAGCCATTTTCCTTTTTTCCTTGATCGGCAGGGGCTGGCTGATCGTGAAAACCATGTCGAAGATGGGCAGAAAGATCAGCAGAATGAAAAGCAGCGGCAGGCCGTTGTTCTTTTTAAAATTAAAAAGCAATGGCCAGGCTGGATTTTTTGAAAAAAAATTATTTACCTGCATGCTCGACTCAAAACCTGAAATAAATGAAGGGATTGTAGGTGGTCATGGCCAGGCGCATGGCGCTGGCCAGTAATACGGCGAGCAACAAGGTGGTGGTCAGCAGCCGGTATCCTCCCTTGAGCCACAAGAGGCGTTTTACTTCTGTGGTTCGGCACAGGCGGTCAAAAATCTTAGCCAGGGCGAGGCCAACGGGAGCGGCCAGCAGTATGGCCAGGGCCAGCACAGTCAGCACCTCGTTGTTCAGGTAGAGGGCAGGGTAGAATTCCAGGCCGTCGCCGTGGCCGAAGCCGAACATGGCACGCCAGAAGCCGGCGGCCCGGGAGAAGTCGTCCGCCCGGAACAATACCCAACCGAAGATGACGGTCAACAGGGCATAGGATATCTGCAGCGGCGTCCACAGGCGGCGGATGAACTTTTTCAGTACGGATCGTTCCAGCATGATGAAGGATCCGTGGTAGACCCCCCAGGCGATGAACGTCCAGGCGGCGCCATGCCAGAGGCCGCAGAGGAGCATGGTGATAAACATGGACGGGTAATAACTCCAGGATTCAGCCTTAATGCCCAGCCAGCGATTGGATTTGATGCGGCGCGAAACGGAGTAGGCCATGGGCAGAAAAAGAAAATCGCGCAGCCAGGTGGAAAGAGAGATGTGCCAGCGGGTCCAAAATTCAGTGATGGACCTGGAAATATAGGGATATTTGAAATTTTCCATGAAAGTGAAGCCGAACATCCGCCCCAGGCCGATGGCCATGTCTGAGTATCCGGAAAAATCAAAAAAAATCTGCAGGGTGTAGCAGACGGCTCCCAGCCAGGCGACCGGGGCAGTAAGGCCGGAAGCGGGGATGGCGAAAATATGGTCGGCGACCCTGGCCAGGGTGTCGGCCAGCAGGACTTTTTTGCCCAGGCCGATGATGAAACGGCGGCTGCCCTGGGAAAGCAGTTCCGGAGTGGTTTCCCGTTCCGCCAATTGCTGCCTGAGGCTGGAATAACGGTTAATCGGCCCGGCCAGCACGGTCGGGAAAAAAGTGATAAAAAGAGCGGTGTGCAGGAATTTGTTTTCGGCCGGGCAGGAGCGGTTGTATACCTCGACCAGGTAGGCCATGGCCATGAAAGTGAAAAATGAAACGCCCAGAGGCTGGTGCCAGGTGATATTTTTACTGATGACAATACCGGCGGACCGCAACAGTGGCTCGAGATTGGCCAGGATGAAGCCGGCATATTTGAAGACGATCAGCAGGGACAGGTTGAACCCCAGGCCCGCGATCAGCCAGGCTTTTCTTTTTCCGCTGGAATTGCCTTTTTCGATCGCCAGCCCGAAACAGTGGTTGAACAGGGCCGATGCCAGAAGCAGTAGCACGATCCAACCCTCGCCCCAAGCGTAGAATATCAGGCTGGCCAGGAGCAGGAATAAGTTCTGGGCTTCTTTTTTTAGAAACAGGCCGATCATTAAAACCGCAGGCAGGAACAAAAAAAGGAAAGTCGGAGTGCTAAAAAGCATTGGTCAACCTCGTTTCTGTCAGGGCATTATAACATTTTTTTCACGGCCGGATAACCGGAACACGAAGTCAGTGCATTTTGAGCCCCAGTATCCAGGCCGGGGCGGTTCCTGTCGTAACGTTTCGGGCTTGCAGGTCGAACTGGTAGTTATAACGGGCTTTAATTTTTTTGTAACGGGGCCGGTCCAGGCGGACCTGATTGAAGGTCCCCGGTTGCAAGCTCATGGGTGCCGTTGCGGCATCGAAAAGAGTGATGGTCATTTCCAGGGGCTCATGGGTGGAACGGTTCTGTATGTTGATGGCAACGGATTTAAGCGGGACCTGGGTTTCGATGCGCATGCGGCAGCGCCGACTTGAACAGAGCCAGGTCGCTTTTTCGTTGCCGGCTGCCGCTGCCGGGTTGAAATAAACCTGGCAGGGGAGATCGCGGGGGCCGGACAAGCGCCGGGGATTTGCCAGGTCAAGGCGGGGGAAAAGGCTGGACAGCGAAAAGATGCCAAAAAAAACTAGGGCAGGAGCCAGGCTGTTGTGCCAGTTCCGGTTTTTGGAGCGCCTGCCGGTCAGGGCGAAAAAAACAAGCAGCAAAAAAATTATGGCAATCACGATGTTGGGCAGGTAGCCGCGGTTTACGGTCTTGACGAAAGAGGGAAGCAGGACCGGCAGGTCGATGCGGCTGTTGCTCCAATTCTGAAACATCAGCCCCGTGCGCAGCAGCGTATCGTGGGTGGTGGGCTGATACAGCGTGAAAGGCTGCATGGTCTGATAGATGCTGACGAAAATGGAATAAAGGGGCAGACTGAGAAATACTTTTTTAAAAAAGCGGTTGCGGCTTTCCCGATAGTATACTACTGCGAAAAGCAGCAGCGCCCAGACAACCGGGGTCAGGTAGCGGCCTTGGGGACAGTAGCCGGGGCGGATGGTTGAAAAAGCGTGGTTGAGGACGAAAAGGACCGCCGGCAACGCGAACAGAAGATGCAAACGGTAGCGCTTGAAATTCTTCAGGGCCAGCAGCAGGCCGGGAAAAGCGAAAAAGTAAAAGGGATTATAGAGCAGCAGGCCGTCGCGCTGGTCAAAGAAATAGTCGAGCAGGGTTTCCCAACGCATATTCAGGGTGATCTTTTTCAGAATGGTTTCGTAGAACGCCCCGGACTGCTCGGGGCTGAGCATGCCGTAGTAGACGGAGTTGGGTGAAAAGTTGCCGTAGGCGCTGTACAGGTAATAAAAAAACAGGACTTGAAAAAGCAGTGGAAAGACGATCAGCAGCAGCGCCTGCCGGTATTTTTTTTTCCAGAGCCAATAAGCGAGGAAACCCAGGCTGATCGGGTAAATGAAAAGGGCGTACTTGACGCCCCAGAAAATGGTGCTGCCCAAAAGCAAACCGGCCCAGAGGCAGCGGCTGTTTTGGGCATTTGCCTTGAAAAACAGCAGGTAAAGGGCGCTTAAAATCAGCAGCATGGCCTGGATTTCCGGGAATATATGAAAGGAATAGAAAAAGACCGGGACGGTCAAACTGAAAACAACGGTGACGAAAAAGGCCAGGCTGCGCGAGCGCCAGAGCCTGAGGCAAAAAAGATAGACCAGCATGGCCAGCAGGGCGGCAAACAGCCCCAGGTAGGAACGCAGCAGGAAATAAAACAGGGGCGGCGACAGTTTGACAAAAAAGAAGGGGGCCATGGTCAGAGAGATGCCGGGCAGGTGGTAGGAATAGATTTTTTTATAACCCTTACCCCAAGTGCCGTGCGCGGCAAGTTTTTTCACATGCAGGAATTCCTTGAACCCGTCGCGAAAATACTGGTTGAAGACGTTGAGATCGCCGTCACGGGCCAGGGACTGGCTGATGGCCAGGTAATGGGGTTCATCGCCGACCAACGCCACTCCCCGTTGGGTCAGCACGCCCGCGGCCAGGATAAACAGCAATTCGCTGGAGATGAAAATGACAAGAAGTCTTTTTCTTAAGGTGCGAGAGTTGAAATAAAGCAAAAATTTTTTGACCAGGCGCCGCCGCCGTATCCAGTAAAAAAAGGCGAAAAGCGAAGCCAGCAGCAGCAGGTTCTGTATGCGCAGGGCGAAATCGCCGCGGTCCCAATAAAACAGGCGCATGGGCCAGATCAGCAAGCCGGCCGCGTAGGGGAAAAAGCAGAGCCGCTCATCCCGGTAAGTTTTTTCTTTTGGCCTTTTCAGGAAGGAAAGCAGGAAAAGCGCAAAGGGCAGCAGCCAGAGATGGTTGCTGCCGCCGAAAATGAAGAAGGTGACGAATCCGGCCAGTGCCGAAAGATCGCTGGCCAGGGCCAGGGATGATATCTTCTTCGGCATGGCGCCCGCGACTATATGAGTTGCTCCTCGATGGCCTGGGCCAGATCGAGGGTTTTCATTTTTTCGCGCCCGGTTTCGGCGATGGCGTCATGGAACATGATGGAACAGAAGGGGCAGGCGGTAACGATGGTGTCGGCCCCGGTCTTCTCGGCTTGCTCCATCCGGCAATGACTGATGCGCTTGCCGCTTTTCTCTTCCTTCCACATGCCGCCGCCGCCGGCCCCGCAACAAAAGCTGGTTTCTTTGTGGGCCGCCATTTCCCGCGGCCGCTGCCGGTTCAAGGTTTTCAGCAATCGGCGCGGCTGGTCGTAGATTTGGTTGTAGCGGCCGAGGTAACAGGGATCGTGGTAGGTGAGCTTGGCGGTGCCGGATGCTGCGATTTGGATCTTGTCCTGGGCCAGTAGTTCATGCAGAAGTTCGACATGGTGCAGGACCTGGTAATGGCCGCCCATTTTGGGGTATTCATTCTTCAAGACATGGTAGCCATGCGGGCAGGTGGTGACGATGCGGCGGAATTTATAACGGTTCAAGGTCTCTATGTTCTGCCGGGCCTGGATCTGGAACAGGTATTCCATGCCGCTGCGCCGGGCCGGATCGCCGCAGCAGTTTTCCTCGTTGCCCAGGAAAGCGAAATCGCTGCCGGCGTGCTGCAGAATTTTCACGAATGAGCGGGTGATCTTCTGCGAATGCTGGTCGAAACTGCCGGCGCAGCCCACCCAGAACAGGATGTCCGTTTCGCCTTTTTCTGCCAGCAGCGGCACCTGCAGATCCTTGGCCCAATCGCTGCGGGTAGCGGCGTTGATGCCCCAGGGATTGCCCTGGTTTTCCAAACCGCGGTAAAGGGTCTGGAATTCTTCCGGAAAGCGGGATTCCATCAATACGCCGTACTGGCGCAGGCCCATGATCTTGGCGATATGCTCGTTGAGCATGGGGCAAACCTCCATGCAGGCCGCGCAGGTGGTGCAGTCCCAGACCTCTGCTTCGCTGACCACTTCGCCGAGAAGTTTTTTCAGGGCGGCCGGGTCGGAGCGCAGCAGGGGGGCCGATTCCAACAGGTTGTTTTTCAACTTGTCCAGCAGGCTTTTCGGCGACAGGGCTTTGCCGGATTGGAAGGCCGGGCAGACATCGTCGCAGCGCCCGCACTCAGCGCAGGAGAACAGGTCCAGCAGGTCTTTGCGGTTCAGGTCGGTGATTTGCGGCGTGCCGAATTTTTCCTGCTCTTCCAGGTTGAGCAGGGGAATTTCAGCCTTGACCTCCAGGTTTTTGAAAAACAGGTTGAGCGGCCCGGCCAGCAGGTGCAGGTGCTTGGAATACAGGATGAAAACGCCGAAAGCCATGACGATCAGGATGTGCAGCCACCAGAAGAATTTCACCCAGGCGATTTGCGCGACCGCGGCCAGCCGCAGCGGCAGGGTGGAAAACGCCAAATTGGCCAGGAAATTGGCCGGGTTGCGGGGCAGGGCTTCGCTTAAGGGTATTTTGAACGCCTCATAGTAGATAAAACTGATCATCAGTGTGAAAATGAAGAAGAGTACGGTCAGGGATTGGTAAGAAGGGCGTTCCAGGCTCGAGACGCGGAAGACGTAGCGGCGAAAGAAAAAATACATAACTGCCATAATGATCAGGCCGGCAAAAAGGTTGGCCATAAAAAGCAGCAGCGAGTTGACCGCACCATGACCGAACAGGCTGAATCCGGAGAAAAACCCTTCGGCGACGTGGTTGAGGGTGACCAGGAGAAAAACCAGGAAGCCCCAGAAAATTACGGCGTGAAAAAAGCCGGTGACCGGCCTATTCGAAAACACCGGGATCTGCAAAAATACCCGGTAAAGCATTTCCCACAGTCGCTTTGCGGGACGGTCGAAGCGGGAGACTTTTAGACCTATGCTGATCAGGTGGTATTTCCTGCGGAATTCTGAAAAAGCCAGGCTGGCAGCGAGTGCCACGGCAGCTATAAAAAAAACTTTTTCGATCCATGAAAGCATGGCGGCCTCCTCATATGCGATTGCCGTTTGTTTTATAAGTGAACCTGTTCCTCATCAGCAGCTGACAACTGCCGTTCATTCATTTTTCAGCCATTTAAAATTGGGATAAAACGGCCTTTCCAAATCGATATGACCGGCCAGGGTTTTGCTTTCATTGCCGCCGATGAGGAATTTGACTTTCTTGATCTCCCTGAAATTGTAACAGAGATTGTCGACCATGAAATAGATGAATTCCAATTCGGCCGTGGTGCCCACGGGAAAAGAGCTGCTCAAGAGATCGCTGAAATCAAGTATCAGCAATTCCTTGTTTTTCAGGTAATACAGACCGCGCAGCTGCACTCCCTCGGGCACCGGGGTGATATGGTCGCTATCGCCGGCCAGCAGCAGGGCGATGAATTTGTTGTACAGTTCCTCCCTGATTTCCGGGACCTCGATCTCGCGGTAAACCGGCTGCAGGTAAATGGATGTTTCGCTGAAATAAAAAAACTTAACCTTTATAAATTCGGTGAGGGTAGCGCCGCTGACGCCCGCTTTGTTCAGCAGTTCCGGTTCGAAACGGGCCGGTTTTTTGCGGAAAAGCAACATGGTCAGCAGCACGATGACAAAAAATAAGGCCAGGGAAATCAGCAGAACCGTCCGCGATTTTTTTGTCATTTCAGGATATTGTTGTAATAATAGATGAATTTGCTGACGCCGTTGTAGATAGCGAAAGCGATCTTATCCAGAAATTCTTCGCTTTTCAGCTTTTTTTCTTCTTTGCTATTGGATATGAACGCGGTTTCGATCAGGACGGCGGGCATGGCGGTGCGCATCAGCACCCGAAAGGGGGCCTGCTTGACGCCGCGGTTGCGGGTGTCCAGGAGTTCGTTCAATTCATTCTGGATATATTCGGCCAATTTGCTCGATTCCCTGATGTATTCGGTCTGGGCCATGTTCCAGAGGATCATTTTCAATTCATCATTCTTGATCGTTTCGCCCGGGTCTTCGAGGTTGCGATTTTCCTTCTGGGCCAGTTCCAAAGATTCCTGGTCGGTGGCCTTCAGGCTGACGAAATAGGTTTCCGAGCCATAAGCCGATTTGCGGAAAGAGGAATTGGCATGGATGGAGATGAACATCTGGGCCAACTGGTTGTTGGCGATGGAGGCCCGGGTGTTGAGTGAGACCTCGCTGTCCTTGTTGCGGGTCATGATCACGCGCAGGCCTGTCCTGGATTCGATAAGTTTCTTCAATTTGAGGCTGATCTGCAATGTTACGTTTTTTTCCTGCAGTTTGGATTTGCCTATGGCGCCCATGTCTTCACCGCCATGGCCGGGATCAATGCATATGGTTTCGATGGGTTTGGGTTTGCTGGAGGCCGATTGCGTTTCCTGGGGAG
>JALHTJ010000163.1 GCA_022865785.1 Candidatus Aminicenantota bacterium
AACCTGAACCATTCTTTCATTTTTCTCTTAATAAAATTGCGCTCGACCGAGTTGCCGATCTTGCGGTTAACGGAAATGGCGAACCTGCTGGTCGGACGGCTGTTTTTCAAAAAGTACAAAAAAAAAATCATTTTTTACTTTTTTGGCATTTTTAAGCAAATGGACAAATTCAGCTTCTTTCTTGATCCGCTGGAATTCCCTGAATGCGAAGGTCATGGATCAGACGGTCAGCTTCTTTCTTCCCTTTCTTCTTCTGTTGTTGAGGATTTTTTGGCCGCCTTTGGTCTCCATACGCGCCCTGAAGCCATGAGTCTTTTTTCTTTTTAAGTTATTGGGTTGATACGTTCTTTTCACCAAACCACCTCTTTCTAATTTGAAGTTAAGACATACTATAGTAAAAAAAACGCCTTTTGTCAAGGATAGGCGCTTTGCGGAAATCGATTTTGACTAAAAAAAGCGTTTTGCGTTTTATTTTCCCTTCCAATGGTTTATAATACCCGCGGAGGTTACCATGAAATATCCTGATATATTGGAGCGCTTTCTGAGTTACGTCATAATCGATACCCAATCCAGCGACACATCCGAAAGCTTTCCCTCGACGGCCAAGCAGAAGGACCTGGCCGCCAAGCTCAAACCCGAGTTGGATGCACTCGGCTTGCACGATGTCCAGGTCACCCCCTGGGGCTATGTTCTGGCCTCCTGGCCGACCAATCAAAACCACAAAGTTCCGGCCATCGCCCTGCTCGCCCATTTGGACACATCGCCTGACGTTTCCGGCACCGGCGTTGAACCCAAACTGCACCAGAATTTCCAGGGACAGGACCTGGTGCTATCCGCGAGCGACAACGTGGTCCTGAAAGTGGACGAAAATCCGCTTTTAAAGCAACAGATCGGCAAGACCATCATCACCGCTTCCGGGAACACGCTGCTGGGTGCAGACGACAAGGCCGGCATCGCCGCAATCATGGACGCCCTGACCTATCTGGCCGAACACCCGGAAATCCCCCGCCCGAACATCAAGATCGTCTTCACCCCAGATGAAGAGACAGGCCGGGGCGTTGAACACATCAGCGCCGCCGAGATCGGGGCCGAATACGGATATACCATCGATGGCGAACATCTGGGTGAGATCGAGGATGAAACCTTCTGCGCCGATTCGCTGGAGATCAATATATCCGGGATCAACGTCCATCCAGGCATGGCCAAGGACAAAATGGTCAATGCGGTCAAGATCGCCGCCCGCATCATCGAAAAACTCCCCAAAGATACCCTTTCCCCCGAAACAACCGAGAAGCGGGAAGGCTATGTGCACCCGCACCAGATCAGCGGCAACGTGGAAACGGCTACGGTCAAGTTCATCATCCGTGATTTCACCGTGAAGGGACTGAAAAAATTCGAGAAACGGATTGAAAAAATCACCGCCAAAGTGACCGCCCAGTTCCCCGGGTCCAAGGGGGAAGTGAAGATCAGCGAATCCTACCGCAATATGAAGGTCATTATTGACAAATACCCCGAAGTGCTGGCCAAAGCCGAACAGGCCGTGGCTATGGCCGGGCTGAAGGTCGAACGCGCCAGCATCCGCGGCGGCACCGACGGGGCCCGGCTCAGCTTCATGGGCCTGCCCACCCCCAACCTGTTCACCGGCGGCCATAATTTTCATTCCAAGCAGGAGTGGATCGCCCTGGAGGATATGCAAAAAGCCTCGGAAGTGATCGTCAATTTGATGAAGCTCTGGGCCGAATAAAGTAAGGGCCTGTAAGGCTCCCCTCAAGGTTTCTAATTAGTACTTCAAGGAACTTCGCCAAGTTTTTTTATCTACGAAGGGATACGCTTTTCTTTGAATTCTGCACGAGCCATCAGCAGCAAAAGCAACGAAGTGGATACGATGGCACGAACCGCATAAACGGTCGCGAGCACTCCACGACTCGACAGCAAAGAGAATATGGGAGCAAGCAGCAAGCCGATCCACATGAAGAATGATTCCGTATTTTTGTTCGATCGCCACAATCGCCTGACAACCGGAATATAAGCGATCACCAGAATCAATTGAATCGAGAGATGAGCGACTACATGCAGTTGGGTAACTGTCCAAAAAACAATCAGCAAGAGAACCGTGATGAGGCAGCCGCTATCGAATCGATCGAATCGCGTACTTTTATCCCCCCAGACGGCAATCGCTATCGCCACAGACGAAACCAGAAGAAGGTCTGCGCTATTCAAAATATTGTCCAACAATCCATAATTCCCCTCGGTCAAATAGGTCAGCAAACTTCCAATAACCGCTATGGTAAAAAATACCCACATGGCCAATGCCGGGCTTATTTTCCCTTTTTTGATGAGATAGATGTACCTGAATCCGATAAAAAGATTGGTCGCGATGACGGCAAAAATTGAAAACGTTCTCATACTTGGCGAACTCCCGAATCCAATATCTTCATAACCTTTTTATTTTCCTTCACTGAATTCAAAAAAAAACAATAGTTCCCATGGAGGGTATTTTGAGGGAAAATATTTTTCATGTCAATAGGCGGCAGCAAATGATTTAGGGTTGCCCATCATCCTCAACGGAACAGATGTCAGCACAAAAAGACGTTGGCTAGAAAAGACCGCTGATGTTGCCCTCGGCGTCTATGTCGATGCTTTCAGCGGCGGGGTTGCGGGGCAGGCCCGGCATGAGCATGATCTCGCCGCATACCGCCACCACAAAACCGGCCCCGGCCGCCAGGAAGACCCGGTCCACGTCGACGTCAAAATTCTCGGGCCGGCCCAGGGCCTTGGGATTATCTGAAAGCGAGTTGGGGGTCTTGGCAATGATCACGTGCAGCTTGTCGTAGCCGAGATCGTTGAGCAGCTCAATGTCCTTGCGCGCCTGGCGGGTGTAATTGATGCGGGCGGCTCCGTACATTTGGGTGGCAATGGTCTCGATCTTGCGGGGAATGGCCCAGCCCGGTTCATAAATGGGTTTGACACGGGCACCTGAACGTGTGGCCTGCTCGACTTCCCGGGCCAGGTCCTGGCAACCTTCCCCACCCTTGTTGAAGGGGTCGCAGACAAAGGCCTTGACTTTCCGGGAAGCGACATGCTTCACAACCAGTGCCAGTTCCTCGGCGTCGTTGTCGGGGAAATAATTGACGGCCACGATCAGGGGCACAGCGAAGGTCTGCATGTTCTCAATGTGCTTGTCCAGGTTGTCAAATCCCTTGACCAGGGCCTCCAGGTTCTTTTCGGCAAGATGGTCCTTGCCGGCCCCGCCGTGATATTTCAAAGCCCGTAGCGTGGTGACCAGCACCACGGCATCCACATTGAATTTTCCGGTCTGGCAAACGAAATTCAGGAATTTTTCGCCGCCCAGTTCCGAGGCGAAACCGGCTTCGGTGACCGTGACTTCGGCAAGGGCCTGGGCCAGGCGTATGGCCTGGATGGAATTGGTGCCATGAGCAATATTGGCGAAAGGGCCGCCGTGAATGATGGCCGGCGTGCCTTCCGAGGTCTGCACCAGGTTGGGTTTGATGGCGTCCTTCAGCAGCAGGGCCATGGAGCCCACGGCCTTCAGGTCGGCGGCAGTGATGGGTTTGCTTTTGGAGGTGTAGCCAATGACCATTTTGGCCAAGCGGTCCTTCAGGTCCTGAAAATCCTCCGCCAAGCACAGAACAGCCATGATTTCCGAGGCCACTGAGATGTTGAAAGCGTCCTCGCGGGCGAAACCGTTCTGTCGGCCGCCCAGACCGATGACGATCTCACGCAAGGCGCGGTCATTCATGTCTATCACCCGCCGCCAGGCGATGCGCCGCGTGTCGATGGCCAGGCGGTTGCCATGCTGGATGTGGTTATCGATCATTGCCGCCAGCAGGTTGTTGGCCGTGGTGACGGCGTGGATATCCCCGGTAAAGTGCAGGTCAATCTCGTCGGAGGGCAACACCTGGGAGGCGCCGCCGCCGGTAGCCCCGCCTTTCATGCCGAAGACCGGCCCCAGGGATGGCTCGCGCAGGGTGACAATGGATTTTACCCCAATACGGTTCAGGGCCATGGACAGACCGATGGCGGTGGTGGTCTTGCCTTCGCCGGCCGGAGTCGGGGTGGTCGCGGTCACCAGTACCAGCCTGCCGCAGCTTTCGCACTTGTCCAGACGCCGGGCCAGCGAAGGTTCCAATTTGGCTTTGAAGGGTCCGTAATAATACAGTTCCGCTTCGGCGATACCGAAACGGGCGGCCACTTCCTTGATCGGTAACATTTTTTCGGACATGGCTGATTTCTCCTCTTTTATTTTCTTTGTGTGCCCAGTCCTGCAAAACATTCAAGCACCACGATGCATTTCAAGCCGGCAGTTCAATAATGAACCTAGCCCCTTGCGGTTGGTTGTCGGTAACCGAGATCAGGCCGTTATGCTCCTCGACGATGTTGTGGGCGATGGCCAGGCCCAGGCCGGTGCCGGAACTCTTTTTGGAAAAGTAGGGCATGAACACTTTCTGCTTGTCTTCATCGCTGATGCCGGGCCCATTGTCGGCGATCTCAATGGTGATGAACTTGCTTTCCCCGTTGTAACTGGTGGAAATTTCAATCTCGCCTTCCTTGCCGATGATCTCCAAGGCATTGTCCAGGACATTAACCAACACCCTCTTGATCTGTTCGACATCGAGCTTGACCAGAGGCGGCAGCTCCACGTCGAGCTTGACCTTGAACTGAACGTTCTGGTAAATGGAAGTGTACACGGTTAGAAGTTTTTCCAGTATTTCATTGATATCGCCCTGGCTGAACTTGATCTCGGGCAGACGGGCGAAATTGGCGAATTCCTCGGCCAGGTTTTTTATCGAAGCCAACTCCTGGGAAATGATGTTCAGACTGTCTTCAACGATGGAGCGAAATTTATCCGGAGGCTGGTCCAGCGAGCGCAAGATCCTTTGTGAAGAGATCTGGATCGGGGTCAGGGGATTCTTGATCTCGTGGGCGATACGCTTGGCTACTTCGCGCCACACCAACATGCGCTGGGCCTTGATAAGTTCGGTCAGGTCGGTCAAAACCACCAGCAAGCCGGCGAAACGGTTGTTGATCGGGTTGCGCAGCTGAGTGATCTTGACGGCCAGGTTGATGTATTTGCCCTTCAATTTGACATCGATCTCCTTTTCGATCAGCTTGAAGCGGGTCTCAAAGGCCTTGCGGATCAACACATGAATGTCCTGGTAAATGGTTTCCGAGATCACGGCCGCGAAATTTTTCCGCGCCACCGCTTCCATGTCCAATGACAGCATGCGCGAGGCCTCGGGATTGATGGCGATGATCTCGCCGCTGGCATTCAGGGCCATGACGCCGGAAGTGATGTTTTTCAGGATGGTTTCGGTAATGCTGCGGCGGTGGCGCAGTTCGATGGTACGCCGGTTCAGCTTGTCGCGGTTTTCCTTCAGGTCAAAAGCCATGCGGTTGAATTCATTGATAAGGGTGTTGAATTCATCTTTGGCCTTGTAATCGATGCGTACATCCAGGTTGCCCTTGGCGATCTCAGCTGTGGCCGATACCAGTTTTTCAATCGGTACGGTGATGCCCTTGGCCAGGTAAAAACCGAGCCAGGAAGCGGAAAAGATGATCAGGATGGTGATGAACAAAAAAAGCAGGATATAGGTATTTTTGACCGGATCGCGCAGGACGCGCATCTGGTTGTGCTTGCTGACCATGCCCGCCAAGGCGTTCAGGCTGCGGGTATAGCTTTCCGGAAAGTATTTTCCGGTGATGATCAGCATCTTGTCCCCCTGGGTGATGTCGAAGGCAACGCCGTTACGGATCAACTCCCCGGTCTTCAAGGTGTCGATGGTGGTAAAGCCGGCGCCGCCCAGGCCACGGTAGACGATGTTCAGCGGCAGGTCCTTGTATTCCTGAATGGGGATGCGCGGGGAGATAACGGAAAAGACCTCATTGCGGTTCTTGTAGATGTTGACTACATCAAGCTTATACTCCAGCATCTTCTCCTTGAGCTTGTTCTTCAGAAAAATCTTGTTCTCATCGGTGTACATTTTCTTTTGCTGGATCATGACGGCGATCAGCTTTGAAAAATGCTCGAGATCCCCGGTGATCTTGCCGTAGTAATTTTTTTTGACATCCTCGACATTGTGCATTATGTTCTCGATGGGGGTCTTGAACCACTGCTCGATGCTCTGCGAGATGACGTCGGTGGCGAAAATAAAGAGCAGCAGGGTCGGGACAAGGGAAAAGGCAATGAAAAAAAAGACCAGCTTGTTTTTGAAGCTGTGCCCGGCGCCGCTCTGGTTGTTTTCAAGATACATTTTCAGTATATTGCGAGCCAGAATGAAAAGAAAGGTCAGTCCGAAAAGAATGATGATGATCCACAACCCGAAGATCCAGGTGCTTCCTTTCAGGGTCAGGGGCGAGAAATTTTTGCTTTCTTCAAAATAGAAACGGATGATGACAAAAACGATAAAAAACAGAACCATGGCGGCCACGATCAAACGCACGCCCTTGATGTTTTTGCTTTTCATTCTCTAATTCCTCTGCCGTCGCTGCCCGCTATAGCCGAAAAACCGGCTGGCAGCCCCATCGCGGTCCGGCAGCGGCGGATATGTCTTCTAAACTTAGCACGATTGCACTCAAAGGTCAATTGACACGGGCGGCGAAAAGTGATATTGCTGTATTCTTGCGCCTGTAGCTCAAAGGATAGAGCATGGGATTCCTAATCCCAGGGTTGGATGTTCGAGTCATCTCAGGCGCAAAATTGAGGTAAAAATGAAAAAAAAGGAAAAAGACCATCTGAAGGCCGATCCGTTTCTCAATTTTTTTGAGAAAGCCATAACCTTTTTTTTAAATAACCGTCGGCGCATCCTCGCGGGCGCCGGCATCGCCGTTTTGACCATCCTGATTCTGCTGGCAGTGTTTTTTTTCAAGAACCTGAGTTCCGCTGCTGAAAACAAGGTTTATAGCGAAGCTTTCCGTGTCCGCAACGACGCCAAACTGAGCGTGGACCAAAAAATCAGCAAGCTTCAGGAAATGAAATTCAAAAAGGGAATCTCGGCTGCGGGAAGGTTGTTCATCGCCACCCTGTATTTTGAAAAAGGCGACCTGCAAAAAGCCGAAGCTGCTCTGAAAGAGTTCCCCACCAGCCGCATCGCCATGCTCAATGATGAAAAGCAAATCCTCACCGCCACCATACTGACAACCGGCGGAAAAATCCAGGAAGCGGAAAGCCTGCTCAAGCGCATGTTGGCCGATAAAAAGACCGCCATGGCCAAGGAGCTCATCCTAATGCAGCTGGCCAAAATGCAGATCGGGAACAAACGGCAGGAAGAGGCGGCCGCGGGCTTGAAACGGATCCTATCCGAATATCCCAACACACCCAGCGCCCAGGAAGCACAAAACCTTCTGGCCACGATTGAAGGAGAAAGCCAGGCCGCCCGGTAAAGACCGTTCTTTATTCTTCCGCGCCATAAATCTCCGCCCCAGCCCCCGGCAACGATAAGCCTTTCCTATTTACAGCCCCGGCAAAGAATGGCATAATGTGAGGCATGCAAGACGAACGCGGCCTCATCGAGGAAGCCCACTCCCTGGGCGGCGACTATTTCCTGCTGAAGATCGCCGCCCCGCGGATCGCCGCCACGGCCAAGCCGGGGAATTTCGTCATGGTGCGCGTTTCTCCCTCCCGCGATCCCCTGCTGCGCCGTCCGCTGGGCCTGCTGGAAAGCCGGCCACCCTATATCTGGCTGTACTACCAGGTTCTCGGGCACGGCACCAAGCTGCTCTCCGGGCTCCGCCCCGGCGATGGGCTGGACATCCTTGGCCCCCTGGGAAACACATTTCCGGAGCTGCCTGGCAAACGGGTCCTGCTCGTGGCCGGCGGCAGGGGCATCGTCCCCCTGTTCCATTATGCCCGGGCCTACGGCGAGCACCGGCCGCTGCTCCTGCTGTATGGCGGCCGCCGCCGGGCTGACCTGCCGCTGCTGGAACGCATCAAGACCCTGTGCCTGCAGGGGCTGTTCATTTTCAGCGAAGACGGTTCGCTCGGACAAATGGGGCTGCTAACCGACGGCTTGGAAAAGATCGTGCGCGAGGAGCGGGTCGACGCCACCATGTCGTGCGGCCCCGAGGCCATGCTGGCCCGGGTGGCCCTGCTGCTCAAATCGCGCGGCCTGGAGAACCGGGCCTCGCTGGAAGCCCTGATGGGCTGCGGTTTCGGCGCCTGTCACAGCTGCGTGGTCCTGGCCGCAGACGGCAGCTATCGCAAGGTCTGTGACGAGGGTCCCGTCTTCCCACTGGAGGAGATCCAATGGCGGACCTGACGGTCGACCTGGGGTTCCGTACCCTGAAAAACCCGGTGATCACGGCGTCAGGCACCTTCGGCTATGGCGAGGAGTTCCTGCCGTTCTTCGACCTGGATATCCTCGGTGCCATCATCATGAAGGGTATCTTCAGGGAGCCGCGGCCGGGCAACCCGCCGCCGCGCCTGGTGGAAACTCCGGCCGGAGTACTGAATTCCATTGGCCTGGCCGGGCCCGGGAGCGAGAAACTGCAGGAAATCATCCGCCGCCTGCACACCAGGACCAATACGCCGATCATCGTCAATGTCTGCGGAGAAGATGACCGCGAATTCGCGGAGGTGGCCGCCGTCTTTTCGGCCATGGACGAGGTGGCCATGCTGGAACTGAACATCTCCTGCCCCAACATAAAAAAAGGCGGCGCCTGCCCGGCCCAGGACGCCGACCACACGGCCCGCCTGGTCCGGCAGGTCAAGAAGGTGGTAGGCAAACCATTGATCGTCAAACTGTCGCCCAATACCGCTGATATCGTCGAGGTGGCGCAGGCGGCCCAGGATGCCGGCGCTGACGCGCTTTCCCTAGTCAACACCTTCCTCGGCCTGGCCGTGGACCTGGAAAAGCGCAAGCCCGTGTTCGCCAACGTGTACGCCGGGCTCTCGGGACCTGCCGTCAAGCCCCTGGCCCTGCGGCTGGTCCGCGAAGTATGCCGTCGATCCTACGTGCCGGTCATCGGCATGGGCGGGATCAGCAGCGGCAGGGATGTTTTGGATTACATCCTGGTGGGCGCGGCCGCCGTGCAGATCGGCACGGTCAATTTTTACGAACCGGGCGCGGCCGTGCGCATCATCGGCGAGATCGAAACAGAAATGGATAAATTGCAGATCAAAAATCTTTCCGAGATCAGGGGAAAACTGCAGACATGAACCATAATATCCGCTTCTCCCCGGCAGCCGCCGCTTCCAGGATCAATTCCGGCAACGGTCGCCACAAACGGGCACGGATGCAATCCCTTGATCATGGTCCCGGCCGTTAAGGAAGGGAAGAGGCTCCCGCCCCACATCTTCATTTCCTCCTGGCAATGTGCTATGGATGGAATGGGTGCCTGGCCTGAAGGATAAAAATGAAAATTGCGGATCGCAAAGCTAGCAAAATCATTAAACATTTCATTGCCCCAGTCACTGTTCTTTTGATCATTGTCCTTGTCTTTTTTCGCAACATTTCCCCAGCCGATATCACGGCCAACTTTTTAAAGATCCCCAACGCCTATTTGATCACGTTCATCCTGCTTTCGCTCCTGGGAACAGTGCTGCGAGCCTGGCGCTACCGCATCCTGCTGTCCGGAAAATTGGCATACAAAGATGTCTTCCTGATCACCCTGGTCAGGAACTTTTCCGTCGATCTCCTGCCGGGGCGCGCCGCGGCCCTGGGCTTCTACACCTGGCTGGCAAAAAAGCGAGGGATCACCCTCGAAGAAGGCGCTTCCAGTTTCGTGATCGCCGTTTTTTACGACTCCATGGCCCTGGTGATGATGCTGGGCGGATTGCTTTTCTTTTTGGAAACCGGAATCAGCCGCTGGCCCTTTTACGTGGTCATGTCCATCCTTTTCTTTTTGTCAGCCCTGGTGATTTTTTTTTCAGATCGTTTTTTTGAATTTTTGTTAAAAGGGAAAAAATTAAAACGTCTGCATCTTGCCAAGATCGAGGGAACAATCCGCAAAATCAACGATTACCTGCAGGCCCACGGCAAAAACTCGGAAAGGTTGAAAATTTTTGCCATCAGCTTTGCTTTGCGCCTCTGCAAATACTTGTACAATTTCATATTGTTCGAGGGGGTGCTGCACTTGGGAACCGGGCTGAAGAATTTTTCCCTTTTCAGCTTCGGTCTGGCCGCCACGGAACTGTCAGCGTTGCTCCCCCTCCAGGGGCCGGCCGGTTTCGGCACCTGGGAATTGGCCTTCTCTTTTGTTTTTACCACCCTGCGTATCCCGGCAGCAAATATCAAGGAAGCGGGGATCGTGATCCATATCACCAGCCAGGCATGGGAATATTCGATCGGGCTGCTGGCCCTGGCCTATCTGGCGTTCAGCGGCAGCGCAAGAAAAGCCGCCGCTATTCGGCCTGGGGCTGCGGACCGACCCACAGGTCCGGATCCCAACCGTAGCCGATAAAAAAATATCCGCCCATGGCGATTTTTCTCACGTGCATGCGCGTGTTGCCCGTGCCGCCGAACATGTGGACAGCGAAGTCTGCAAGGTTGGACCAGTTGAGGCGATACAATTCTTCGCCAGGCGGGGCAAGAAGGTCCTGGAGAAATTGACCATTGGCAGCATTGTAAATCCGGTAACGGCTGTGCGGAGACGGCAACCACGCCGCCCGGTCATCCGCGGCGGCGCAGGGCCGGCAGTTCTGGCCTTGGGAAATCCGTATTCCTTTTTCATTTCCCCCGAACGAAGTTACATAAATATTTGACCCATCGTCATAAACGACATACCTGCCGCTCCCGGTTATTTCGCAATGCTTTTGGACATCCCCGCCCCCATAAGCGATTTTTACAACTGCGGGATCGGACACATTCACCAGCATGACATTTTTATCAAGCCCTGGGCCGGCCAGCCAATCTATGCCGCCACCACGATACCAGCTCCATCTTGTTTCCTCGGAACAGTCCATTTGGCTGTTGATGATGACACGCTTGCGGCCGGATTCGTCACAGACATATACCCTGTTATCGAAGCGGTAAACGAATTTTTTGCCGTCGGGAGCCCAGGACGGCCGCGGCGAAAGTCCGCGCAATTTCCGGCCCGCAGCTCCGGCGACCGCTACCCCGGTGACCTCCTTTTCAATCCCGGTCGTCAAATCAAGCAAGAACATTTTTGGCGGGCGGGCGAAAACGACTTTCCCAGAGCGCTGTCCCGAAAACTCGGCCCAGCCGGCCGCGATGGCCCGGGCCGGGACATCCGATTCCCTTTCCCGATTGAATCCGCGCTGGAAATCAGTTCCCGGCAAAACAAGCCAGGCAATTGCTGCGGCCAAAACAAGCAGCAGCACCGAGACCAGGATTGGATTCGCCGGCTTCAGTTTCAAAATGGGACCCTGGAGTCGATTATCTTTTTGCCAAAAATGCGCTTTTGAACTTCTATGCCGACAGAGCGCCAACATCTCCAAGTCAATTCTCCCCCTCATGAGTCAGCATGTCTTGCAACGACACTTGAGGATGGTGGTAGCGTTCGTAGGCCGGGCTCTTTTTACCGAATTGGATCGACTCCTGCGGGCACCATTGGATGCAAGCCAGGCATTGCTCGCAGTTGTGATGCCAGACCGGCTTGCCTGCCTTTAATTCTATGTTTTTTGCCGGGCAAATCTGCACGCAGACAGCGCAGGAATTGCAATTGTCATCACTCCAGAAATCCTTGTCCATTTTATGGATCTGTTTGAATGTCATTTTATAGATCGCGGTAAAAACGATCCTTTGCCACAACGGGCCCTTTTCGATGGGACCATCCCGGCCGCCGGCGATACAGGCCGCGGCTTCAGTTATTTTTACTCGGGCATTTTCAAACCGGCTCTTTTGGCGCTCGGCTGGACCGGGACCGCCCCAGGGAATGTAATTGCTGGGCAGGACAATGCTGAAGCCGGCGGCCAGCTTCAAACCGCGCCTGGTCATCATTTTCCTCAATTGGATCAGAGTGCGTGAAACCTGGCCGGCGTTGACAGCCAGGGCAAATACGTACACCCGCGGCCGCAATGACAGTTTTTCAATGAATTGTACGACCGGGACCGGAATACCCCATACGTGGACAGGAAAAACGAAGCCCACCGCTTCGGCGTCACCGGTTGCCAGGGCGTCGGCTTTTTTCATCGGACGCAGACTGACTTCAGCCAATCCTTGCGCCAGAAGCCGCGCCGACCACAGCGAATTGCCGGTGCCGCTGTAATAGAAAATTACTGTTTTCATGATTCGTACCTCTGATTGAAATGATTTTAGGAGAAATTCCTATTAAATTCAACAACTGATTTCTTTCTCAAGGTGGTCGACGCCCAGATTATTTTCGATCTGGATGCCTCCGGCAAGATCACCGGCCTGACGCTGTTGCAGGGCGGCCAGAAGCTGCCAGGGAAAAAAATCAAATAATCCGTTCCAACCAGCCGGAGATCATTGGGGTTTCTGCCGTTCCAGAACCGCTTTTTTTAGCCCTTCGATCACCTTGACCCCGTTGTCCTCGGCCTGCTTGAGGTATTTCAGCGCTTGGGCCGAGTCGCCTTTGGCAAAAAAGATGTTGATCAGGTTGTTGTAGGCGTTGGCATGCCCAGGATCGGCCTGGACCGCGGCCAGGTAAAATCCCTGGGCCTGGTCGAAGCGCTTCATTTTGAAAAGAATATTGCCGTGGATGAAATGATATTCTGCCGGCAGATCTATGGTGTCGGGGATCGGGTTGCGAAGCCGGTTGTCGAGTGTAGTGAGGTTCTGCTTGGCCTTGTCGATCTGATCCTGCAGCCGCCGCTTCTCATCGGCACTGGGCGCATTTTCCATCATTTGCCCCAAGTCGCTGATCTGGCTTTCCCGTCGGTCGCGCTCCTCGCGCAGGCGGGTGAGATACTCCTGGTAGGAAAACGCGTAAAATTTATTGAAAGTATCGAAAGCGGACTTGGCGGTTTCGATCTTTTGCAGGGCATCCTCGTAGTGCCCCTGCTGGTATTGGAGCTGCGCCAGCAGCAAATGGGCGTCGGCATAGCCGGGAAAAATCTCCAGGCAGGCATCGGCTTCTTTCCGGGCTTTCTCCACTTTGCCTTTCTTTAAATGTTCGACGCTTTTGAGAAAGTGCACCTTGGCGCGCTTATATTTCTCGACGGTTTCCTTTTCTGTCTGGTTGAAGTCTTTCTGAGCCGACAGTGTTGGTGGCATTACCAGCAGCAGCGCCGCGGCAAACAAGCTCAGAACAATTTGACCTATGGGTTTCATTTTTCCTCCTTATTCTTAGACAAATAAATGATTGCCTTCAAAGCGGCAAAATGAAGATCATTTTTTTTCATACCTTTATTTTGAATTGCTTTCTCCGGAATGTCAATGAACATCGTGGAATCTTTGCCGGCAACTGCCTGGAGGATTCGTAACAACAAAATCCGAGGCCGCTATGTTTCCCTTTTAACAAACTTGACCATGCCGGCTGGAGCGACAAGTTGCCCGCCGGGCGGTTTTACGCTACAATGGAACCTCTCGAGAGGTGTGACCATGGGCTGGA
>JALHTJ010000164.1 GCA_022865785.1 Candidatus Aminicenantota bacterium
ATAGTCGAAAAACAGAACCAATGGCGAGGCAAGCAATGCATCAACCTGATCGCCAGCGAGAACACTCCCAGCCCGGCAGTACGCTCGATCCAGCTCAATGATTTTATGGGCCGTTACGCCGAAGGCCATCCCAACACCCCTGACAAGATCAACCGTTACTACCAGGGAACCCAATACATCGATGAAATTGAAACAATGGCCGCCAGGGAGATTCGGGAACTTTTTCAATGCGCCCAGGCCGAGGTCAGGCCTTATAGCGGCAACAACGCCAACACAGCCATCGCCATGGGCTACCTGCGCGGCGGCGACGCGGTGATCGCCAATTCCACCGACGCCGGCGGCCATATCAGCCACAATTTTTTCGGAATCATGGGCCGGCGCATCCAGACGCGCGGCCAGGTTCTTAAAGCCGGAAAGGCGAATTCGGTACCGTTGCATTTTTTCCCCCTGACCGAGGACCATTACCATATTGATGTTCCCAAGACCGTGGAACTGATCGTAAAGGTAAAACCCAACATTCTGATCATGGGCAAGAGCCTTTACCTCTTTCCAGATCCGGTCAAGGAACTGGCCCCGCTTTGCCGCGAAATGCAAATACCGATCTTATATGACGGGGCCCACGTACTCGGCCTGATCGCCGGCGGCCAGTTCCAAAATCCCCTGGCCGAAGGTGCCACCTGGCTGACCGGCAGCACCCACAAGACTTTTCCCGGCCCGCAGAGGGGTGTCATCCTGGGCAACCTGGACGCCGAAGGCGAAAAGAAATACTGGGGCGCGGCCGATCGTGGCGTGTTCCCGGGCACGTCCAGCAATCACCACCTGTACAGCCTGCCGGCCCTGCTGGTGGCTGTGCGTGAGATGAAGGTCCATGGCCGCGATTATGCCGCCCAGATCTGCCGGAACGCCGTGGTCCTGGCCAAAGCGGTGGAGGCCAATGGTATCCAGGTGGAAGCCAAGGAGTTCGGTTACACCAGTTCGCACCAGATCGCGGTCAATGTTTCCTCCTTTGGCGGTGGCGTCAAGGCAGCGCTGGCCCTGGAAGCCAACGATATCATCTGCAATTACAATATGCTCCCCGGCGACGCTGATCCGATGAATCCTTCCGGTTTGCGCCTGGGCACCTCGGAAATGACCCGTTTCGGCATGAAGGAAAATGATTTCACCGCCCTTGGTGAGTTGATAGCCGAAGCCATCAAAGGCAAGAAGGTTAAGGACAAGGTCAACCAACTGCGCGACCGCTTCACTGAAATGCAGTTTGTTTAAGCTGTACCTGCCCAGCGCCCGGTAGGTTTTCCGGCCTGTTTCCATTTACAGTGTCGTCGTTAAATGGTATAATTTGTCGCAATGACTGATTTAAAGTACATCGCCGTGGAAGGGTTGATCAAATCCGGAAAAACAAGACTGGCCAGGATATTGGCCGAGGAATTCAAAGCCCGCTTGATCCTGGATAACCAGGGCAATCCATTTTTAAAGGAATATTATGAGTCATTTTCGTCCAATAACAATCCATTGGCACTTAAAACCCAACTGATATTCCTGATCAACCGCTTTAATCAGCAATTGGAGATGAAACAAAAGGACTTGTTTCAAAAAACCACTATTTCCAATTATATTTTCTACAAGGACGGCATCTACGCCCATACCGTGCTCAATGATGAGGATCTGGATATTTACAAGAAAATATTGAATATATTTGCCGAAAAGATCTTTCCCTGCAACCTGGTCGTTTACCTGCAGACCTCTTTTTCGGAGATGATGCAGCGCATTTACAAATCCGGCAGCGAGTTTGAAAAAAGGATGCCCAGCGAATACTGGCGTGAAATTTTCGAAGCCTACAATTACTATTTTTTCAATTACAAGTTGTCGCCGTTGCTGGTGGTCAATGTCGAAAAAACTGATTTCAACAACCGTAAAGATATCGACAGCCTGATCAATGAAATAAAAAATCACAAGAAAGGGATCAGTTACTATGCCCCAGCCTGACCTGGAAAAAAAGACAGTGCTGACCCTGGGTCAAAAAAAGGCCCGCGGGGAAAAGATCACGGCCGTAACCGCCTACGATTATCCAACCGCCAGCTTGGCTTCCTTGGCTGGTATCGATCTCATTCTTGTCGGTGATTCGCTGGGCATGGTGCTCCAGGGCCACGAAAACACCCTGAAAGTGACCATGGACGAAATGGTTTACCATACCTCAATGGTGGCCCGCGCCCGACCGCGATCGCTGGTGGTCAGCGACATGCCCTACCAGTCGTTTCATGTCAATCCGGAAAAGAGCTTGGAAAATGCCTGTCGCTGCGTCAAAGAGGGGGGTGCGGAGGCGGTCAAGCTGGAAGGAGGGCGCAAAAGGTTCAAGGTGATTGAAGCAATGCTGAATGCCGAGATCCCGGTCCTGGCCCACCTTGGTTTGACTCCGCAATCGGTGCATCAATTGGGCGGATTCAAGGTCCAGGGCAAACTGCAGGAAAAAGCGCGCGAAATATTCCAGGACGCCTTGGCCCTGGAAAAGTTGGGCGTGTTCGCCATTGTGCTGGAATCCATTCCCCAGGAGTTGGCCCGGAAAATAACAGAAAGTGTGAGCATCCCCACTATCGGCATCGGTGCCGGCCGCTTCTGTGACGGCCAGGTGCTGGTTTTTCCCGATCTGGTCGGTTTCACCAATATATCTCAGCCTAAATTCGTGCGTAAATACGCCGATACGCACTTCTTATGGCTGCAGGCTCTGCAGAAATACATCAGCGACGTGCAACACGGTGATTTTCCCAATGAAGAGGAAAGCTATCACTTGAAACTGGATATCGAAGAATTCCTCAAATGAAGATTTGCCGGTCCATACAAAGCCTGCATACTGAACTGCCGGCCCAAGCCGGAAAAACCACAGGTTTTGTCCCGACTATGGGGTTCCTGCACCAGGGACATCTCAGCCTGGTGCGGCGCTGCCGTGAAGAAAATGATCTGACCGTGGTCTCCATTTTCGTCAATCCCGCCCAATTCGGTCCGGCTGAAGATCTGCAACAATACCCGCGCGATCCGGAAAAGGACATTGCTTTGCTTGAAAAGGAGAATACAGACATCCTGTTCATGCCGGAAAATGATGAAATGTACCAGCAGCCGTTCCGCACCTATATCAATGTCGAAGGCCTGGATAAAATGCTTTGCGGTCAAACGCGCCCCGGTCATTTCCGGGGTGTGGCCACGGTGGTGCTGAAACTATTCAATCTGGTTTGTCCGGCGCGGGCCTATTTCGGCCAGAAAGACGCCCAACAAGCAATCGTCATTCGCCAAATGATCCGCGATTTGCATCTACCGGTGCAGATCAGGATCTTGGCCATCGTACGCGATAGTGACGGCCTGGCCCTCTCTTCGCGCAATGTATACCTTTCGCCAGCGGAACGGCAAGCGGCATTGTCCCTGCCCAAGTCCCTGCAAAAAGCCGCCGTCCTGGTCAGCAGTGGCGTGGAGGAGAGCCAAGTCATCCGTGAATCCATGCAGAAAGAACTGGACCGCGACCCGCTGCTTGCGACTGAATATATCTCAATTGTCAATCTGCAGGACCTGCAGGAGATCCCGGTCATCGAAGCGGGAAACACCCTGATCGCCGCTGCCGTCCGCGCCGGCCGGACCCGGCTTATCGACAATTTACTTTTAGGAGACCTATCATGCTGATTCCGTTTTTGACTGCAAAAATTCACAGGGCCACCATCACCGGTTGCGATATCAATTATGAAGGCAGCATTTCCATCGACGAAGAGATCATGGAAAAAGCTGGTTTGCGCATGTTTCAAAAAGTCGATGTCTACAACATCAACAACGGGGCGCGTTTTTCCACTTATGTGATCCCCTGGCCGCGAGCTTCCCGGGGTATCGTGGTTAACGGCGCAGCCGCCCGCCTGGTGCAGCCGGGCGACATGGTCATTATCGCTGCCTACGCGCTGCTGGACGAGAAGGAACTGAATTCGCTGAACGCCGTGATCGTCAACATGGCGTCCGGCAACGAGATAGAAAAGATCATCCACAGCAAACTGTAAAAGTGCGGCATACTTTGCGCGCCAAGGAACAATCATGAAAAAAGTACTGGGTTTGGGCAATGCCCTGGTTGACATTCTGATCAAGATCGCCGATGAACGGCTGCTGGATTCACTGCAGCTGCCCAAAAGCTGCATGACCCTGGTCGAAGAATCCCAGGTTAATGACATTTTAGCCAAGATCACCCATCTGGAAAAGCAAGAGACTTGCGGCGGCTCGGCGGCCAACACCATCAGCGGTTTGGCCCGGCTGGGTATTCAAACCGGTTATATCGGCAAGATTGGCCATGACGCTTTCGGAACTTTTTTCGAGGAGGAAATGAAGAAACATGGTGTGAACACACGCATGTTTTACGGCAGCGCCCAGACCGGGAGGGCGTTGGGTTTCATCACTCCGGATTCGGAACGCACCTTCGCCACTTTTCTGGGCGCGGCTGTGGAATTGCAGGGTTCTGACCTGAATGCGGAATTGTTCGGCGGGTACGATATTTTTCATATCGAGGGCTACATGGTGCAAAACCACCAGCTATTCGAAACGGCCGTCCGCTTGGCCAAGGATGCAGGCCTGGAAGTGTCGCTCGACCTTGCCAGCCACAACGTTGTCAGGGAGAACCTCGGCTTTCTGCAGGAACTAGTGGCCAGATATGTGGACATTGTTTTCGCTAATGAAGACGAAGCCATGGCCTTCAGCGGCGAAAAATCACCAAGTGAAGCTCTGGTGACGATTTCGCCGCAATGCCGCATAGCGGTGGTTAAACTGGGCAAGAACGGCTCCCTGGTCAAGCGCCAGGATGAGCGGCACGAGATCGGCTGCATCCCGGCCCGGGCAGTAGATACCACCGGTGCCGGCGATCTTTACGCTGCCGGTTTTCTTTACGGCCTGATCAGGGATTATCCGCTGGCAATCTGCGGCCGCATCGGCTCGTTGCTCTCGGGAAAAGTAGTGGAAGTGGTCGGCGCCAAGCTGGACGAGCAAAAGTGGCAGGAGGTCGAAGCGGCCCTGCCCACGCTGATTTCCTAAGGTTTCTTGCTGGACCAGCTTGAATTATTTCTCAATATTGACAAAAAAAGTAAAAAACTCTATAAAATGACCATGGCAAAGAGAATAAATGAGAGCGAAAACATCAAGGAAATCCTCAGACGTGAACTTCCGAAATTAAAAAGCGAATTCGGGGTTAAGCGCATCGGTTTGTTCGGTTCTTTTTCTCGCGGCAAACAAAAACAGGCCAGTGATATTGATCTGTTGATCGAATTTGAGAAACCCATCGGTTTTAAATTCATGACCCTGGCGGAATATTTGGAAAACAAACTGGGTCGAAAGGTGGATATCCTGACCCCGGCCGGTGTTGAAAGCATCCGCATCAAACCCATTGCCGCAAGCATCCTCCGCAGTGTAGTTTATGTCTGATCGCGGCGATCTGGCTTTTTTACACGATATTTGGAAACAATCAAAATTTAAATGGCCTATTTGATGCATATTGGTTTCAGTAATGATAGAAGATTAAAGCGTAAAATATACTATTTTGAATATAAGGGAGTGCGTTTTAAGCTTATTCAAAACAATCCCCGGCGTTGGGCTGATGTACTTTTGACTATATTGCCAACTTATCAAGATCATTCAGCCGAACAAGAGGTCTATAAAATAGGTGCTGAGTTTTTAAGTGGACTTTGTTGGGAAAATAATTCTTGTGTGGCACTTGAAAATCTCGGAGGATGTGGATGGCCTGATAATGCTTCCCTACGAAAAGCCAAATGTTTGTCATTTTCATTTCCTACTGGGGCATTTAATGGTTTTGTTACTGGTTATGGATTGACTCAATTGCCTATTATTGAAAAAGAAAATCAACGATTTGCACTTGCTTTATTCAGAGAAGCCAAAAGTTCAAATAAGGATTGGTTAACAATTCTTATATTTTGGAATATTTTGGAATCAACAATTAATGATCCAGTAAAATGGCTAAATGATACAAAAAACTTAATTCATACTCCATTTTTTCAAAAAGAAATAAAAGAACTTCCACTCAATGGGAAAAGTCTTGGCGATTATTTTAAAAATGATTGCCGCCATGCGATTGCGCATATTAAGAAAGAGCCGGGACGAAAAAGAGCTGAATTAAACATTGATGTTGGCGTTGATATAATAAGAATGAAATTGAGTTCAAGGGTCTTGGAGGAATTTGTCAAATATTTTATAAAAAATGAATTAAATCTCGACAAAAAATGTTATTTGGTGAGAGAACGAAGAAAAGAGTTTCCAAAATTTGTTACAGAACAAATTTATAAACAAATGCACTATGAAATTGCCTATCCTTAATTCAAAAAATTAATTAATGAATTAATAAAAATGTATCCAGTTTGAAATCTTGTATTTCATGTGATAAACTTTACTTAAGGGGAAAATGATGAGCGAAATAATATTTAGCATTGAGAATTCCGATGAAGGCGGGTTTGTTGCCAAAGCTTTGGGTTTTCCCATTTTCACCGAAGGTGAAACTTTTCAAGAATTGAAAGAGAATATCGTCGACGCGGTCAAATGCCATTTTGAGCCTAAGGAGCTTCCGCATATAGTTCGCTTGCACACTGTAAAAGACGAAGTAATGGCCATATGAGAATCCCCCGCGAAATAAGCGGTTTGGAATTGGCCGGATTGTTGAAAAAATACGGCTATCAAATATCCCGGCAAACCGGAAGCCATATGCGTTTAACCACCTTGCAACAAGGCGAACACCATATCACCATCCCAGCTCATCAATACCTGAAGATCGGTACCTTGAGCGGCATTCTGGGTGCTGTCGCCGACCATTTGCAAATGGATAAAACCGATTTAATGAAAGAGTTGTTTTAATATTTATTTAGGATGCGGAATGAAAAGCAAAAGTGAAGAAGCTGTAGCCATGATGGCTGCGGACTACAACTGCGCGCAGTCGGTTTTAAGTGTATTTTGCGAAGACTTGAATTTCGACAAGGATGCGGCCCTGAAACTGACCACCGGCTTCGGAGCCGGCATGGCCCGCAGACAGGAGGTTTGCGGGGCGGTGACCGGGGCTATCATGGCCATCTCCTTGAAATTCGGCCGCGGCCTTGCCGATGAAAAATCGGTTGCCGAAAACACCTATCTCCTGGTCGGAGAGTTAATGAAGCGCTTCACCGACAAGTACGGTTCCTGCCTGTGCCGGGCATTGCTGGATGGCTGCGATCTGATGACCGAAACCGGCCGGATTTTTTACAAGGAGAATGATTTGTCCGGAAAAATATGTCGACCTTGCGTGGCCGATGCCGTTGACTTTCTTGAAGACCTTCTATGAAAGTTGGAAGCAAGCGTAGTCAGGCATGACGCTAAAGGGAGCAATTCCATGAACTACATCGTCATCCCCGAAGGCCTTGCCGGGGACACTCAAGGCCGTCCTTTGCCGGCGCCCAGTTTCGTGTATCGCCAGGTCCTGGATTACATTTTAAGCATCTATTGCGCCGGTGACACGATATACTTGGCCCCGGCAAACACCTATAACGGGAAAACGGAGCACCAGCTTGCTTTTCAATATTTAATATCGAAAAATGCGGATTGCTGCATTTCCTTTCCGGCGCACATTTATGAGAAATACGTCGATACACGCGACAACGCCAGGCACTTGAAAGTTTTTTTGGGGAAGGCGTATAGGGAGTTCTCTTTCGTCCTGGTTTGCGCCGCTTTGCACTCCTACCGGGCCGAGTATTGCTTTAAAAATGAAGGCTACCGGCTGGGGAAAATCCATCGGGTATCGTACAAGGTTACCGGCGAGGGCATAGCCAGCCGCTGGTGGTACTATAAATACAGGCCGCTGCACTTCATTTATGAGATCCTGGCATTCTGCCGCGACTTGTTCATGGGTATTTTAAAATAGTTCCTGAAAGAAGAAGAGAATCGATGATTTTAAGTTGAAAAAAAAAGGCGGGGCGCAGTTGGCGCGCCCCGCCTTTTTTTTATGGATAAAAAAACTCGTTACTCGCCGAGTATCTCCTGGGCCAATTTTTCCGCCCCGTAGATCTTCTTCAAGGCCTCCATCATGGCCGCACTGTGCACCGAGACGGTGCGATTGGCGGTGTCGTCGTAGAAAAAACGGCCCATGAAGCTTTCGACGTTGCCGTCGAAGACCAGGCCGACCACCTCGCCGGCGGTGTTGATCACGGGCGAGCCCGAGTTGCCGCCGATGATGTCGCCGGTGCAGACGAAGTCCAGGGGAGTGGAGAGGTCGAGCTTGTCGCGGGCTTCGGCGACGCGCTTGGGCAGGTGGAAGGGAGGCTTATTGTCGAAGCTCTCCGCCCGGTCATATAGGCCGTAGAAGGTGGTTTTATAGGGGGCCAGTGTGCCGTTCATGGCATAGCCCCTGACCGCGCCGTAGGAGAGGCGCAGGGTGAAGGTGGCGTCGGGGTAGGCGTTCTTACCGAAAGCGTTGAAGCGCGCCTGGCCGATCTTCTCGCCGGCAGGGCGAGTGACGCTCTCGATATTGTCCTCCTGCCACTTGAGCATCTCGCGTACCAATGGGTCAAGTCTTCGCGCCAGCACGATGAAGCTGTCGGTGCACTTGGCCACGGCCGCCGGGCCGCCGTCGACCAGCCGCTTGCGCAGGGCCGGGTCAGCCAGCTTGGTGCCGGCCAGAAGCGCCTTGGCCGCCTCCTCGGGAGTCTTGCCGTCGAGGCAGGCCTTGAGGAACGGATCGTCGGCGCCTAGCTCCTCGGTCATCTGCATCAGGCTGTTGACGATCAGCGCCTCCTCGAAGCCCGGGTAGATGGGGGCAGGGGAGAAGAGGCGGAAGCGGCGCGATTCGAGCTCGGCGGTGTGGTAACCGTCGAGGCGCTTGCCGTCGGGTTTCTGCAGCTCGGCCACCATCTGCACGATCTGCAGCGCGATGCCGCCCAGGCGCATGCCCGGGACGCGGCGATAATATAGTTCTTTCAAGCGAAGCTTCTGCTTCTCGATGGCGGCGGCGATCTGCTCCCAGGCACCGGCGAACTCGGCCTTCCACTGGGGGTTCTCGTCGATCAGCTTGCGGAACTCGGTCTCCTGGGCGGCCTTCTTCTCGAGGATGCCGGCGCTCTTGAGGCCTTCGTACTCGCCGCTGGAAACCTTGAGGCCGTTCTCAATGCCGAAGATCATGCCGGCGGCCTGGCGCGCCTCTTCCGGGCCCTTGGTGGCGTATTTCTTGGCAACGACGAGCATGCGCTCCAAGTACTTGAGGCGTAGGGGATAGGCGAACTCACGCTGGAACTGGATTTGGGCCAGGGTCATCAGGCGGTTGGTCGAGCCGGGGTTGCCTGAGATGAAGACTAGTTCGCCGTCAGCGGCGCCCTTGGCACTCCACTTCAGGTAATGGGCGACCTTGGCCGGCTTGCCGTTCTCGTAGGCGCGGAACAAGGCCATGTCGATATCGTGGCGCGGGTAGGTGAAGTTGTCAGGGTCACCGCCATAGAATGCGGCCTGTTGCTCGGGAGCGAAGACCAGCTTGACGTCGGTGTATTTCTTGTAGCGGTAGAGCCAGTACTCGCCGCCCTGGTAGAGGGAGACCACGTCGGAGCGCAAATGGGTCTTCTTCAGGCTCAGGCGCTCAATATTGGCGATGGCGGCCTTCTTGGCCTCCAGGGCCTTGACCGGATCCATGCCCTTTTTGACCGCGGCCAGCACCTTGGTGGTGACGTCCTCCATCGAGATCAGTACGTTGAGCTCGACATCGGGGCAGGGGATCTCGTCGGCCAGGGTGGGGGCGTAGAAGCCGTCGGACACGTAGTTTTTCTGCGCTGAGGAGACCTTCTGCAGCTGTCCTAGGGCCACGTGGTGGTTGGTCAGCACCAGGCCGTTGGGGCTGACAAAGGAGCCCGAGCCGCCGTCACCGATGCGCACCGAGGCGAGACGGATGTGCTCGAGCCAGGCCGGTGTCGGTTCGAAGCCGTATTTTTCCTTGAGCTGTTTCATGGGCATGTTGTCCAGGGTCCACATGCCCTCATCGGCGCTGAGCGGCCCTGCCAGTAAAAACAGGATCGTGACGACTGCCAGAGATAGACCTATCGGCAGCCATTTGCTTTGGTTTTTTTTCACTAGAAACCTCCTTTGTGAATGCAAATAGTAGTACGAATCGGAGTGGGCTTTTGTTCACGAAATGGGTAGCAAAAGTAAAAAGTAAAAAGTAAAAAGGTAAAAGTAAAAAATAAGGCAATAGGCTATTGGCGATAGGCTATAGGGAAGAAAAAAGCACTATGTGATAGGTTTGAGAGGAAGAAAAAAATGCTTGGTGTAAGGCAAAAGGTGTAAGGTCTGCAGTCAGGAAAATCGCACTAGGTTGATCCCTTTGCGCCGGCCAAGGGTTTTTTCTTCGTTTTGGTAATTTGGTTATTGGAACTTGGAATTTGTTTGGAATTTGGTGCTTGGGATTTGTAATTTTAATCTTACTTGTCACTTAGTACTCGTCACTTGTCACTGAAGTTCATTGACAAAAAGGCCTTTTTAATGGTATATTGGCTTCCTCACGACCTCTCGGGGCCATGGTTTAATGGGAGAACGCGACCTTCGCAAGGTTGAGATGGCGGTTCGATTCCGCCTGGCTCCATAGTTTGATAAAGGACTCAAGTGTCAGTGACAGTGTCAGTGACAGCAAGAATATTGGCCGAAATATAAAAGTGATCGTGTCATCCTGAAGATCCCCGACGAGGGGGATTTGACAGTAAAAAAACAGAGTGAGACATTGCTTCATTTGATATTATTTTCTGAAAATCCCAGGGCTTTGCTGACACTTGCACTGACACTGACACTTTCTTGCTTTGGGTTATTCCGCTTCTTCTTTCTTTCCCGGATTTACCAGCCGGGCGATAAGGATGCTCAGCAAATATAGCAAAATCATAGGCACGGCGAACATTGTCTGGGTGACCATGTCCGGGGTGGGGGTGATGACCGCGGCCAGGATGAATATAGCCA
>JALHTJ010000024.1 GCA_022865785.1 Candidatus Aminicenantota bacterium
ATTCCGTCCACTGGCATCCGGGCGGCAGCATATATCTGCAAGTGACCGACAATGACTATTCTCGCCTGTACCGCTGCGACCCGGCCGCAAAGAAATTCTCCCGCCTGGAAACCGCGCCCGACGCCGTTGAAAGCGTCAGCTACTCCCGGGCCAGGAAAGCCGCCTATTCCGGTTCGGGACTGGCCGCGCCGCAAAAACTTTTCATGCTGAATCTGGATTCAGGAGGTTCACGGCTGTTGATGGATTACAACCGGGACGAATTCAGCCGCGTCCGCTTCGGCAAGATGGAAAATTGGCATTTCAAGACCAAGGAAGGCAAGACCATTGGCGGCTACATCTGCTATCCGCCCGATTTCAACTCCTCGCGCCTTTATCCCTGCATCGTCAACTACTACGGCGGCACCAGCCCGATCGGCCGCAATTTCGGCGGCCGTTATCCCAAGGACTGGTACGCGGCCAACGGCTACATCGTCTGCGTGCTCCAGCCCAGCGGCGCGGTCGGCTACGGCCAGGAATTTTCAAGCGCCCATGTCAACGATTGGGGCGAGATCACCTCGGCAGAGATCATCCGCGGCGTCGAGGAGCTGCTGCGCAGCCATCCTTATATCGACAACCGCAGGGTCGGCGCCATCGGTGCTTCCTACGGCGGTTTCATGACCCAGGTTCTGGCCGGCAAGACCGACCTCTTCGCCGCCCTCATCTCCCACGCCGGCATCAGCGACCTCTCTTCATACTGGGGGGTGGGCGACTGGGGCTACAGCTACAGTGGCGTGGCTTCGGCGAACAGTTTTCCCTGGAACCGCAAGGACATCTATGTCGGCCACAGCCCGCTGTTCATGGCCGAACGCATCGGCAAACCCCTGCTGCTGCTCCACGGCGAAAATGACAACAACGTGCCGCCCGGCGAAAGCTACCAGATGTTCGCCGCCCTGAAGCTGCTGGGCAAGGAGGTGGCGCTGGTCACTTTCCCCGGCCAATATCATTTCATCCTGACCCCGGCCCAGCGGGTGCGCTGGCTGCAGACCATCATGGCCTGGTTCGACCGCTGGCTGAAAGGACAGGGGGAGTGCTGGAAGGAGCTTTACCCTGAGTAATGCAACGAACTACGTGACGCGTAACGCGTGACATGTGACGCGAAAAAGGCATTGCGCGAACTGTCCTAAGAAGAATAAAATTCCAAATTACAAATCCCAAATTCCAAATAATTTCCAAGCTCCAAATTCCAATGTCCAAAACAAAAGCCCTCAAAGCACTTTTTTCTTTGTTTGGGTCATTGGGTCATTGGATTTTGGTGCTTGTTTGTGATTTGGTGCTTGGAATTTGGAATTTAATTCTTACCAAAAACCATGCTCTTTTTGACTTGAACTAAAGCCCCATCTCGGCCAGCGCCTGGTCGTAGGTTTCCGGTTCGATCCAGTGCCGGCGCAGCATGCGCGCGGCGAGGATGCGCCGCTTGCGGTTCAGGCGCGTGCTGGCGGTGTCCAGGGCGGAAAAGCGGTGCGGGTTAGGCAGGATGGACGCCAGGCGGATGGCCTGGGACAGGGTCAAGGCAGAGGCCGGACAGGAAAACCAGGAACGCGCCGCGGCTTCGGCGCCGTAAATATTGTCACCCCACTCGATCAGGTTGAGGTAGAGTTCCAGGATGCGCTTCTTGCTCAATTCCCTTTCCAGTTTCACGGCGATGGCCGCTTCGCGCAGCTTGCGCACGATGTTCTGGCTTGGTTTGAGAAAAAGGTTCTTGGCCAGCTGCTGGGTGATGGTCGAGCCGCCGCGGCGGACGCGCTTTTTGGCGATATTGGTTTCAAGCGCCTGGCGCATCGAAACCCAGTCAAATCCCTCGTGTTCGAAAAACTTGTCATCCTCGGCGATCAGCACTGCCTGGATGAGGTAAGGGGAAATGCGCGAGAGTGGGACGCGCTTCCAGTAGCGGCGCGGCTTTTTGCCTTGCTGACGCGCCTGTTCGGCACGGAATTTCATCATGGCCGTTTCCGTGGGATTTTTTTTGATCAACCAGGAAACCGAGGGCAGGGTGAGCCAGAAGACCAGGCCGCCGGCCAGGACCAGGGACAGCATGATGGCGGCGACGCGCAGGAACCGGCGCCGGGTTTTCTCAATTTCTTCCATGTTCTGCCAATGTAAAGCAATCGGGATTCCCTGTCAATGGTCAAGGTCAACTCATGCTTTTGATGGTAAAAACGACGTTTATCGTCGCTTTTCCGCTTCAGTAATGCTACAGTGATTTTGTTCTATATTATCGGCGCTATCCATTTTTTCGTTTGAAAATGACGGGAATAGCCGAATCGCAACTCCAGTAATTGCTGCAGTAATCTTCTATTGCCAAGGAGTGCTTTATTTTATTTTATCTTTCCCAGGTGAGATTTTATTGGTAATTTTTTATTCATTCATATACGGAACGACCGATATGGAGGAAACATGAAAAAAACAATCATTTTTTTCACGGCCAGTGTGTTGATATTGGTCCCCTTGGCGGCGGCATCGCTCACTCTCCTCTCGCCCAACGGCGGTGAAAGGTGGATTCTGGGCGAAACGAAAGCAATCACCTGGAAGGCCGAGAACTGGACTGGGCATGTGAATATAAGCATTCGCAAGCCCTCTAATTGTTCTTACCTACATCAAGCAACTGTTCTGGAGAAGATTGCCTTTAATGTTCCTGCTGAATTTGGGAAATACATGTGGATAGTAGGCAATATTAATGGCGGTGTACTTGTGCCTCGAAGGGAGGACTACCAAATGTTCCCCGGGTTCGGCGGGTGCAATTGCTTCCAGATTGTTATTACTAGTGCAGATGGGCCTTCGCCCAGTTTGAGTGATACGAGCGACAATATTTTCTACATCTGCAAGCATAAAATCCAAAACACTATGGCTACCAAAACCAAGAAATAATGAGCCGAAGGTTGAAAACCTTCCCCATAAAGAGATTTTTTGGTTTCCTCTTCTAACTTTTTACTATTGCCTTTGGCTTCGGTCTTCTTCAGATGCCGATCTCCCTGGTGATCTCGACGAAGCGGCTCCATTCGATGGCCTCGCGCCGCTTCAGGTCGGCCGAAATTTCCGGGATCATCTTGGTCATTAATATGTATGTTCCCATCGTCCCTCCCATGGCCCTGATTGTATATTATTGAAGAATTTACGGCAACTCACCCCCAGCCCCCTCTCTTCCCGAAGAGAGGGGGGTATCGCTATGCCGAGATTTTACGAAACATCCAGCGATGCCATCCAGCAATCTGGGGGGAATACATTTTCGGTTTTTCCCCCTTCTCTTCGCAAGAGAAGGTACGCATCGCCATGCCGAGATTTTTTGAGGCATCTGGCGATGCCATCCCGCAACGCGGGTGGGCAGGGGATGAGTTTGAGGTTCATCATCGCAGTGATGCATCAGGATCTGAAATTTCCTTTCTTTGATCTCGAATTTCGAACCCCGGTTTATTTTCTTACTTGTCACGCGTTACGCGTCACTCGTCACGATATTTTAGCTAAAAGCTCCTTCCCGTCCTAAGGTAGAACCACCACTGTTTTCGCGGTCCGAAGCCATGGGCAACGCCGAAAGCGAGGTCATAGGCCGCGGCGCCGCCGAAAGCCAGGCGCAACACCGCCTCGCCGCCAACCGAATAGGCGACGGGATGTGAATAATACTCGCTGGCGAGACGGCTCATGTCGAAGAACGGGGCCAGCCAGATGCGATCGATGCTGACTGCGGGCAAGACAGCCTTCTCGATTTTGCATAAGGGCAAACGGTACTCCAGGTTGAACTGCCAGCCCCTGTCGCCCCTGTAATACACCGAGCCCAAGCCGCGAAGCAGCTTGAATGGGCGGTTGTTTCCCAGCCCGCTTTCCGCCATGAAGCCGCCCATTTCGTAGTAGTGGTTGCCAGCGTTCCAACTCCTGGCCGCGGCCAGGCGCCAGGCCAGCACGCCGGGCCGGAACAGGGGGATATAATGCCGCAGGTCGGCCTGGATATTGCGGTTGGACCAATGGTTGCCCAGGCCGGCGGGGTGAACAGCGCCCTGCACAACGAGGCGGAGACCGTCCGTGGGAGAGATGGAGTCGTAGTACTCGCGGGCCGAGTTGAAGCTCAATCCCATGCGAAAACCATTGAAGTTGCTGTTGAGCTTGTAAGTGTCCTTTCCATGAATTGCGAAGCGGCGCTCCGCGTGCAGGTCGGCATATCCGTACAACTGGGAGCGGCGATGGACGCGCAGCGGCCATAACGAAGCCAATTTCAGCTCCTGGCTTCGCTGCGTGTAGTCAGCTTCGTTATAATAATCGGAATCGTCGGCATAGGAGAGTGAGAGGGTAGGGAACAAACCGTCGTAAACATAGCTGAACAAGAAATTTGCCCGCCGGCTGGAAAAGCCGTAGTAGCCTTCCAGGCTGAAGGTGTGGATGCCCAGGGCGTCCTGGCCGCCGGTCAAGATGCCGGCCTGGAATTCGTCGCCGCCCATGCGCCAGGCCGGGGCCCACCAGCGCGGCAGCAGGTCGCGCCAGAAGCGGTAGGGACGGGAAGAGATATCCAAACGTTTGGAGGTGTTTTCCGGGATGACGGTCCGAACAGATACTTTTTGATCAGTGAAAAAATTCAGATCTTCAAATCTTATGCGGGCGATCTCCTGGCCGCGGCCACTGTAGTAGGTGTAAAAAACCTCCCTCCCATCATCAGACAAAGCGAACTGTATTATGCCGTTCAAAGGCGGTTCATCGAGAAAACTGCTTTCTTTGTCTGCTATTGAATACTCGGCGAACTGCATCGATTTTTCTCCCGATTGGATGAAATATAAGCGAGAGTTATCGATCCAGCGGGGCTGGCTGAGGATGGCGCCGGGGAGCGAAACGAACTCCATCATTTCTCCGTTTTTGCTGAAGATGGCGATTCCCCACGGTCCGCCCTCCGGCTTGACCGATGCGGCGAGGAGGCTTTGGTCGGGAGACAGGCTCAGTTGCGAGAGTCCGGCAAAGGCTTGGGAAATCGTTTTTGCCGCTTGCTTGCCTGGGTAAAAAATAGCCAGGAAGAACTGTCCGTCCCGGCGTTGGACGCAGAATATTTCGTTGGAATTTTCCTTTTTGACCGGTTGCGAGAGGCGTTGGCCGCGGGATAGCCTTTTCAAGTGCGGCTTTTTGATGTCGAACTCGTAGATATCGGAAAAGTCGCTGAAGGCATGAAAATAGTCGCCAGCCGAGAGGTATATCTTGTCATCTTTTTTTGAAAAGTTTAAACAGTTGACCGCGTCCAGCTTGAACAG
>JALHTJ010000165.1 GCA_022865785.1 Candidatus Aminicenantota bacterium
CGGCACGCTTCTTTTCGCGGAATGAGATCTCATCATTCAAAGCGACGCTATAGGAAGGAATGCTTACCTTTTTGCCGTTCACGGCAAAAAAACCGTGGCGGATCATCTGCCGGGCATGGTTGCGTGAATAGGCAAAGTTCATCCGGTAGACCACATTGTCCAGACGCAGTTCAAGGGTTTTCAGCAAATTCTCACCCGTGATGCCCTTTTTGTGAGCTGAAGCGGTAAAAACGTTGCGAAACTGCTTCTCGCCTACGCCGTAAAATCTTTTCACCTTCTGCTTCTCGCGTAATTGGTTTTTATAATGGGACTTGCGGAAATTAACCCGCGATCCCTTCATGCCGGGAGGATAGTTCTTTTTTTCCACCCCGCATTTATCACTCAGGCAGCGTTTGCCTTTCAAAAACAGTTTTTTGCCTTCGGTTCGACACAAACGACATAAAGATCCTGTATATTTTCCCACTTTTTATCCTCCTTAGACGCGTCTCTTTTTCGGCGGCCGGCATCCATTATGGGGGATCGGAGTGACGTCTTTAATGGACCGCACCTGCATCGGCGTGCCGCCGATGGAACGGATGGCGCTTTCGCGGCCGGCACCCGGTCCCTTGACCCGGACGTCCAAGGTACGCACACCGAAATTTTCGGCATCCTTAAGCGCCTTTTCAGCGGCCAGTTGAGCCGCGAAAGGGGTGGATTTCCTTGAGCCCTTGAAACCGACCATACCACCCGAAGCCCAGGTTAACACCTTGCCCTCGGTATCGGTAATGGTGATGATTGTATTGTTGAAAGTTGAATGGATGAACATGATCCCGTGCGAAATGATCTTTTTATCCTTTTTTTTGGTCTTGCTGCTGCTTTTTCTTTGAGCCATCGGCATCCTCCCTTATTTCTTCTTCTTGATCATCGAGCCGCGCGGACCTTTGCGCGTCCTGGCATTGGTTTTGGTCCTTTGGCCCCTGACCGGCAGGCCTTTTTTGTGCCTGCGCCCGCGGTAGCAGTTAATATCCATCATACGCTTGATATCGGTGTTGATCTTCTTCTTCAGATCACCTTCGACCATCTCATCCGATTCAATATGCTTGCGGATCCGACTCAGCTCTTCAGCGGTCAGATCCTTGATTTTCTTGTTCAAATCGACCTTGACGCCATCCAAGATCTTCTTGGATTTTTGACGGCCAATGCCATAGATGTAAGTCAAGCCGACTTCCACTCGTTTGTGATTGGGAATTTCAATTCCGGCGATTCTAGCCACTTTGCCTCCTTATCCTTGCCTTTGTTTGTGCTTGGGATCTTTACAGATCACTCGCACAACGCCTTTGCGCTTGATAACCTTGCATTTATTGCAAATTTTCTTGACAGATGCTCTTACTTTCATCTGAGCCTCCTATTTAAATCTATAGATTATTCTACCCCTGGTGATATCATAGGGCGATATTTCCAGAAGTATCTTGTCTCCGGGAAGAATACGGATGTTGTTCTTGCGCATCTTGCCCGACGGGTGAGCGGTTATGCGGTGGTGGGATGTGTCCAATTCCACCAGAAACATGGCGTTGGGCAGCGATTCCAGAATAACGCCCTTGACTTCGATGACATCCTTTTCTTTGTTGGCCATCAACACCTCGTTAGAATTTCGGCGCCGTTGTCGGTCAGGGCTACCGTATGCTCATAATGGGCGGAAAGGCTGCCGTCGCAGGTGACCACCGTCCATTCATCATCCAGGGTACGCACTTCATATGAACCGGCATTGATCATGGGTTCGATAGCCAGGGTCATGCGGCTTTTCAGTTTGCTGCCGCTCCGGCCGTCGTAATAATTCAGGATCTGCGGATCCTCGTGCAGGCTGCGGCCGATGCCATGGCCTGACAGGTCACGCACCACTTGAAATCCCCGGGCCCGCACGCAGCCATCGATGGCCTTGGCGATGTCACCCAGGTGATTGCCGGAACGGGCCTGCGCGATACCCAACTGCAGGGCATTCTGGCAGGTATCCAGAAGGTCGCGCGCTTGTGGGGAAATGCTGCCCACGGGGTAGGTATAGGCGCCGTCTCCATAATAGCCCTCATAGATGACGCCGACGTCCACACCAATGATATCGCCTTCCTGCAAGATACGCTGCAGCGAAGGGATGCCGTGCACCACTTCCTGATTGATCGAAGTACACAGGGTGGCCGGAAAAGGATTCGCACCGCTCCTGCCCGCGTAGCCCTTGAAGCCGGGTTTGCCCTTTAGGCCAAGGATTCGCTGTTCCGCCCAAGTGTCCAGTTCCAGGGTAGTAACGCCGGGCTTGATCATTTCACCCAGCTCGCCCAGGACCAGGGCCACGATGCGATTGGCGGCGCGCATCAATGAGAGTTCCCGGTCCGTTTTCAGCATGATCATGCGATCAACCCTTTGATTTTTTCATAGACCAGAGCGGCCGCCCCGCCGCCATTAACGCGCTCGAGCACCTTTTTATGGCCGTAAAACTCGATCACCGGCATGGTACGTTCGCCATACACGCGGAAACGCTGCCGCACCGCTTCCTCGTTGTCATCAGCGCGCTTGGCGACGCGGCCGCGGCAGAGGTCGCAAGTCCCGGCCGTTTTTGGCGGCTTGCTGATCAGGTTGTAAATGGCGCCGCATTCACTACAGGTCAATCGCGAAAGCAAGCGCTCGACAGCTTCGGATTCCGAAACTTCGATAAAAATAGCCTTTTCGCTCTCGCTGGCGATATTCGAAAGGGCTTCAGCCTGGGCCAGGGTGCGTGGATAGCCGTCCAAAACGTAGCCGCCATCCAGGTCACTGCGACTCAGGCGCTGGCGCACCAATTCGATCACCAGTTCATCCGGGACCAGTCCACCGGACTCCATAAAGCTTTTTGCCTGGCGACCGTCGGTGCTATCCTGCTGGATAGCGTTGCGCAGGATGTCGCCAGTGGAAATTTTGGCATAGTTGAAATCACGCTGGATGAGATCACCCATGGTTCCCTTGCCTGAGCCGGGCGCGCCGAAGAGGATCAAACGCTTCATCCGCGCCGTCCCTTTATACGCCCCTTGCGCGAAAAAGAATCATAATTGCGCATGGTCAGCTGAGCTTCGATCTGCTGCACGGTATCCATGGCCACACCGACCACGATCAGGATCGAAGTACCTCCAAAATAAAATTTCACATTAAAACCCTCGTAGAACCAGCGCGGCATATTGGCTTCCAGGAAATCGCCGACAAAGGGCAGAGCCCCGACCTTGAAGCCGGTCATTAAAAATTCCGGCAGCAGAGCCACCA
>JALHTJ010000166.1 GCA_022865785.1 Candidatus Aminicenantota bacterium
CCAAACACAAGGAGCCAATAACGTGCCTATGAACAAACCTTGGTTGAAGTACTACGAAAAGGGCGTTCCCCACCATGTAGAAACTCCGTCGCTGACTCTTGCCGACCTGCTGCCCGCGGCGGCCGGCCGTTATCCCGATCGAACCGCGATTGTGTTGGCCGTGGCCGCGGCCGGGCGGCTGTTTGGTTACTCGATCTCCTATGCCAAACTTTACCGGGATGTCATCCGTTTCGCCGCCTCCCTGCAGGGGCTCGGAGTGCAAAAGGGCGACCGGGTGGCCATATTCCTGCCTAACTGTCCGCAGTTTGTCATCGCTTTCCTGGCCGCCGTCCAAATCGGCGCTATCGCTGTGCCTTTCAATCCACTCTACTCGGCACGTGAGACCGAGCACCAGCTCAAGGACTGCGGAGCCAACGTGGTGGTCGTTCTCGATCGTTTCTTCCCGATAGTTCAGCAGGTCCAAGCGAAAACGGCGATCCGGCACATTGTGGTTACCCGCATCAAGGAGTACTTCCCACCTTTGCTCTGGACGCTCTATACTCTCACCAAGGAGCGCAAGCTGCCCCGCTTCAAGCTTGGCCCGGAAGACTGCTGGTTCCCCTCGCTGCTGGGGGCGGGAACCCCGCGTCCGGTGGCGATCGAGCTCGAGGAAACCGCTGTTTTGCTTTATACCGGAGGGACCACCGGCGTTTCCAAGGGGGTCGAATTATCGCATCGCAACCTGCTGGTCAATGCAGAACAAAACCGTGTCTGGGCAAGTATCCGCGACGGTCAGGAAACCACTCTGGCCGCAGTACCGCTGTTCCATGGCTTCGGATTGACCTGTTGCCTGAACCTGGGTATTCTCACCGCTGCCACCGTGGTGCTGGTTCCCAACCCAACCGATACCAAGGGATTGATCCAGACCATCGAGCAGCATCGGCCGACCGTATTCCCGGTTGTCCCGACCATGCTGGTGGCCATAAGCCATTTTCCGGATATTGCCGGGCACAACCTGCGCTCGATCAAGGTCTGCCCCTGCGCCGGCAGCGCCTTGGCTCCGGCGGTGCAGCGAACCTTCATCGAACGCACCGGGGTGCACCCGGTCGAGGGCTATGGATTAACCGAAGCCGCGCCGGTAACCCATGGCAATCCGCCCTTCGGTGACGACCGCCACGGGACGATCGGCCTGCCCTATCCCGGTACCATGGCCCGGGTGGTGGACTTCGAAACCGGAAAACTGGACATGCCGTTCGCGGGGGACTGGACCAAGCCCGGCGAGATCATTGTCAAGGGCCCGCAAGTTATGAAAGGCTACTGGAACTGCCCGGTGGAGACCGCCGCCCAACTCAGGGACGGCTGGTTGCACACCGGCGACATTGGCCAGATGCACCGCGACGGCTACTTTCGTGTCGTGGACCGCTTGAAAGACATGATCATACGCAGCGGTATGAATATCTACCCGGCGGAAGTGGAGGCCGTGCTGCACGAACACCCCAAGGTGCTGGAAGCGCTGGTGATCGGCATCCCCGATGCCGCCCGCGGCGAACTGGTCAAGGCCTTCGTCGTACCGCGTGATGGGGTCGAGATCAGCGATGAGGAGCTCCTGGTTTTCTGCCGCCAGAACCTGGCCAAATTTAAAGTCCCGGCGGCCATCGAAATCCGCGACGGCCTTTTCCACTCCGCGGTTGGCAAGCCGCTGCGCCGGGCCTTGCGTGAGGAACTGGATTTGGTGTCGGGTTGAGCACGGATGTCGGGCCGACTATCGCCCTGGTAACCGGGACCAGCGCCCTGGTATCCGGGGCAACCGGTTTTCTGGGGGGCCATTTGCTTGCCAAGCTGCGGGAAAAGGGATTTCAAGTACGAGCGTTGGCCCGGCAAACCAGTGATATTGCCGGCCTGGTCCATTCCGGAGTCGATATCAGTGAAGGAGATATCTCGGACCGGCAATCGCTGCAGCGGGCCATGGCCGGTCAGCAACTGGTGTTTCATACCGCAGGCAAGGTTTCCGACTGGGGGTCCCGTCAGGAATTCTGGCAGGCCAATGTCCAAGGCACGGCCAACGTAATTAATGCCTGCCGGGATGCCGGGGTGAAGCGGCTGATCCACGTGAGTTCCCTGACCGTACTCGGTCTGCCCCGGTCCGGAACCCGGGTTGATGAGAAAACACCATGCGCCGATTCGATGCGGGATTTCTATACCAGCAGCAAGATCGCCGGAGAAAAACTGGTTCGTGAGGCCCATGGCCGCGGTGGGTTGGAGACCGTGGTGATCCGCCCCGGCGTGATCTGGGGGCCGGGTGATACCACCATTTTCCCCCGCCTGGCCGCGCTGCTGCGTCGGAGGCGATTGGTTTTTGTCGGCCGTGCTGCCAATCACCTTGGGCTTTCCCACCTGGAAAACCTGAGCCATGGCCTTATTTTGGCTGCCTTGACGCCGCCGGCCGCTGGCCAGATATACCACATGACCGATGGTGAGGAGGTCACGGCCCGGGCCGCATTTTGCGCTCTCGCCGCCGCCCTTGGCGTAGCGCCGCCACGATTCGCCCTGCCCTTTCCCGTCGTGTACTTCCTGGCAGCCCTCCTGGAGTTGATCGCCCGACTGAAGAATACCTCCGCCCCCCCCGCGCTCAGTCGCTACGGTGTCCGCCTGGTCGCCTGCGACTGTCGCTACGATATAAGCAAGGCGCAAAACGAACTCGGCTACAGGCCGTCTGTGACATTTCGCCAGGGCATCGCTGCCCTGATCCCACGCGCTGCGAGGAACCATGAGTGAGGCAATCCCGGTCGTGGCCATTCCGCTCGATCCTGTCCGCATCGAGAGCCTCGGTGTTTATCTCCCTGAAAAAACCCTCAGCATGGAAGAGTTGCTCGTTTCCTGCCGCCGGCGGCCGCGCTGGGATTTGGAGCGGATCACCGGGATCCACGAGCGCCGCGTGGCGGTGGGTGAATACGCGGTCGACCTGGGTATCAACGCTGCCCGGCAGGCGCTGGCCATGTCGCGCTACCGCGCCGAAGAATTGGATGTCATTGTCTGCACCAGCATTTCCAAGTACAACCGTGAAAACGAATTTCACCTGGAACCGGCAACCGCGGTGCGCATCCGCGCCGCTATTGGCGCCGGAAATGCCCGCGTGTTCGACGTTGTGAATGCCTGTGCCGGCATGTTTACCGGTATTTATGTACTGCAGGGGATGATTCGTTCCGGGATGGCCCGCTGCGGCCTGGTGGTCAGTGGCGAGCAAAACCTGCCCCTGGCCGAAACCGCCGCCCGTGAGCTGCGCCACAGCTTCGACGGCCAGATCGCCGCCCTGACCCTGGGCGACGGCGGCGCGGCACTGGTCCTCGACAGTTCGCCCGACCCCCATAGCGGTTTCCGGCACATAGATCTGGTCACGGGAGCCAAGCACGATCATTATTGTTATTCCCGCCCTTCGCGTCGCGGCCGCGGCGGCATCCTGGTAACCAAGGCCCGCGGCCTGCAGCGTAAGGGCAACGAGCATTTTCCCGCCTACTTTAAACGGGCCCTGGACGCCAGCGGCTGGGCCCTGGATGATTTGCAGCACATTATCCCGCACCAGGTATCGGTGCGGGCCATCGAAAACGGCGTCAGGGCTGTCAGTCGGTATCTGGGAAGTGCGCTCCCCGATATTACCCGCTGCAGTGCCGATCACTATGGGAATACGTCGACCACCAGCCACTTTCTGGCCATCCACGACGCCATACTGCAGGGGCGCATCCAGAACGGACACAATATCATGCTGGTGAGCGGCGCCTCGGGGATCGTTATCGCCCACGCCACTTACAGCTTCGATGATTTGCCGCAAAGGTACCGGGCGCGGTTTGCGGGAGTGTACTGACATGCGCCATTGCCGTATCGAAAGCCTGGGCAGCAGTCTGCCGCGCCGGCATTTCCGACGCTGGGGTTCGGTCCGCCACGCCGTCGAAGCTGGGCGCCGCTGTCTGCAAGCTTCCCAGCACCGCAAGGAAGCCGTAGGCCTGCTGATCAATGCCGGGGTCCATCGCGACAACCACATCTGTGAACCGGCCATGGCTGTCTTTATCCAGCACCGGCTCGGCATCAATATTGAATTCCAGAAACGGAGCACCCTGGCCTTCGATCTGCAGAACGGAGGGTGCGGCATGCTTGATGCCGCGCAAGTGGTTGGCGCCCTGCTGCAGAATGGGGAGATCGAGGCTGGCCTGGTGGTGGCCAGCGAGGCCAACCCTGATCGCCACCCCGACCCGCGCTTTGCTTATCCGGCCAGCGGCGCCGCCCTGCTGCTTGATCTCTCGCCCTGGCGCGGCAGTGGATTTGGCGAATTCGCCTTTTATACCCGGGACGATTATTCCGACCTGTATACTTCGCTGGTGAGTCTGGCTGAAAAACGGGGACGGATCGTTATTCAGCGCCGGGCCGAACTGGAAGATATTTATCTCTCCATGGCCGGGGCCGTGGTCGAAGCTGTACTGACCAAGGACGGCCTGCGCCGGGAAGAGATCGATTTTGTCGTGCCCGCGCAAATTTCAGCCGGTTTCCTGTCCAGGCTGCCGGCAGCTATCGGCTTTTCCGGGGATAAGCTGATCAACTGTTCGGAGCGGCTGCCTGACACCCTTTCCACTTCACTGTTTCTGGCTTTGCAACTGGCCCTGGCCGATCGTCGGCCCGTTCCCGGCCAAAAAATCCTGCTGCTGGCTTGCGGCTCCGGCGTCACCGTGGCCGCGGCCACTTATCGCTTTTAAAGAAGAATAAAAAGCAGTACCCAAGGCTAGAGGCTGTGGGCGAGAGGCGATAGGGAAGAAAACAGAAGTCAGAGGACAGAGGACAGAGAAAAAAAGAGTATGGAAAGGGCAATGGAACTTTGATTTGCATTTGCTGTGCGCAAAACTTATAATTCGGACATGAAAAGAAAACTCTTTAAACTGTCAGCCCTGGTCGGCGTCGTTCTGCTCGCTTTTTCTGCCTGCGGCTGCGGCTGCGGTGCCGCGAACCCGGCCACCGAGCCGGCCCTCGGCGTCGACCTGCAGGAGATCACCGTCCGGCAGCTCCAACAGGGCTACCAGGACGGGCGCTTCACCATCACCGATGTCGTGAAAGGGTACCTGAACCGCATCGAGGCCGTCGATCGTAGCGGGCCCCGGCTCAATGCGATCCTTTGCGTCAACCCCGACGCCCTGAAGATCGCGGCCGAACTGGATGCTGAAATGGCTGCCGGCAAGACAAGGGGCCCCCTGCATGGCATTCCGGTCATCCTCAAGGACAACATCGATTCCATTGACCCGATGCCGACCACGGCCGGAGCCACCGTGTTGCGGAATTCGTTCGTGAAAAAAGACAGCTGGGTAGCCAAAAAACTGCGGGCGGCCGGAGCGGTCATCCTGGCCAAGGCCAACATGAGCGAATGGGCCAACTTCCGCGCAAATTTTTCCTCGAGCGGCTGGAGCGGGGTGGGCGGCCAGACCCGCAACCCCTACGTGCTGGACCGCAATCCCTGCGGTTCGAGTGCCGGTTCCGGCGTGGCCGTGGCCGCCAACCTCTGTGTCGTGGCCATTGGCACCGAGACCAACGGCTCCATTGTCTGCCCGGCCAACAACAACGGCATCGTCGGCCTCAAGCCGACCGTCGGGCTGGTCAGCCGTTCCGGCATCATCCCCATCTCCTCAAGCCAGGACACGGCCGGTCCCATGGGGCGCACGGTGGAAGATGTGGCCATCTGCCTGGGGACACTGGTTGGCATCGACGAGACGGACACCAAGACCCTGACCGCGCCGGGAAAAGCCCAAAGCGACTACGCGCAGTTCCTGAAAACGGACGGCCTGAAAGGCAAGCGCATCGGAATGCTGAAGGGCTCGGCCGACTATCACCACAAGGTGGATACCCTGCTGCAGCAGGCGGCGGCCTTCCTGAAAAGCCGGGGAGCGACGATCATCGAGGTCGAATCTCCTAAGGAGCGCGCCATGGAAAACGACTCTTTCCAGGTCATGCTCTACGAATTCAAGGACGGGCTCAACAATTATTTTGCCGGCTTGGGAAATGCCGCCCCGGTGAATGATCTCGAAGGACTGATTGGATTCAACAAGGCCGACCCCATAGAACTGAGATACTTTGACCAGAAACTGCTGGAAATGGCGCAGGAGAAGGGGGATCTGGCATCACCAGAATACAAAAAGGCGCTGGCCGCGATGTGGAAAGCGGCGCGCGATGAAGGCATCGACAGGCTGATGGACGCACACACGCTGGATGCCATCATGGCGCCGACCGGGGCCCCGGCCTGGAAGACCGACCTGATCGACGGCGACCATTTCCTGGGCGGCAGTTCTTCCCTGGCGGCCATCGCCGGCTACCCGAGCATCACCGTGCCCATGGGTTTCGTGGATGAACTGCCGGTGGGCGTCTCCTTTTTCGGCCGGGCCTGGAGCGAGCCGCTGCTGCTGGAGATCGCCTACGGCTATGAGCAGGGGACCAGGCAGCGGCGGCCGCCGAAATTCCTGGTTTCCGATTGAGCGATTCCAAGAGCAATTTTTTCAATAAAGGAGATGATTCATATGCCAACCAGAAAAGAATTCTGCCAAAGCTGCCTGGCCGTGGTATTGGCCGGCATGGGCGCGCCGCTGCTGTTCGGGCGCCGGGGTGACGAGGTGAAAAAAGAGAACGAGGGCAAGAAAGAGAAGAAATTAATCGCCGCCTGCGGACTGACCTGCAGTGAATGCCCGGCTTATATCGCCACCCAAAAAGACGACGACGCCTTGCGTGCCGAGACGGCCAAAAAATGGTCGGAGATGTTCAAGTCCGACATCAAGGCCGCGGACATCAACTGCGACGGCTGCAGCAGCGGATCCCCGCGCCTGTTCAACTACTGCAGTGTCTGCGAGATCCGCAAATGCGCAGCTGAAAAGAAAGTGGCCAACTGCGCCGCCTGCTCCGAGTATTCCTGCAAGAAACTGGACGAGTTCCTGGCCCAGGTGCCAGAAGCCAGGGCAATGCTTGAACGGTTGAGGAAAGAGGCAAAGGGGTAGAACGGAAAATGAGCTCGGCGGCCGGCAGTTGAAAAATTCAAAAAATGAATTCCCACCCTTGGCGGCTTCCGTGATCGGAACGCCGTCAGCGCCTGGGCTGGGACGTCAGCCGCAATGCTCAAAGACGTGATGCGTGAGTCGAAAAAAAAGAAACAAACTTATTCGCGATTCGTGATGTTATATCGTTTTTCGCACATGCTCCTCGTTTCGCTGTGATTGAATGTGAAAAGAAAAAAGGCATGGATCGTTGGTTTTGCTGCCATGTCGTTCATTTTTATTGTTTTTGTTTTTTATAAGTTATTTATCAACCAGATCGTCCTGTCTGCCATAAACAATTACCTGGTTGAAAATTTCGGCTCGTCCGTTTCAGCGGCCTCAGCGGATTTCAATATTTTTTCTCTTCGTTTTTCCATGGATCAGCCTGTTTTTTACGCCCGGGGAGAAGATCCCGGCCGCCCTTTCCTGAAAGCCGAAAAAATCGTGATCCAAGTCACTGTCGATCTTTTATTGGGCAAGAAAATCCATTTCAGGCAAATTCACTTTGACAAGCCCTATATTCTTGTTGAGATCCTCAAGGATGGCTCCAGTAATTTGCCGGTCATCAAGCCGTCGGCGGAAATGTCAGCCATCCCCGAATTCATTTTCGATCGACTGACCATGAAAGAGATGCAGGTATTTTGGAGCGATGAAACAAATAAAATGACCCTGCTTTCCCCATTATTAAATGTGGAACTTAGATCAAAAGGGGAAGGCGACCACGAATTGTCCGTTGACAATTCGGGACCGGGCGAACTTTTTTTCAACGGCCGCAAGAAAGCCATAAATGAATTGCACTTGAGCGGCCGCATCAGTCACCAGCGCCTGGCCATTGCCCAAGCGGTCATGCAGATAGAAAAATCAGATTTGGAGTTTTCGGGAATTCTGAACAATTGGCTCTCCATGAAATTGGACATGCAGGTCAAAGGGGATATCTCTCCCGGAGATCTTGCGGATCTGCTTGCGCCGGGAAAAATACGCCATGAGCTGGCGCGTCTAAGCCGCTTCCGCTTTGGATTTCAATTATTTCAAGATGGAGAATTACTGGAAATCAGGCAGATCCTAGTATCAGCTTTGGGAGGCGAAATTCTCGGCAATGCCGTATTTTCGCCGCGGATCGAAAAAAGCCCCCATCATTTGCTTTTAAGCTGGAAAGATCTGGACTTCAGCCTTGTCAAGGGGATTCTGCCGATCGATCTTTTTTCGTATGGTTTCGGAAGCATGGATGTCTCCTTTGCCGCATTGACGCGATCGGCGATCCAAGGTTCTTTGAACGCGCAATTCAAGCCCAAGGCCATGCGGCCGCACGAAGGGGACGGAGTGGCGTTGGCGGGGGATCTACGCCTGGATTTTCTCCAGGGAATGATTCGGGTAAAAAAAGCTCAATTGCAGTCTCAAGGGAATAGCATCCAGGGCGAACTCAATATTGAACAGGACAAGCTTTCCGGATTTATCAACGGCAAGATCGATCACCTGCGGGGCATCCTGCTTTCTCTCTCGCCATTCAACGATACGTTTCGCTTCCTGGCGGAGAAAAAGATCGACGGCGAGATGCTGCTGGCGGCAAAAATATCGGGCACTACCTCAATGCCTGTTTTGCAGGTTCGCTTCACCCAAGGCAGGATCAAAAACCTTATGCGCTCGCCCCTGGAATTCGCAGGATCGTTGCTTTTTAAAAACCAGGTTTTGCGTATCGACGACCTGCTCCTCAACCAATCCTGGGGAATGGTGATCGTCAACGGCACCGTGCCCATAGGATCCGCCGGCCAAAGCCTGGACGTGCAGGTGCGGTCTCCGGGGCTGGACCTGGCCCAATTGGGCCAGGAATTCCCTTTCGCCTTGCCGCCCATGCAGGGCATGTTGGATTTCAAACTCAGAATGACCAAAAAGCCCGATGTCCCTTTTCTGTTCAACACATTGGTCGACGGGGATTTTTCCATTGCCGATTTTTACATGGAGCAGATGAAGTGGGGAAATGTCCTGGGAAACATACATTCCACCAAGGAGAAAATCAATTTTTCGATCCGCCTGCCGTCCAGCAATTCTGAAATTTCCGGCGCCATGGACCTGCGCCGGCCATTCGGGACGAAAATTGAAGTTTCAACCCGCAATGGTTCCATAAAAGAATTTTTAAAGCTGCTTCCCATGCCGATCCAGGATAGAATCTCGGGAACGGTCAGCGGCAAGATTCAAGCGGCGTTTCTGCCATTGCAATTCAAGGAATCTCTCTCCATTTCATGCGAGCTGTCCGATTTGCTCATGGCCTCGGGAGATCGGAATATGCGAAACGTCAACCCGCTGCGATTTGCGTATCGATCCGGCGCCCTGGTCATGGAGGACGTTTCTTTCATGATGGATCAAGTGGAGGTCCACGCTTCCGGCGAGCTTTCGTCTGAACCCGGACAAGGAAAAGAGATCACGATTTCGGGAAAGGGCGCGGGAGATTTTTTAAGCATTTTCCTGCCTGATTTGCTTTTTGAAGGCGATCTGGATGCCAAGATAGTAATCAACGGTTCAGTGGCCGCACCGGTTTTCTCCGGATCCATCCAGGTTGAACAAGGCCGGTTGCTCGTTTCTTCCAGGGGCATTCCCCTGACCCACATGCAATTGCAGCTGGATATGAAAGATAATGTATTGATGCTGCAGGCGCTCCGCTTCAATATCCAGGACGGGGAAGTGAGCGGCCATGGAACCGTGCCCCTGTCGTTCTTGAAATTGTCGCCGGGAAATCCTCCCGGCCCGCAAACAAAGGAATCCTATAGTATTGATCTGACCATTTCTCATTGCCCCCTGGCAATCCTTGAAACCTTCCTGGCTATGGACCTCCCTGAAAATACAACCGGAGAGATAAGCGGGAATATCCGCTTAAAAGGAAATCATCCCGATCTTGCGGATCTGGTGGGCACGGCAACCATATCATTGGATGATCTGAGTATAAAGGGCATGCCTTTTTATCTGGAAGGGCCAATCAAAATTGTCAGCATTGAGAAGCGGATTATTTTGCAGGAAGTGGTTTTAATAGGGCAAGATGATCTGCAATTGGTCATGAAAGGTTTTGTTGGTCTGCAAAAAGAAAAACCGCTGGATTTTTCCATGAAGGGAAGATTGGATTCACAAATTTTGCTTGGTTTTTTCCCGGAGCTGGTCGCTTCGGGAAGTATTGCCTTTGAATTGAATATCGGCGGAACCATAAAAGATATGGAATGGAATGGCAAAATTGAGGTTATGAACAACAACCTGCAATTCGGGGCAAGCAATCTTTTTTTTAATCAACTCAATGGCGCAGTCGGTCTGCACAATGGGAAATTTGCCATTGAACGATTGACCGGCAATTTAAATGGCGGAACCATAGAATTAAAAGGGTCGGTGGCATTGGAAAATCAGCAGCAACCCGCGGTCGACATGCAGTTACGGATGGCGGATGTAAAATTCAACTTCCCGAAAGGTCTGTTCACGAACCTTTCCGGTCAACTGGGCCTGCTTTCATCCCGTCAGGAATACTTTTTAAAGGGAAATATTGAATTGAATGGCGGGGAATACAATGAGCCATTCAATGTCGGATCTTATTTATATGATTTTTTAATTAATAAAAAGGAAATGATTGCCGAGAGTGAGGATGCTGATTTGGAAAAGCGCTTCAAACTGAACATTCATTTGAAAACACCGCAGGCGATCGTAGTGGACAATAATGTTTGCCGCTCGGAATTGAATGCCGATTTGACCATAGGCGGAACCTTTTTTCAGCCCCAGTTGTCAGGGCGAATTTTTGTGAAAGAAGGAGGAAGTATATTTTTTGGAAACAGAATATTTTCAATTGAAAAAGGCCAGATCAATTTTGTCAATCCCAATATGATTGAACCTGATTTTAATATTGATTCCCGTACCCAAATCGGCGCTTACGATATTAAATTGGCTTTAATCGGCACTCCGCAGACTTTCCTTGCTTCTTTTTCCTCTGTCCCCCCCCTTTCAGAACAAAGCATTGTCTCCCTGCTGGCAACCGGCAAAGCACCTGATGATCTGAGCGGCTCGATTTTGTATGAAACCGGAAATACCGCCCTGAACTATTTAAGTTATGCCGTTACGGGCAAGATGGAAGAACTGATCAAGAAAAATTTGAATTTGCAAAGTTTCCGTATCGATGGCAGCTTGCTGTCATCAAAAGAGGATCCGGGTGCCAAAATTACAATCGGGAAGAATATCACCCCCAAGCTCGAATTGACTTATTCGCAAGGGTTGCGGCAAACACAGAACCCGACCTGGATGTTGAATTACAAGCCTGTAAAGAATTTGAATTTCCAGGGGATTCAAAGCAATACTGATTTGTACACCATGGGAGTTCAATACCAACTCCGTTTTCATTCCGTGAAGGAAGCAATCAAAAATGCAGACAGCAATGCCGAAAAGCCGAAGCTTTTACATATTGAAAAAATTCAGATTGAGGGAGATCCTGTCCTGGCGCTGCCGGCCATCATGAAACGGATCAAACAAAAGCCGGGACATGTTTTCAGTTTTATTAAATTTCAGGAGGATGAAGAACATATCCACAGGCTTTACCGGAAAAATGACTACCTTTCAGTTAAAATTTCTGCCAATTATTATCCAGTTGAAGGCGGGGTAAAGCTTGTTTACCGGATTGCCGCCGGCCCAAAGGTTTTTCTCCGTTTCCTGGCCGTGGGCATGACGGGATCTCTAAGAAAAAAATGCACGAGCCAGTGGCTGCAAGGGCAATTTGAAGCCCAGCGCATCAGCAATGTGATCAGCGAACTCACTCAATTTTTTTACCGGAAAAAATATTATCAAGTGAAAGTTACTTTCAATCGGATTGAGAAAGATCACGAGTTGTTTTATATTTTTTCCGTAAAAAAGGGAATGAAGTTCAACCAAATCGAGTATGATTTTAAAGGAAATCGCCAGGTGGCGGATAAAGAAATCTTGCGCGAACTGATAAATCTGCGCCGGGACAGACGATTGTTTTCAGAAAGCGACGAAGTCAGAAGCAAGCTTGAAAAATATTATAAAAAAAAGGGATTTTTGAATGTGAAGATTTCGCCGCCGCAAGTTGCATTTCATGATCTGGAAAGAACGGCCGCGATTCGTTTTCATATAGATGAGAATATTTTATTCAGGATAAACAGGATCGCTTTTTCAGGAAATCAAATTGTTCCCGAGTCTGAATTGACGGATTTGCTTAAATTGCAGGAAGGGGCTCCGGTTTTCACACTCCAGGCCAACAATCCCACTGCCAAAATAGAGGAATATTATCGAAAAAAAGGTTTCAACCAGGTCCAAGTGGCCTTAAAATCTGTTTTGCTGGCCGACAAAGGCCTGGTAGACCTAGAATTTGCGATTTCTGAGGGAGCTCGGGGATTGATCAATGAAATCAGAATCAGCGGCAATAAAAAAACCAGAGAATCAGTCATTGTTCGTGAGCTGACCTTCAAAGTGGGCGATATTGTTGATTTTTATGAGATCAATCGCTCCAGGAAAAAATTGTATGATTTGGGTATCTTTGACCTGGTTGATTTTGAATTGACGGCAGCAGGAGCCATGACGCCGCAGTCCGCCCATCTTGAAGAAACAAAGGATGATGAACAAAAAAAGTTTTTGCAGGTTCAGATCAAGGTGGAAGAGAGTCCTGTTTATCGGTTGAAGGTTGGCGGCCAATACGATACGGATTCTCAATTTAGTGCCCGTCTTGAGGGGGAACACAGGAATCTGTTTGGGGCGGCCCATTCAATCGGGGCCGGTTTCCAATGGGGCAGCAAAGAAACGGATGTAAGAGGCTACTATCGCTTTCCTTATTTGTTGTTTAATAAGGTAAACACCATTGTCTCTTTATTTTCAAATAAAAAAGAGGAGTCCTCATTCCGCAATGATCGTCAGGGTCTCACCGTGCAACAGCAGGCCAATCTGTGGAAAAGTTCGATTTTTTCCTGGAATTATACATGGGAGAAAAGCATAACCTTCAACAAGCAGGATCCCGGAACGGCTTCCCAGAGCGCTGAGGTCGCCCACGTGACTTTCGGTTACTATGATGATAAACGGGATAATATTTTTAATCCAAGCAAGGGTTTTTTTATTTCCAGCAGTATTCAGCATGCGGCCAAAATTTTGGGTTCGGACTATCCCTTCACCCGCTATTCAGGACAGTTCGATTTTTATTTGCGGGCAGCGCCCCGTTTGACCTGGGCCACCTCCCTGGGCGTCGGCCTGGTCGACGAGCTGGGGCAGACGCTTTCTCTGGCGGAGAAATTTTTTGCCTCCGGCCGGGGAACCCTCCGGGGTTTCGCCGCCAACGAAGTGGGGCCGGTGGACGCGGCCACGGGCCAGGCGATTGGCGGGGAGGCGGTCCTGATTTTCAGGCAGGAGCTTCGCTGGCAGATCGTGCCGCTGATCAGCGTGGTCGGTTTTTCGGACTGGGGAAATATCTTCGCCAAGGGCGGCGATTTTGCGATCTTCAAGTTGCGAAAATCAGCGGGGATCGGGGTTCGCTTTCATCTTCAACCGTTGCTGATTCGTCTGGATTGGGGGATGAAACTCGATCGACGCCCGGGCGAGAAGCATTCATCGTTTTATTTCGGGATCGGTCATATCTTCTAACCGCAGTCTCCCTTTTGGCAGCGTCTTTCCGTCCCGGGAGAAAAGCCGAGGGTTGACTAAACAATCGCGTTTGGGTATCATCTGTTCAGGCTCCTGCTGAACTGCGCGCGTCACCGGGGATAGGAAATCAATTGAATTGCCTGGCCGGCTTTTTATGCCGTATTCTGGCAAAAGGGATACGGAGCCGCAAATTTAATCGAGGTGAAGATGGCTAGACTGCTGATCGTTTCCAACCGAATGCCCGTGACCATTTTCAAGGAAAACGGCAATTACAATTTTCAGCAGAGCGCCGGCGGTCTGGCCACTGGTTTGAAATCTTTTTTGAAACACCAGGAAAAGCTTCCGGATTTCAAGCTGGAATATCTCTGGGTCGGTTGGCCCGGCATCACGGTCAACGACAAAAAAGAAGCGGATGTCCTGAAAAAAAGGCTGCATAAATTGAATTACTGGCCTGTTTTCCTCTCGGAAACGGAGATGGAAAACTTTTATCACGGTTTTTGCAACCGCACCATCTGGCCGCTTTTTCATTATTTCACGTCTTATGTCGAGTACGAAAAGGATTTCTGGCTGGATTTTAAAAAAGTGAACCGCATCTTCAGCGAGGCCCTGCTGGAGATCATCCGCGAAGATGACACTATCTGGATCCATGACTATCACCTGATGCTGCTGCCGCAGCTGATCCGCGAAAGATTTCCCAAGGTCAGGATCGGTTTCTTCCTGCATATTCCCTTTCCCACCTTTGAAATTTTCAGATTACTGCCGGGAGAATGGCGCCAGGAAATTCTGTGCGGCATCCTGGGCTCGGACCTGATCGGTTTTCATACCAATGATTATACCCAGTATTTCCTGAGGTGCGCGCTGCGCATCCTGGGGCTGGAGCATGACATGGGCAGGATCATGCTGGAAGATCGCCTGGTGCAGGTCGAAACCTTCCCCATGGGCATCGATTTTCAATCCTTTTACGAATCCGCCAAAGGCGCATTGGTAAAAAAAGAGCGGGCCCGGCTCAAAAAGGAGTTTAAAAAAACAAAGACTATTCTCTCGATCGACCGCCTGGATTATTCCAAGGGCATCCTCAACCGCTTGCAGGGTTTTGAACTTTTCCTGGAACAGAATCCCGACTGGAGGGAGAAAACACAGCTGGTCATGGTGGTGGTTCCTTCGCGGGCCGGGGTCACCCACTATCTGCGCACCAAGAAGCAGATCGATGAAACGGTCGGCAAGATCAATGGCAAGTATGCCACCCTGACCTGGACACCGATTCTGTACCAGTTCAGATCCCTGGCTTTTCCCTCCCTGGTGGCGCTCTACTCCCAGTGCCAAGTGGCCCTGGTCACGCCGCTGCGCGACGGCATGAACCTGGTGGCCAAGGAATATGTGGCCAGCAAGTCCGCGGACGCCGGCGTCCTGATCCTGAGCGAAAAAGCCGGTGCCGCCGAGGAACTGGGCGAAGCCATTGTGATCAACCCGTTCTACATCGAAGAGATCGCCGCTGCCATCAAGGAGGCGCTGGAAATTCCCCAGGACGAACAGTTGAAACGCCTGAAGGCCATGCAGGGCCGATTGCGGCGCTATGATATTTTTCGCTGGGCAAAGGATTTCCTGCTGCATTTGAACCTGATCAAGGAGACCCAGAAAAAGGTGGTGACCCGCATCCTGGACGGTTACCGGGAATCGCTCCTGGTACACTACCGCAAGGCCAAAAAAAGATTGATCTATCTTGATTATGACGGGACGCTGGTGCCGATCGTCAAGCACTATTCCCAGGCGGCGCCGGACCAGGAAATCCTGAAACTCCTCAAGAACTTGTCCGCCAGGCAAAACAACCAGCTCGTGATCGTTACCGGCCGTGACCGCAAGACCATTTCCGATTGGATAAAAGTTGAAAATTGCAGTTTTATTGCCGAGCACGGCGCCTGGATCAAGGAACGAAACAACGACTGGGTCCAGACCAAGACCCTGGACGCGGAATGGAAAGGACAGATCCTGTCGATCCTGGATACCTATTCGGATCGCCTGCCCGGATCCTTCATTGAGGAAAAAGAATTTTCGCTGACCTGGCATTTTCGCAACGCCGATCCGGAATTGGGAATGTTGCGGGCCAAGGAGCTTATGGACTACCTGATCAGCTTTACCGCCAACAAGGACCTCCAGGTATTGCAGGGGAAAAAAGTGGTTGAGATCCGCAATGCCGGGATCAACAAAGGGCTGGCGGCGGCGCACTGGCTGGCGAAAAAAGAGTTTGATTTCATCCTGGCGGCCGGCGACGACTGGACGGATGAGGACCTCTTCAAGGTCCTGCCGGAAACGGCCTACTCCATCAAGGTCGGCATCTCGTCCTCACTGGCCAGGTTCAATGTGATCAACTATAAAGAGATCCGAAAACTTTTAGAGGAGTTTGACAAAAAATAAAATGTGGACAATTCTTAAGCCCTTCATCGCCCCGCTTGCTTTTGTCTTCGGCGCCTTGATCCTCGGCTTGATCAGCAAGAGGATCATCCTGAAAAAAGTCGCGAAAATCGCCCGCAAAACCAGTTGGAAAGGAGACGACATCCTGATCTCCGCCCTGAAAAGATGGGTCGTCTGGTGGTTTCTTTTTGCCGGCGCCTATCTTGCCACTTTGAGCATACCCGTGGAAGTGGTTTTGTTGAAACTAATGCACAACGTCATCATGGTCTTGACGATCTTGAGCCTGACTATCTTTGCCGCCAATATGAGCGTGAGTGTTATTAATTTGTATTCTGCAAATTTAAAGGAATCTTTCCCCAGAACTACTATATTCACGAACCTGACCAGGATATTTGTCTTTTTAATCGGTTTTTTGATCATTTTTAATTCCTTAGGGATCTCCATCACGCCCATTCTCACCGGCCTGGGCATCGGCGGCCTGGCCGTGGCCCTGGCCCTGCAGGAAACCCTTTCCAACCTGTTTGCCGGGCTGCAGCTGATCGCTTCCAGACAGATCCGGCCCGGAGATTATATTCGCCTGGGGAGCGGCGAAGAGGGATTCATTGTCGACATCAACTGGCGCAACACCACGGTCCGCGAACTCTCCAATAACCTGAACATCATTCCCAACTCGCATATTTCCAAAACCATCGTCAAGAATTATTTCCTTCCTGAAAAGATCAGTTCGGTCCTGGTGCAGGTGGGCGTCGCTTATGAGAGTGACCTGGAGAAGGTCGAAAAGGCGACCATCGAGGTGGCCAGGGAAGTCATGCGCGAAATTCCCGGCGGGGTCAGCGACTTCGAGCCCTTCACCCGCTATCATACTTTCGGCGATTCCTCGATCAATTTCACGGTGATCCTCAAGGCGAAGGAGTTCGTGGACCAGTATATTTTAAAGCACGAATTCATCAAGCGCCTGCACAAGCGCTATCAAGCCGAGGGCATCACCATACCGTTCCCCATCCGCACCCTGCATTTTGAGGGCAAGATTCCGGAATCGGTTCTTAAGGATATGGAATAAAGTTTATTTTTTGCGGTGCGTTATAGAAAAAAATGCAGCGAACTCCAGGACCAAGACATGCCCCTGTGGTTATCCGGCTTAATCTTTCTCGAGTTAATCCTTCGGAATGAGAAGCAGCGGTTTGGCATCGGGACGGCGGCGACTGCACAATTGTTTTTATTAAAAATACCGGGCGCCGCCCGATCAGGTGGCCCCAGACCGAGGCGAAAACGCTATGGCTCAGGGGCGAGGCGAAAGCGCGGCCCAAGAGGGCAAAACCGGCCAGGCCGGGGAGATAGTGCACGTTCTCATAGGATGCGAAACCCAGGGCGCAGGCCGAGGCGTAGAATATGCCGTCCAACTCGTCGTCGAAATCGCTGAAGCGCATGATAATCAGGAAGGGGAGGAACTTGAAGACCTCCTCCACCAGCCCCACCACGAAAACGCAGTAAAGCAGGAACTGCAGGTTCAGCCCCCGGATCGGTTCCGGATCGATGGGAATGGCCAGGGCCGGCAGCATGATGCCGTAAGCGCGCAGGCAAAGCCAGCCGGCAGGAAACCAAGGAAGTAGCTGAAAGCAGCCATGACCAGCGGCTCGGGTTTGCAGCGGTCGTGGAAGTAGGCGTAGCCGATCCAGAAAACGGCCGGGGCGAAGATCAAAGCCAGCATGAGCCATATGGACATCTTGTTTTTTATTTTACCACAAACGGCCCAGGGCGGCGAAAGAAATGGTTTTATTTGATTTTCATTTGAGATGAATGGCAAGCAAATCGTATTTGACTGTCTTATGGAGGTTCACATGAATAGAAAAGTTAAAATTTACGTTTGTTTTTCGGTTCTGCTATTGATTGTCGCCGTCATCCCGGCACTGGTGCAGGCGCAGATCCTGCCCCTGAAATTGTGCTGCATAGCCGGCAATTATGAGGGCACCCACAAGCCCAATGCCGAACCGAATTGCCCGGTTCCCAAAAGTGAAGTTTTCTACATGACCATCAAGCAGGGTAAAGGTTGCAGCGCCGACGTCTGGGGCACGATCACCGATATCGCCGGCGTGGTGCAGAATTTCACAGGCACGCTCACTCACAGCCGCATCAGAGGCTGCTGTGTGCTCAAAGCCAGCTTCGGGGCTCCCGGTCATGTAACAAAGATTACCGGCACTTTCTGCATGCGTTTGGGCAAGTGGCGGGCCAAGGGTACCTATAAAGAAGTCGACGGCGGCAGCCCCTGCCGGCACGGCGGTACCTGGGAGATGAAACAGATCTGAAGATCGTTGCCAGCAGACGACAGACGTGAAGAATAGGCGTCAGACATCATCTGTCTGACGCCTGTTTCTATTCGGCCAGGCGCTTGCGGCCGAGTCGCACTAGGTTGCGCACCAGGTCGATGGCGATGATCAGGGCCGCGAAAAGCAGGGTGAAGGTCAGGGTGAAGTGGAACCAGGTCAGCAGTTTCTGCGGGATATCGACGGCGAACAAGTTGGTATACTGCTGGCGCAGCAGCAGCCCGATAAGGACCAGGGCCACGCTGTCGGCGATCGCGTCGACCCAGCAGGTGAGACGGCGGGACAGCGCGAAAACCTTGATGAACAGGCTGATCGTCCCGGCCGCGAGCATGACTATAACGATCAGCGAGATCAGGCGGCCGGGCTTGGGCAGCAGCAGCGGCCGGAAATTTTCCAAGTTATAGCTGACCAGGAATATGGTCTGGAACTTGATGAAGAGCTTGACAGCCACCCCGGTCATGGCCAGCATGATCCCGGCCCCGACCATGGTCGCGATCTTGGCGGCCAGGCTCTTGGCTGAAGGCGCCTTCATTTCGTCGAGGTCAAGGGCGAATTTGGGCCAGGGCAGCTTGAATTCCCTGCCGCTCTGGGTGATGAAGTAGAGTACCAGGGCGACGATGCCGAAGTCGGTCAGGAAGGCCGCGGGCAGGTACATGATGGCCTCGACGATCCCCACGCGGGGGATAAAGAGGAAGGGAAAAACGATGAAGCTTTTCTTGAAGATCACGGCGAACACGATAAAAGTAAGGTGGATGGCAAATAGAAGTGTCGTGTAGCGGAAGAGCAGGCGCTTGAAGGCCGGGGCGATGACCGGCCGGCCCTCCAGGTATTTTTCGGCCACCAGCCGCGGTTTGCCGTAGGCGGCAATGACCTTTTCCAGGGACGCGTCCGTCACCGGCCCCGATTCCTGCTCCGCTTTTTCCAGGATGTGGCTGCGGATCTCGGACAGGATCTCCTCCCGCTCTCCGCGGCCCGAAAGGAAATGGCTGATCTCTTCGAGATAGATTTCCAGGTTCTTATGCATGTTATTTCTCCTTTCTAAGTTGATTGATGATCTCATCCTGTTTCTTCCATATGGCCAGTAGCCCGTCGCGCATCTCGCGGCCGGCGCTGGTGACAGCGTAAAATTTGCGTGGCCTTTCTTCGCTGAGTTCCCACTTGCCATGGATTAGTCCCTTTTTTTCCAGGCGGCGCAGCAGGGGATAGAGGGTGTTCTCCTCAACCTCGTAGCCCAGGTCTCGGAAGGAGCGCACCATGGCGTAGCCGTAAGCTTCCGTTTCGAGAATGATCAGGACCAGGAGCTGCAGAAAGCCCCGCTTCATTTCCGTTTCGATGCTGCCGAGTTCATTGTCCATGATGGGGCCTCCTTGTCTTGGGGCGCGCATACTGTTTGTCGTTTGTAGATAGCATGTTATAATTATAGTGTGTATTACACAGTATGTCAACTATTTTAATTATTATTTTTTGTTTGTGAGATAAACATCGTTTTTTTTTTATTTTATAGACATATGATTCCTTTGCAGAACGGAACAATTCGGCATTGGGATCGAGAGGAGGAAAAATGAAAAAGAAGAGTATTTTGTTGGCGCTGGTGTTTTTTTGCGCGGCTCTCACCGTATCGGCTGTCGCTCCAAGCATCAATATCATAGCGCCTTCGTCTACATCGGGGGATGATGAGTGGTACATGGGAATGACCCTGCACATTCGCTGGACCCACAGTACCTTTTATACCAACCCCGGCCAAACCTGCCGGGTCTTGTGCGGCGGCAACATCATTTCGCCGCCCGTACCGGTGATCGACAAGGATTTTTCTTGGACGGTGGGGAAAAAATTCGATGGGACCGACCTGGCCCCGGGGACCTACATGATCACCATAGAGAACGTCAATTACAGTGACCTGAACGGGCCCACGATTCTGATCCCCACTTACGCGGCCCCGAAAATCACCACTTTGGTCCCGGCCAGCGGCACGTTGCTGCAGATCGGCCAATCCTACACCATCCGCTGGACCCACAGTTCTTATTTTGACGCTTATCCCCAGCAGCTTATTATTTGTTGTGGAATGTACTATATCGGGCGTGCAGCTGCGACAGCTGATCAATTTGTATGGGTGAAGGTCGGAAAGAGTGAGGACGGGGTTTCTATCCCCCCTGGGGGTTACGCCATCGATTATGAATGTTCCGATTATTTCAGCCATGACGGACCGAATATAATCCTTGTCTCTTTCATTTTGCCCAAGTTTCATTTGCGCAAAACCAAGATTTGGATCAACAAGATCCCCGACTGCCCCATGTGCTTCAAACTGGACCCGGCCCAGTTCAAGTTCGATCCCGAGGGGCTTCGCGCGTTCCAAGTCGAACTCCTGCGTAACGGCGTGGTTTTGGCCAAACTGGGCAGGTTCGGTCCGCGCCTGGCGGCGCCGGGTCCGGTCAAATTCACCATGGAACAGGAGACTTCAGGAAAAATGATGCGGCAGAAAGCGAATTTCAAGCTTCGTTTCCTGTCAATCGAGGGAAAAACCCTTCATGAGCAAGCCGTACAGGTCGAGATAGCCAAGTAATAGCGTTGTCGGAGGGACGGCCGGACGGCCCGGTCCGTCCCATCCCGGCATCAGTAGATCATTTTTCTGATTCGCTCAGCGGCGTGGCGCAGCGCGGGCAGACTTTCCAGTCTGCGGCCACGGCCTCGCCGCATTTGCGGCATTTCAAACTCAGCGGTTCGCCGCAGTAGGGGCAGTTGCTGAAGTCGCTCTGCAGGGCGCGGCCGCACTTGGCGCAGGCGCGCCTTGCCGACTGGCGTGCCACCAGGTAGATGATAAGACCGATAAAATAGGGCACGAAGGCCGCCACCGTGGCCCACAGCCAGGGATCGAGCCCGCGCCTTTTGGCGTCCTGGTAGACATAGACGGCGATAAAAGCCGCGATCACGAACATAGCCAGCACAGGCAGCACCAGCAACAGCGGCCTGCCCATTATCATCAATGGTGAATGGATCCCGCCTATAATGGTAAAACGCTTGAAAAACAGGCCGAAAAAGAGAATGAGAACCAGCGCGGCCAGAGTAAAAAAAATGTACTTGAAAGTTGAATTATGATTCATTTGATCCTCCTGAATTCAGGCCCGGTTAAGGGGCCAATCTTGTTCGGGCAGGCGCAGCGCCAGCAGAACCAGAGGCAGCGCCGCCGCGGCCGCGAGGCCGGAAAGCCAAAGCGCCTTGAAAAGCCAGTCGGCCTGGAAAACGAACAGCAGCCAGTAGCCGCCGATCACGCTGCCGACCTGACTGGCAACGCTGGCGGCAAGCAGCCAGGGCATGAGCCGGCTGCGCCGTAGTCGTGCCTTGGTCTTCAGCAGCAGTTCCGGCGGCGGTTGAATCTTGTCTGCGGCCAGGTTCCGCAGGATTTGTTTCAATTCATGGTCTTCCATCTTCTTCCTCCTGCATAAGGCTGCGCAGCCGCTCGCGGGCGCGGTACAGGCGGGACTTGACCGTTCCCACGGCCAGGCGCAGTACGTCGGCGATCTCGTTCATGGGCATGCCGCTGTAATAATGAAGAAGCAGCGGCAGGCGCAGGCTTTCGTCCAGCCGCGCCAGCGCTGCTTCCAGCAGCTCTTTTTTCTCGCTCCCGGCCAGGGCCCCCTCCGGGGAGGCGGCGGACGCCCGCATCCCCTGAGCCCGCCCGCTTTCGAGCTGGTGGCCGGCCAGGACCTTGAGCCAGCGCCTGGCGCGACGGAAGCGGTCGCGCTGCAGGTTGAGGCAAACGGTGAAGAGCCAGGGCCGAAAGGGCTTTTGCGCGTCGTAGCGCGCCCCGTGGCGCAGCACCGCCAGCCAGCTGTCCTGGAACAGGTCGTCTGCATCAGCACGCCGCCGGCAAAGGCGCAGGCAGAACGTGTACAGGTCCGAGCCGTGGCGGTCAATCAGCACATCGAGCAGATCGTTCTGGCCTTGCCGGCTGCGCGTCATGATTTCCTGGTCGCTGAGCATGTCACTTCCTACCCTATAGTACGCCCGGCCGGCCGTACGGTTCACTGCGGCTCAAATCGCCAAAACACACAAATTCATTCATCTTTTCAATTCAGGTCATGAACGTCTTGAGCACAAAGTCTTTGCGGTCTGGATCCGATCCGGGGGATTTGAAAAAAAAACGCCTATGGATTACAATTGCCATTCGTCGCGGTTTTATCGAAATGCGGCTTCCACCGGCAAGAGGTATAATGATGGTGAAATTCATGCTTTTTTTCTGCATGCTGTCAGGGTTCCTGGCGCCAGCGATTTTCGCGGTCGAGGTCAAGGCTGTGCGTGTCGGGCAAGGCCCAAAAATCGACGGCCGCCTCGATGACCCCGTCTGGAAGTCGGCCGTGGTTTTCAGCGATTTCCGCATGGCCGAACCGCTTCCCGAGGCAGAGCCGAGTGAAAAGACCGAACTACGGATCCTCTATGACGATACCAGCCTTTACATCGGCGTTGTTTGCTTCGACCGGGAAGCAACACGGATCTCGGCCCATTCCATGGTCCATGACAGCGGCGGCGAGCAGCACGGCTGGGGGGGCGGAGGTTCGCCTGGAAGCGGTGACGACGACGTTGTCCGCGTGTTGATCGATCCTTTCCAGGACAAGCGCA
>JALHTJ010000167.1 GCA_022865785.1 Candidatus Aminicenantota bacterium
GCAGCTCTCTGCGAATTCGCGCCTCAAGATATCCGGGGCGAGGCGCCTTGACTGCCAGCACGTACCCGGGCAGCAGCTTCTCCAGCGCCAGTTGCGGCAAACTCTCCGCAGTCAAGGCGCTTGCTTCGACCCTGGTTGTCAAAACCACCGTTGGTATGTCATCCGGCCAATATTGTTTTTTCAGGGCGGAAAACAGCACCTGTTGAATATGGGCCAGGGCGATTTGAAAACCGAAAAAAGTGTGTTCGGCAGCGGTCTTTTCAAGGGACAGCGGGGCATAAGCCACCAGTAAGGCGGCCTGGCGGAAAAATCCTGTTCCTGGCTGAAACTCTTTTCCCGGCGCTGGTTCAGACAAAAATTGCGGGAGTTCTTTTTGCAGGCGGGTATAGAAAAGCTTTTTTTCATCATTGGCCAGGTAAAACTCCTGGACCTGTTGCAGGCGTTGGAATTCGATCCCCTGCCGGTCAGCGGCCACCCCTTCCTGGTCCAGCTCCGGAATACTGAAGAACTGCCAGCGCAGCGACATTTCCCGGGCCGGGATCCCTTCCAGGTGCTCGCGCCGCAAAGCATTGGTCAAGCGTTCTTTTATGGAAGCGGGACGGGAGATCTGGCGGTTGAGATAATCGAGTGCCTCGTTTTTGTAAAAATCGAGTTGCGGCGATTCACTGGCGGCTTGCAGCGCCAGAATGTCTTCGTAAAGTTCCAGATAGCAGCCGGCGGCCGCTTCACGTGCGCCCATGCGGTCATAGGCCAGGGCCAACAGTTGCCGTGCCTGCAGCTGTTGATCGTCATGGTCGGCCATTGCCCGGCCACTGACGACCTCAAGGAGGTACTGGAGCGCCTGGCGATACTTGCCCCATTTAAAATAGCAACGCCCGATGGCCAGGGAAAAAACCTCTTTTTCATGCGTGGCCGTTGCTTGCTTGGCGCCGGCAATATATTTCTTTATGGCTGACAACCAGTCGCGCTCCTTGAATTCATGATCTTCCCCTTCCTGGAATTGGCGCCTCCCAAGGCTGGACCTTAAAGCGGAGAATTCAAGCCGGACCGGCTGGGCGATCATCGGCCGGGTAAAAGGAAAAAGATACTCGCGGTTGGCGGTGATGATGAAAGGATAAGTGACGATGGGGTACGCGGCCAGCAGATTTTTAAGCCTTTGCTGAATCTGCAAAGGGCGACTTGGGTCAAGAGGTTCCTTGGCCAGTGAGTTAAAGACGGCCTTGACAGAACTGTCAATTGTCTTTTCCAAGCCAATGGCGATCCGCTCCAACTGTCCCTGCCATTGCTGGCGCAATTGGATTGTCCGCGCCTGCTTTTGTCGCGCAGTCGACCCGATGCCGATGATGCTGATCAGTAGCCCGGGGATGACCAGGCTCAGACCCAACAGGATCATCTTGCCCGGGGCGGAAGCCCGCGGTCCCGTTTTCCTCATGAAGCGATTGTAGCATGCGGCCCGGCCATTGGCCAGCGCTCGCTCTCTCCGGACTTATTGCCCCAGCAGCGGTTTCCTCCTCGGGGGGACGCCCCTACTTGCCCTTGGGGGCGGCGATGTCGAGCCAGGCGAACCACAGCGGGTGGTGTTTTTTATACCAGCGCAGGATCTCCAGCAGTTTCACCTGGTAGGCGGGTGATATCACCTCGGGCGGGATGCGGTCGAAGTGGACGCGGATGTGGTCCTGCTCGGGGAATTCCAGCGCTTCGGAACAGAGGGTCTGCAGTTCGTTGCGGATGCGCCCCGAGTCGGAGATGCGCACCGGCCGGTGCTCGTAATCCTCGCCGCCCATGAAGCGGTTGAGCAGAGGGTTGAAGACCAGCCAGCTCTGCTCCAGGGTCTCCCCCAGCCGCAGGGTGAAGGTTATGCGCTTGTCGCCGCGCGAGCCGGCGAGGCGCACCGTCACGCGGTAGAGCCCGGGCTCGACCTCTTCCACCCCGGGCGCCCCGGAATAGGGGTCGGGACACATGTAGCCCGACACGGCCAGCACGTCCCATTTCTTTTCGGGGAAGAAATCGGCTGCCTCGACCGAGGGCTTGTGCACCGGGATGCCGGCCTGGCTGGCATCCTCGATCATGGCCCGGAAACGGGCGGCTGTGGCGGCGTCGATATCGCGGCCAAGCACTTGTCCCAGCCGGGCCGCAAAATCCCCGGCTTGGGGGTCGAGCCCCATCACCAGGCGCTCGCGGTGGTACGGCACCTCGAAGGTCGAGGTGAAGGGCGAGATATAGGCGGCCAACCCCAACATTGGGGCCAGGCTGGCGGCCTGGATGGCCTCGGCCGATGCCGCGTAGCCGTCGCATAAAAACAGGTGGCGCGCTCCGTCATGTTCATAGGGGCCGATGTGATAGGTCGGGGCATAGGTGCCCGATTCGGTAAAGGCGGGAATCCCGGTCGGCAGGGGAAAACCCTCTTCAACGATTTGCGCCCCCAGGTCGGTCCATTCCCGCCACAGGTCGCCGATGCGCATCTCGCGGCTTTTGCCGCCCAGGGTCCAGACGTGGACGCGCTCCGGGGTGATGTCAGGGTAGGTCTTGCGGATGGCCTTCATCACCTGCTCGCGAGGCGTGCGGAAAGAAATGAGGATCGAATCCTCGGCGGCCCGGTCGGCAACCTGGCGCGGCAGGAAGAGATTGCCCATGTATCCCTCGTAGGGGCGGGTTATGGCCAGCGGCTGATCGAACAGGTGCAGGACGGTCATCGCTCCTGTCTCGGCTCCCTTGGAGAAGCGCGAAGTGTTCTCCAGGGTATCAATGGCCGCGCCCCAGATGGTTATGCCGGCAGTCTTGATGTCGCGGTAGAACTCGTCCCAGTTGTAATCCTTGCGGTTGAGCAGCCGCACCACCTTGCGGTCGAGCCAGCGGGCCACGGCCGGCCTGGCGTAAACCCGCCCGAAGCCGAGCTGGGGGTTGGAGCCCATTTCCGGGGACTCCCCGGCCTTGGGCATCAGTCCCTCGCCGACGCAGACCATGATGGCATGGTTCTCGGGGAGCTGGCGCGACAGGTACCACAGGCTCTCGCTCATGGCATAGGCCGAGATGGCGTCGGCCTCCTTTTTGGCACGATTAAGGCCGTCTTTGTCGAGCCCCTTGCCGGCGCCGTAGCGGCCGAAAAGGCGGGTGCCCAAGGCGGTCACCGCCCCGGTGACGGCGAACAGCCGCTCCATGCCCCCCTCCATGAACGAGATCTCCCTGGTGAATTCCTTGGCCGGCTCGCCGCGCACCCAAGTGACCTCAACGTTCTCCAGCCAGATGTGGAAGCGCCCCAGGATGGGGCGGGCGTCGAAGGCCCACTGGGCGATCAGGTCCCGGGTCTCTTGAGAAGCAGAAGTCATGGCAACCTCCTTGGCATGCGGCAAAAACGGTTCCGCCCTTATTGCGGCCGCGGCGGCGGACCGGTTCACATTGTAGGCAAAGTTCCGACAAAAATCAAGGTGAAGCTTGTATTGCTTTTTTTTGCGGGGCGAGGTAAAATTTATTTTGTTCAACAAAAATAAGGAGGATTACAACCATGGCTAAAAAGTATAATTTCTACGCCGGTCCGGCGATCCTGCCCCAGGAAGTCATGAAAAAGGCGCAGGAGGAGTTGCTGGATTTCAACGGCATCGGGCTTTCGATAATGGAGATCAGCCACCGCTCCAAGGATTTTGAAAGCGTGATCAACGCCGCCGAAACCAAGATCCGTACCCTGCTCGGCGTGCCGGAGAACTTTGCGGTCATGTTCCTGCAGGGCGGCGCCAGCCTGCAGTTCGGTATGCTGCCCATGAACCTGCTTATCGGCAAGAAGGCCGACTATGTTCACACCGGCGAATGGGCTAAAAAAGCCATCAAGGAAGCCAAGCTGTTCGGCACGGTGAACATCGCCGGCTCTTCCGAGGACAAGAATTTCTCCTACATCCCGGAAAACCTGACGTTTTCCCCCGACGCCCGGTACGTGCACGTCACCTCCAACGAGACCATCGGCGGCATCCAGTTTTCCAAGTTCCCCGACACCGGAAACGTGCCCCTGATTATCGACATGTCCTCAGATATCTTTAGCCGCAAGATCGATTTCAAGAACATCGGCATGATCTACGCCGGCGCCCAGAAGAACATCGGCCCGGCCGGCGTCACCCTGGTCATCATGCGCAACGACCTGATCGAAGCCTGTACGGAAGGTCTGACCACCATGCTCAGCTACAAGACACACGCCAAGGAAAAATCCATGTACAACACGCCGCCCTGCTTCGCCATCTACATTATCAAGCTGGTCATGGAGTGGATCGAGGGCCTGGGCGGCCTGGCGGCCATTGAAGAAATCAACGAGAAGAAAGCCAAGGCCCTGTATGACGCCATCGACAACAGCGGTGGCTACTACAAAGGCACCGCCAATGTCTCGGACCGCTCCAGGATGAACGTCACCTTCCGCCTGCCCTCGGAGGAACTGGAAGAGAAATTCATTAATGAGGCCAAGAAAGTCGGATTCATCGGCTTGAAGGGGCACCGCAGCGTCGGCGGCTGCCGGGCATCCATTTACAACGCCATGGGACTCGACGGCGTACTGGCCCTGACCCAATTCATGGAAAATTTCGCCAAGGAAAACAAATAACAACGAAACCAGAATAACCTGCTTGTCGCTGAAACCTGTAAAAGCCGCAAAGGAAACAGGTTTTTTCGTGTAAAAGTTGACAGGAATGAAAAAATCTGCTACTATTTTATCCTGGAATTGAACAAGGGAGGTATTTTAGCCATGCAAACGGTTTTTTCATTTCTGAATACCTCAAGCCCAAACCAGCCTCAGTTCTCCCCTGCCGTTGCAGGAACTCCGGAGTTTTCGCGCCCATGATCAGGATCCTTATCGCCGACCGTTTGCAGGCCAAAACCATTGACCTGCTCAATGAGATTTCCGAATTCGAGATCATCGAAAAACCCGACCTGACCTCCGCGCAACTGCAGGAGGAAATAAAGAACGCCGATGCCCTGATCATCAGTGGTTCCATGCCGCTGAGCGAAGAAATCCTGAACCAGGGCGGCGATCTGAAATTAATCGTTCGCAGCAGCGGCGCATCCGGCCCCATCGATTCGGCGGCCGCCCAAGGCAAGAACATTGAGATCCGCACCGCCGTGGGCCACAATACGGCACAACTAGGTAACAAAATGGAAGAAACGATCGAGATTGATGTGATCGCGATCCTGAAAGAATTTTTCAATGTCTAAAGCAATTCATTCAAAGCAGGCGAAAATAAAATGACAATCATCGTCGGCAATAAACTCAATTCCGCCAATAAAAAAATCCTGGACCGCATGAACAAGATGGACGTCGAATTCATCAGGAAAGAGGCCCAGACCCAGATCGAAGCCGGTGCCGAGTATATCGAGATCAACGCCCTGTCACTACTGCACAACGAAACCCCGTTCCTGCGCGAGATCATTCCCATGCTGGAAAAGCTGGATTCCAAACTGGTGATCGTCAGTGAAAATGTCGAGGCGCTCAAGGAAGCCCTGCTTATCGCCAAAAACCCGATCATTATCGGTGCCGTTGAATACGACATCGAAAAGATCGATTTTCTCATCGACACGGTCATGGAGAAGAACGCCAAGATCATCGCCCTGATAAAGGACAAGCGCAACAACCATTCCAACACTCCGGAAAAATCATTGCTGATCGCCCAAAAATACATCGATTACCTGCTCGACCGTGGTATGAAGCGGCAGGATATCCTGCTGGATCCCCAAATCTCCCCCCTGGAAGAGAATTTCAACAGCGGCCGTATATTCCTTGACACGCTGGAATTATTCAAATTGGATTTCCCGCAGGTCAAGACCATGGCCAACGTATCGCACCTGTCCGAGGGCCTGCCCAAACGCCACCTGATCGCATCCTATTTTGTTTCTTTGGCCATTGCCAAAGGGCTCGACTACATCGTCACCAATGTTCTGGATGAAAACTTCATCGAATCGATCATCACCACCATGTCGATTATCGGCAAGGACAAGAACCTGCAGGCCTACTTGAAATATTGCCGCAATCACAAGGAATTGAAGTTAAAAGGAATAAAGGATGCAGGATCAAAAAATAAAAGAGATCTTAATTGAAAAGGACAGTTCCTTTAAAAAGTTGTTCTTAAGACATCAGGAACTTGAGGAAAAACTGCAATATTTCCTGAAGAAAAAGTTCAAGTCCGAAGAAGAACTGGTCGAGGCTCAAAACATTAAGAAGGAAAAACTCAAGCTGAAGGATGCCATGCAAAAACAGATATGCTCCTTCAAGAAAAAGCCTGGCGGCAATGGACAAAGATAATTCACTGGAGGACAGCATCGCGTCGAAGCCATTAACGAAAATGAAAAGAAAAAGAATCAGCAAACCCAAGATCTCGACTCTGACCCGCATTTCCTTTTTGCCGTCGCTGTTCACCATGCTGAACCTTTTCCTGGGGTATAAGGCCCTTATCTACATCATCGGCCCCAAGCAGAATTTCAAAATCGCGATTTACTATATCACGGCCAGCGTCATCATGGACGGCTTCGACGGCACCATCGCCCGGCTGACCCATACCGAATCCAATTTCGGCATGCAGCTTGATTCTCTGGCCGACGCCGTTACTTTCGGCCTGGTCACCTCCATGCTGGCGTTCGAATGGGGTTTTCAATCAGGCTTTTCCCAGATCGGCAGCATCGTCAGTTTCGTATTCCTGAGTGCCGGGTTGATCCGCTTGGCCCGCTTCAATGTGTTAAAGGAAGCGCAGGCCTTCCCGGCCAACATTTTCATCGGCATGCCCATTCCCACCGCGGCCCTATCCATCTGCTCGGTCGTGCTTGTGTTCGGCAGCAAACCGCCGCTATCACGGACAGGCATCCTGTTTTTTTCACTTTACATCCTCCTTATCTCACTATTAATGATCTCCAACGTCAAATACAGGACCATGAAAAAATTCGTTTTCAAAAACAGCCTGAAAACACTTTTTCTTCTGGCCCTGATCGTCGGTTGCCTGGTCATCTTCCCCGATATCACCATCCCCATCCTGACTTTTTCATACATGCTGTCGCCGCTGTTATTCTATTTTTTCATCAGGAAATCCAAAAACACTGAAGCCTCCGGCGGCGATAAAAAAGCCGGGTCACCCCAAGTAACCAAGAGCGGAGCCTGAAAGTCGGCTCATGACAGACGAGAACTCCCTGTATAGTTATTTCCGGCCTTTCCTGAGACGTTTCATATTGGCCCTTGTTTTCATGGCCATGGTGGCTGTCTTCACCGCTTTTTTCGCCGTGATCATCCAGCCGGTCATCGATGAATTGTTCATCCAGGGCGGCGGCCGCCTGGCCGAAAAAAGCAAATTCATCCGCAACCTGATCATGAGCGTGATGCATGTCGGGGAAGATAAAATGGTCCTGGTCCTGCCGCAATTGCTGTTCGTGGCCTTTCTCGGCCAGGCGATATTCTCATTTCTATCCCTATATTCGATGAAAACGCTGGGACTGAAAGTGGTGCGCAACATTCGTGACAAACTTTACCGCCATCTGATCCACCAGTCCATCGATTTTCTGAGCAAAGCCCGGACCGGTGACCTGGTGTCGCGCATATCCAACGACATCGAAAAGATCAAGCTGGCCGTAGCCGAAACCCTGGCCGTCTATATCCGGGAAACGCTGACCCTGGTCGGCCTGCTGGCCGTGGTTTTCTTCCAGGACTGGAAAATGGCCACGCTTTCGCTTGTTTTGATGCCGGTAGCAGCCGTCCCCCTGGTATATTTCGGACGCAAAGTGAAAAAGCGCGGAATCCAGTCCCAGGAAACCATCGGCGACCTGGCCAACTTCATGAGCGAATCGGCCATGGGCAACAAAATCGTCAAGGCTTACAACATGGAGGAATTCGAGATCAACAGGTTCCGCCAGCTCAACCAGAAGCATTTTCGCATCAACGCCAAGATCGCGCTGGCCTATTCACTTGTGGCTCCGGTCATGGACATCATCGGCGGCTTGGTGGCGGCCGGCCTGTTCACAGTGGGCATGCATCGGATTTCCCAAGGCACACTATCCCCCGGGCAGTTCACCTCGTTTTTGACCGCGCTCTTCCTGATGTACAGCCCGATCAAACGACTCTCCCTGGCCCACAACGATTACCAACAGGGCCAGGCCGGCTATGAGCGGGTCCGCCAGATCATCAATAGCGAAAATAACATCAAGGACAGGTCCTCGGCCATTGATATAAAGAGCATCCGCGGTGAGGTGGAATTCAAGAACGTGCATTTCGCTTACCAGCCGGGCATAGCGGTTTTGAAAAACATCTCTTTTCTGGCCGAACCCAACGAAATGGTGGCCCTGGTCGGGGCCAGCGGTTCGGGCAAGACAACCATCATGAATATCCTGTTGCGCTTTTATGAATCTGAGACCGGTGAGATTTTTATTGACGGCCGTGACATCCGCTCCATTACCTTGAAATCGCTGCGTGAACAGATCGGATTGGTCACCCAGGATGTGTTCCTCTTTAACGACACTATTCTCAACAACATCGCTTACGGCCGCAGAAAATACTCCCAGGAAGATATTCAGCAGGCCGCCGCCATCGCCCGCGCCGCCGATTTCATCAGCGAAATGCCTTTGAAATATGAAACCGTCGTAGGCGAACGCGGCATATTTCTGTCCAACGGCCAGCGCCAACGCATCTCCATCGCCAGGGCCGTGTTGAAGAAACCGCGCATCCTCATTTTTGACGAAGCCACTTCCTCGCTGGACTCGGAATCTGAAAAGCTGATCCAGGAAGCCATGGCCGAAGTCATGAAAAACCGGACCACCTTCGTGATTGCCCACCGCCTGAGCACCATCATTGAGGCCGACCGCATCCTGGTCATCGAAAACGGCGAGATCAAGGAGAGCGGCAACCACCGCGAGCTCCTGAAAAAACGCGGTCTGTACTATTCCCTGTACAATTTGCAATTCCCGGAAATGAACATTATAATGTGACCCATGAAAAGCATGACCGGATTCGCTCAAGGCAGGTTCAACTTCAAGGATTTTTCGCTTTTCGTATCTTTCAAGTCCTACAACAACCGCTACCTTGAGACCAACTTCAGAGGCAGCGGCATCTCGGCGGCCAGCGAAAAGCTCATCAAGGAAATGTTCAAGGATAAACTGCAGCGCGGAAAAATCGAAGTCGTTTTCGACCTGTTCCAGCGCGGCTCCAGGCAGTGGGATATCAAGTTGAACACCGGCCTGCTCGAAGAGATCATGGACAAAATTGCACCCCTGCAGAAAAAATTCGGCCCGGGACTGAACCTGTCGCTTGATTCCCTGTTCAAACTGCCCATGGTTTTCCACCTGGATCACGACCCGGAACTCCTGAGCCCACAAGACCAACTCAAGATAAAAAGGGCGATCGCCAAGATTTTTGCCTCTTTCCTGGAAAGCCGCCGTCAGGAAGGCCAGTGCATCCTGAAGGATCTGCTGGCCGGCATTGACAAAATCGAAAAATACTCAAAAAGCATCCATGTCCGGGAGAAGGATTTTGAAAAAGAAGTGTTCCGCAATTACCGAAGGAAAATAGAAAGATTCGTCAAGGATATGCCACTCGACGAGAAACGCATCGTCCAGGAAGCCGCTATCAGCGCCGACAAAACCTCAATCGCCGAGGAGATCAACCGCTTGCGAACCCATACCCAGAGGCTGAAGCGCCTGCTGCAGGACAAACACATCGCCACCCAGGGCCGCGAGGCCGATTTCCTGACCCAGGAAATGCAACGTGAAACCCATACCATCGCCGCCAAAACCAGCTGTCTGGATATCCATCGGCAGATTCTCCTGATCCGCCGCGAAATCGAGAAGATCAGGCAGCAGGTACAAAATATCGAGTAAGGCGACTGCTGTGAACTATATCATCATTATTTCTGGCCCGTCGGGCTGCGGGAAATCGACTCTGATCCGTGAACTGCTGGCCGAATTTCCCGAATTGAATTTTTCGGTGTCGCACACCACCCGGCCGCCGCGAAAAAATGAAATTCCCGGAAAGGATTACCATTTCGTTACCGCGGGCGAATTTCAAAAAATGCTCCGCGGCGATCAATTCGTTGAATGGGCCGAAGTTCATGGTCATCGCTACGGCACCAGCTGGAAGGAGATCCGCACCAAGTCGGGCCAGGGCAAGACTCTGGTACTGGATATCGATGTCCAGGGGGCGCGAAGCATCAAACGCCAGTTCCCGGAGGCCATGGCAATTTTTGTGATTCCCCCCACCCTGGCCGCTTTAAAAAAAAGACTGCGCCAACGCGAGACGCGCCTGAACCCGGAAGCCCGGAAGCGGCTGCAGGCAGCCCTAAGCGAATTGCGAGCTTACAAACTATATGACTATGTGATCATCAACGATAAGCTGGCGACGGCCCAGGCCGACCTGCGCAGTCTTTACGCTGCTTTCGGCCTGCGCATGTCCCGCAACCAGGACAAGATCAAAAAACTGTTGAGAGGCCATAAATGAAACTCCTATTAGGAGTCAGCGGCTCCATCGGCGCCTACAAGGCCATGGACATCATGCGCCTCTTTCAAAAAAACGGCCACGAGGTCACCGTGGTCATGACCCGGGCGGCGACACAGATCATCGCTCCGCTCACTTTTGAGACCTTTGCCCCGGGCAAGGTCTATAGCGAGCTGTTCGCGGCGGGGCAGGACCCTTTGCTGCACATCAACTTGAGCAAGGAAAACGACTTGCTGCTGATCGCGCCGGCCACGGCCAACACCATCGGCAAAATGGCCAACGGCATTGCCGATGACCTGCTGTCCACCCTTTTCTGCGCCTTTTTCAAGCGCGTGGTCGTGGCTCCGGCCATGAACACCCACATGCTGGAAAACCCGGCCGTTATTGACAATATTGACCGCCTGAAAAGCCGCGGTGTGGAGATCATCGAAGCGGCGGAAGGCGTACTGGCCAACCGCGAGATCGGCAAGGGCCGACTGCCGGATAGCGAAACCATCTACCGTCATTGTCTGAAGATCAACAGTGTTTAAAAAAATCATTATCACCTCCGGACCCACTCTGGAACCAATCGATCCCGTGCGCTTCATCTCCAACCGCTCTTCAGGGAAAAGCGGCTACCACCTGGCCATGGAGGCCAGGAAGCGGGCTCTCGGACCAATCACTTTCATCACCGGCCCCACTTATTATCTGCCCGCCCAAGTGGAAGTGATCCAGGTGGAAACGGCCCTGGAAATGCGGGCCGCCATCGGAAGCCATTTCCGTCAGGCCAACGTGATCATCATGGCCGCGGCGGTCAGCGACTATCGCAGTTTGAAATACTATCCGGATAAACTGAAGAAAAACAACGATAGAATGACCCTTGAGCTTGTGAAAAATCCCGATATCCTGCTGGAACTCGGCCGTCACAAACGAAAAAACCAGATCCTGGTCGGTTTTGCCGCTGAAACCGAGGATATCTTCGCCAACGCCCAGAATAAACTCATCGCCAAGAACCTGGACCTGCTTGTCCTGAATGAAATATCAGAGGCAAATCCGGCCTTCGCCTGCGATCAGAATCAGGTATACCTGGTGCGCCCCGACGGAGTGCGCAAACTGGAAAAAATGAACAAGGCGCATATCGCCGCCTTGATTTGGGACGAAATCGTCAGCCTGGCCGGCCGATCCTGAAAGCAACAGCCGGACTCCCATGAATGAATTACGGGAAATATTGAAATTTTTCGGGGAAATGGGCGCCGAATTCCTGCACCTGCCGGGAAGCGATCCGCGCGCCGACCTGGCCGAATTGGACCGGGAGATCCGGCAGTGCCGCCGCTGCCGGTTGCATGAGAGCAAAACCCACTATGTGCCCGGCGAGGGCAGCAACCGTCCGGACATCATGTTCATCGGCGAAGGACCCGGGGAAACCGAGGATCAGTTCGGCCGTCCCTTCATCGGCAAGGCCGGGCAGCTGCTGGACAAGATCATCCAAAAAATGGGCATGAAGCGCGAGGAAGTATTCATCGCCAACGTGGTCAAGTGCCGCCCGCCAAACAACCGTGAACCGCAGAAGGACGAAGTGGAGACCTGCCTGCCTTATTTGTCGAAACAAATCGCCATTCTTCAACCCAAGGTCATCGTCTGCCTGGGCAGAGTCGCCTTGAACAACCTGTTGGGGACCAGCCACAGCATGGGCCGCATCCGCGGCCAACTCCTTAGTTTCCATGATACCCCGCTTATTCCCACTTACCATCCGTCCTATATTCTGCACAAAAAGGACAAGGGAGAAATATCGCGGACCAAGTGGGAAGTGTGGGAAGACATGCAGAAAGTGCTGGCCCTCATCCCCCGCAAACGAACTTGAAGATCAGTGTAGCCCTTTCTTACAATATTTTTGAACCCCTGACCTATCACGCCAC
>JALHTJ010000168.1 GCA_022865785.1 Candidatus Aminicenantota bacterium
TACCAGAACTATGATCCGGAAAAATACAGCGACACTTCGGCGCGTTGGACCATCGATTTTGTCGATAATCTCTGCAATCTGCGTTTCCAGGATGCGGTCAAGGAAGTCGTGGCCCGGCGCCAGCCGTTCGAAGATAAAATCTTTGCCGATCAGGAAAAGGTGGAAAAGGAAGCCCTGCGTCTTTATACTGTCAATCCTAAAAAAGCCAAAGCTTATCTGACCGCTTACTGCCGGGGAGTGATGGAAAAAGTACCGCCGCTATATCTGGAAATCCGCAACCGCTTGATCACCATGTTCACCAACAATCGCGAGTGATCATTTCAGAGGAATTGCATCTTTTCCGGTTTTGGGAGCGTCTTATTTTTATTCGGAGGCAAATAATGAATTCTTTAAAGAAAATTGTTCTTTTTGTTGCGATTTCGGCCTGCTTTGGATTGGCGGCCCCGGGAAAGGGAAAGTTCGAATTCCCGTCCACGCCTCAGGGCAAGCGCGCCGCCGCCTATTTTAGCGCTTTCAACTCCGGGTCCGACAAGGTCATGAGCGCATTCCTGAAGGAAAATTTCAGCAGCGAAACCCTGAAGCGGGTCTCCATGGATGAACGACTGGCACGCTTTCATGGCTTCCAGCAGCAGGCGCGATCGCTCACGCCTGAAAAACTGCTCCGCGAAACAGGGGAAAAAGTCAGCTTCCTGGTCCGGGATGGACAAGGGGAGACGCTGGAATTCACTTTTCAGTTTGAAAAAAATGATGACGCCAAGATCACTATGATCATGGCCGCCCCGGTCGATGCCGAAGCCGCCGCCGATCTGGCCGGACCGCCTTTGAGCCGCGAAGAAGTGCTGGGACGCATCCGGGCTGTGCTGGATGAACGCTCCCAAGCCGATATGTTTTCGGGCGTGGTGCTTGTAGCCCAGGACGACCAGGTGATCATCCACGAAGCCCGCGGACTGTCCAGTATGGAATACAGTGTGGCCAACCGCCCCGACACCAGCTTCAATCTGGGTTCGATCAACAAACTGTTCACCCGGGTGGCCATCGGCCAGTTGGCCGAGAAAGGCAAACTCTCCCTGGAAGATGAAATTGAAAAATTCCTGCCTGACTATCCAAATCGCGAAGCGGCGCAGAAGGTCACGGTGCGTCAGCTGCTGGACATGAGCTCGGGCATCGGAGATTTTTTTGGCGACAAATACCGCAAGCTTCCCAAAGACCGCATCCGGGATTTGCCGGACTACCTGGAGCTTTTTGCCTCCGAACCGCTGCTTTTTCAACCCGGCAGCAGCCGCCGTTATTCAAACGGCGGCTACATTGTTTTGGGGCTGATCGTGGCCAAGGCTTCCGGGCAGAGTTATTGGGATTATGTTCGCGACCATATTTATATTCCGGCCGGCATGACCGCCACCGGACACCTGGAGGCCGATATGCCTGCGGCCAACGTGGCCGGCGGCTATACCCGCAATTGGGATGAAGCCGACCACGAAAAAGAGCCGCGGCGCAGCAATATCTATACCCGGCCGGCCCGGGGCAGTTCAGCGGGCGGCGGCTACTCGACCGCCATGGACCTGTTCAAGTTCTCCCTGGCGTTGCGTGCGGGCAAACTGCTTGGACCCTTGGGCAAAGAGTGGTTCGGCGGTCCCCAGGCCTATGCCGGCGGCGCCCCGGGAATCAACGCCGAA
>JALHTJ010000169.1 GCA_022865785.1 Candidatus Aminicenantota bacterium
AACCAAAAATTTTAATTCGTCGCTTTTATTTATAAGCTCTATCAGACGATTTTTTAAATTCTCTGCGCCACTGTTTGTAATAAAATTGCTCATATTTTTACTTCTTTAAAACATCAAGCGAAACGACCACTGCATCGGCAAAACTCCTTCAGGGACAGGTCTCGCTATTGGATGTTCGAGCAGAGTTCCTTCCCGATTCCAACTCATCAAATAACAAGCTCTCATTGAATTTAATATACACGAGTGGCTTTTTATTTACAACCAAGACCGTATGCAAACCGCAGAGACATTTGGGGACGGATGGCATAAATGCAAAAACCCGTCATTTGCCAGACATGCCTCTGCGGGCATGCAAATACAGTTGCCTTATGCCCTTCTCCGCCAGCAGATCCAGGAAAGCCCGATAGCACCCATCGCCGGCTGGGATCACTTCGCCGTTTCTGCTCACGGTTCGTGGAGTGATGAAAGGCGTCTGGGACAGTAAATCCCGGTCACATTATAAATCCATCATATCAACATTTTACTATTTTGCAGTTCCCTGTTGCCTTTAACCAAACCATGCCTACTTGATGAAAGTAATGACCGGAAGAGCATAATCAGCATCCTGCCAAGCCTGATTATCTCTGGTATCCCCCTGGTTGTCGCGGCGGTCGATGCCGATACTGTAGAGGATCTGCTTGGCCTCGTTCCAGACATAGGGCTTGCCCGAGCAGGGGTCCAGCAATTCCCGGTAGCTCGGCAAGTCATTGAGCTGAGCCTGTACCGGCCGGGCCGGATCGTAGCTACGATGCAGGTCGGCGGCGATGTGCAGCATGTCGTGCGCCGTCTTCAGGGCCCAGGATTTATAAATCACGACAATGAAATTATCCGCGGGAAAGTCATCAAGATCCTTTTTCCCCAATGGGTTTTGCAGCCACCAGAAAGCCCCTTGCGCCTGTTTGGGTAGTTTCTGGATGTCCTCTTTCCAAAGATGAGGCGGAGTTTCCTCGCAGCGGATGATCCCCTCCATATAGCGAATGCGGATATTGCGGGTGCGGTTCTTCTGGAAGAACAATTTGTATTTGACGGCGGAAAGCCAGTTCATTGCGGAAAGATCAAGCTCGGATACCCAGTACGTTTCACAAGTGAATGGAAAGCGGGAGCCGTACTCCTCGTAGGCAAGCGTGGGAGTGCTCTCCAGAATTTTCTGAAATACATCGGGCGGGCAATCCTTCTGGTTCATGATATTGTTGAGGGCCCAAATGGACATACGAACCACGGCTTTGGCCACCAGGTTGGTGATCAGCGTGCGGCTATTGGGGATAACTTTGCTGGCAAAGCGCAGATGCTGCAGCAGGTGGGCGGCAGCCGCCTGAGAGTTGCCGTTTTGCGCCGCCATGATATCCAGGGCAATGGAGAGCTTGGCCATATGGAGCCAGGCCAGCAGGTTGGGAATGGGTGTGTCCGTCCTCACCAGGCTGAAATCGATGAAGTTTTCGCAATTGATCAATTTTTCATAACGGGCGAGCATGAAGCCATATTCTTCACTGGCTTTGCTTAACTGTTCTTGGTATTTAATTAAAACAGAAAGCCAATCACGTCCAACTGTCATGTTTTGGAATGCTTCCCCCAACTCTTTTGAAACTTTATACTTATTTTTCTTGAATTCCTTTATATAAAGGTCATTGTCAAAGGCGGGATCGAATAGACGGCGGTATGGGAGAATCGCCGCGTCGGTTTCAATATCGACGTACTTGGGCTCGGTCAGTGTCCATAAGCGGTAGAACCCGTTGCTTTTTTCAAAGACCTCCGGCGCCAGGGCCGGCGGGGCGGCCAGTGCCGGTGCAACCGGCCGGGCATCGATCTGGTTAAAAGCCAGGTAGCCAACGATCAGGGCCAGCAGTACAAGCAATATAAGAATCACGATTTTTTTCATGCTTCCTCCTTTTTCACCATTGTAAGGAGCCGCAAATGAAATGTGGTCTCTGAAGTATCATGATTTTGTCATAAAAATGTCATGGCCGCAGCCTGCTGAAAGATGAATTCATGATAGTTTGATCTAATCAACAACTCACCCCAACCCCTCTCTTCCCAAAGAAAGGGGAAAGCCTCCTGGGCCCCTTCTCTTCCCAAGAGAAGGTACGTATCGCCATGCCGAGTCCCGGCGAGGCATCTGGCGATACCATCCCACAACACGGGTGGTTGGGGGATGAGTTCGAGCATACCACATTTACATGATCAGCTTGTAGCCGGCCCCGTGCACGGTCAGCAGATGTTCGGGCCGGGCCGGATCCAGTTCGATTTTCTGGCGCAGCTTGAGGATGAAATTATCGATGGTTCTGGGTGACGGTTCATATTCATCGCCCCAGACCCGATCCATGATCTGATCGCGGCTGACCACTTCCGGAGAATGGGCAGCCAGCAGCCGCAAGATCGCGGTTTCCTTGGGCGTCATGTCCAGGGTCTGTTTGCCACGGCGAATTTCAAAGCGGCGGAACAAAACCTCGACTTCCCCGATGCGGACGGTCGTCGGGGCTTCTTTTTCCCGGGCTGTCCTTTTCAGCAGCGCCTGTACCCGGGCCACCAGTTCCTTGATGCTGAACGGCTTGGTCAGATAATCGTCGGCTCCCAGCTCGAAGCCGAGCAGTTTGTCGTTTTCTCCATCCCTCGCCGTGAGCATGATGATCGGCGTCTTTTCGTCGTGGCGGCGTATCTGTTTGCAGATTTCATAGCCGTCAAATCCAGGCAGCATGATATCGAGCACGATCAGGTCGGGGTGCTGCTGACCATACAATTCGAACCCTAAGCGGCCGTCGCGGGCGCTGATGGTTTCAAAGCCGTGAAACTGAAAGGTTTCCGCCAAGCCCTGCTGCAGGGTGTTGTCATCTTCAATGATCAGTATCTTGCTCATGATTGTTTCCTTTTTTTTTCGCTGTGGTGCCCTGCCCCGGCCATGGGCAAATGGATAATAAATCTCGATCCTTGCCCAGGCGCGCTTTGCACTTCGATGCGGCCGCCATGGGCCTCAACAACATGTTTAACCAGGAACAGCCCCAAGCCGCTGCCCTGGCTGGTACTGGTTTCGTCATTTTCGACCCGGAAAAACTTGCTGAAGATAGCCGCGTGGTGTTCCGGAGCAATACCCAGACCACAATCAGCCACCTCCAGCAACGCCTCGCCGGCGGAGTTGTAAACCTTCAGCTCAATTTCTTTTTGATCGGGTGAATAGTTGAGCACATTCTGGATCAGGTTGCCGATCACCAGCCGCAGGGCGCGGGCATCGCCAGCGAATGCCGGCATCTCTTCAACGATTTCAGCCCGGCAAGTAAAGCCATTTTCTTTAAGGAACGGCAGGGCTTCGGCCCACGCCTGCCTGGCGATTTGTGCCAAAGACGCCGGCTGGAAGCGATAGGTTTTCTGCCCGGCCTCGATGCGCGAGAGATCGAGCAGGTTGGTGATCAAATCGTTCATCCGGTCCGCTTCAACTATGATCTTGCCGGATTGGGCAGCCCGCTGCTCCTCGTTTTTCAACCAGTTCAACTGCAATTGCTCGGCAAGCATGCGCATGCGGGCCAGGGGGGTTTTCAGGGTGTGGGCGGCGCTGTCCAGAAAGCGGTTTTTGAGTTCCAGCAATTCCATGTCGCGACGCAGGGAACGAAAAAACAAGGCCACGACCACAAGCAGGGTTAAAAGCAGTGCAGCGATGAGCATGTAATTGACCAGCAGCTCTCTGCGAATTCGCGCCTCAAGATATCCGGGGCGAGGCGCCTTGACTGCCAGCACGTACCCGGGCAGCAGCTTCTCCAGCGCCAGTTGCGGCAAACTCTCCGCAGTCAAGGCGCTTGCTTCGACCCTGGTTGTCA
>JALHTJ010000170.1 GCA_022865785.1 Candidatus Aminicenantota bacterium
ATCATTTTGAGAGTGGGCGGAAGAGGTACTGTTTACCCGTTTATTCCTTCAACAGAAAAAAGAAAGCGGTCGATGTTCGAATTCCTGCGGCCGCGCCAGGCAGCCGGAACTTGATGCTTCAGGCGGCGGAAATCGAACCAGCCGAGCCAAAATACGCGGTCGGTAAACAGCGATCGGACCAGCCGCAATGGCAGCCACAACGCGTAATTCAACCGCCACGCCGCCCCGCCAAGGTTCATGTGCATGAACAGCAGGCGATTGCGCTCATAGACGCGCCGTACGGCAAGCCGGTCATGCCAGACGGCAACAAGCGAGGAGTGGAAATGAAAAAAACGGCTGGCGGGGAAATAGATGGTTCGCCAGCCCTCCGCCCAGGCCCGCACGCCCAGATCGGGATCGTCCCAATAAAAAGGCGCATAAATTTCGCGAAACCCTCCCAGCGCAAGAAAAACATCCCGGCGCAGGAAGAGCGCACCGCCGGTACCGTAGGGGATCGGACGCTCCTGCTCCGGCGAAAAATGTCGCGGCGCCACCAGATCGACCGTACCCCGGCTGCGGCGGTAGGCGAACAGTTTTTCCTGACTGTCGTCGCGTGGATCGATCAAACGCGGACTGATGGCGAACAGACGCTCTTCGGCTGCAAACCGGGCATAGACCTTGCCTAGGTGCAGCGCGACCGCATGCACATCGGGATTCAGTAGCAACACCAAATTGTGCCGAGCTTCCGCAATGCCACGGTTCGCCGCCGGGGCGAAAAAGCGGTTGCGCTCCTCGGACAATAGCCGGACATCAGGATAGTTCTGTACGAGCCATTCCGGCGAGCCGTCATGAGATGCGTTATCCACCACGATGAACTCGGCATCTGATTCCTCGCAGCGCACGGCATCGACAACGGAAGCAAAATGCTCCTGAAGCAACAACAAACCATTAAAATTGATCCATACCACACTCAGTGCCATATTCGTTGGCTCCATTATACTGGTTCGGGGCAGCAGATGCAAAGAACCGCCGGTTGAAGAAACATATACGGAATGGTATCATCGTTAACAACATGAATATGCGGTCTCAGCTTCTACCACCCCGCCAATCCCTGTTTCAACGAAAGCCTACAGGCAAAGGGGAATACGAATGAAAATCGCCCTGGACGGCGCTTGTCTCTCTTCCGGAATGACCGGGGTCGGCCGCTATTTCCAGTCGCTGCTTGGCGAATTGCTTCCCCTGGATACCGTCAACGAATACACTTTATTCTTAAAGGGGGATTGCGAAACCCATCTCGATTTCCCGAACCTGCGCACCCATGTTTTGGCCAGGCAGGGCAGTTATCTTTATTGGCAAAACACACTGCTTGGAAAAGCAGTGCGGCGCGGCCATTTTGATCTTTTTTGGTCTCCAAATTATACGCTGCCTTTTTTCCTGTCGACCCCCTCGCTTTTGACCGTTCATGATATTTCCTGGAAAGCTCTGCCCGACAATTATTCGCCGCTCAACCATTTGTACAGGAACCTGGCCGGCGCCCGCAGCTTCAGGAAAGCCAGGGTTATCTTCACCGATTCCGATTTTTCCAGGGATGAAATCATCAAGCGCACGGCCGTTCCCGCCGCCAAAGTGAAACGGATCCACCTGGGCATCGATGAGCGCTTTCACCGCGCCACCGAAAGCGAGATCAAGGCCTGGAAAGCCGGACATGGTCTTGCCGGCAAACGCTTGATCGGTTTTTTGGGCAATTTTTTCAAACGCCGCCATGTTCCCGAGATTATCGCCGCCCAGGAGATCCTGCGCAAACGGCATCCCGACA
>JALHTJ010000171.1 GCA_022865785.1 Candidatus Aminicenantota bacterium
GGATACCCGGAAGTAAAAAAAACGATGTCGATCCTTCCCTGTTCAATGGCCTCGATGGCTTCATCAAAATTCAAATGGAACAGGTTAATTTCATTCGTTGCGATCCCGGCAGCTTCGATCAGCGCCCTGGCATTGGCTTCCGTTCCGCTCCCTTCAGGGCCTATAGATATCCGCTTGCCGCGAAATTTATCAATTTGGGACAAGTACAGTCCGCGTCGCACCAGGATATGCACAGCTTCGGTATGCAGGGACGCTATGGCTTGAATGTTCGAGATTTTTTTCTGAAAAGGGAACAGGCCATTGAAAGCGCTGTAAACCGTGTCGCCCTGGGCAATGCAAAGCTGGGCTTTTCCCTCCGCGACCCACAGAAGATTTTCCCTGGATCCTTCTGATTCTAAAATCTCGATTTTAATATCCATATGGCCAGCAGTGCCGGCAATTGTTTTCCCAATACTGAAATAAATTCCTTTTTTATTGCCCGTAGCAAAAACCAGCGGTCCCGAAGTTGCAGCATGGGTAATTAACGTCACGAAATGAGCAAGCAGAAAAACAGATAAAAAAATAACAAGTTTTGATTTTCTCATCGGCTTCTCTTCAGCCTCTTTTGGAATCATTCCCCCGGCAATTTTTTTGCATCTCCCCTCATTCCGAAAAACAGTTTTATATTGATCTTTTCCCTGAATGTTTTTTAGAACTAGCTTTGTTTGAATTTTCCACATGACCTTGAACTGCCTGAATCGGGAGTTTCATAACCCGAACGACAATTATAGCCATTCCAATCCACGCAATTGCTGCAATAATCCGCACCGCCATTATCCCCATTTTTAAAAAGATGGCATGACTCAGAACTTCCGGAGTTTGGAGTCTCCCGTCCCGATCGGCATCCATAATAATAGGTCCAATGGATGCAATTGCTGCAATATTCCATCTCTCCTCCTGAAAAAAACAAATTAAAACAAAAACTTAATAAAATCAAGTGAATGCAAAAAAATATATAGGCCCGCCCTGCTTTCTTTGGCAATTCGGCTGCGCCAAAATTGATTTTTTAAGGAGAATAGCATGCCAACCAGGAAACAGTTTTGCCAAAGGCCTGGCCATGATGACCGTCCAGGCCGTGCGCCAGGCGCTGAACGGCGAAAAGCCCCGGCACCTGATCCCGGAATGGAAGGAGCGACTCAGGAAACAGGGGACAGGGTACAGGGGATAGGGTACAGGGTAAAGATGGACAAGCGATTGACAAACGCAGAGGTTGGGCAAGGCTCATAAGAGTAAAATGCCAATTTCCAAATCCCAAATTCCAATGACCCAAACGAAGGTCCTTGAAGTTATCTGTTTTTGTCTTTGTTTTGGTCATTTGGTCATTGGTGCTTGGTGCTTGCTTGGAATTTGGTGTTTGCTATTTGGAATTTGATTCTTCCACATTTCTCTCTTCCTCGTCACGCGTCACGCGTTACGCGTCACGATAGTACATTGCCTTCTTCCCGGTGCTGGGAAATTTACGGCCATTGGCATATAATCCGCACATGAGCAAATCGGCCAAGCTCGGTCAGAATTTTTTGCGCGACAGGAATTTCGCCCGCAAGATCGTTGATCTCCTGCAGGAGCCGCAGGGACCGCTGCTGGAGATCGGCGCCGGCAGGGGGATCCTGAGCGAACTCCTGGTTGAGAA
>JALHTJ010000172.1 GCA_022865785.1 Candidatus Aminicenantota bacterium
GGTTGCATTTTGCCGGCAGATATGGTACAAAAAAACTGACAGGGTCTGCATGGAGAAGAGGTAAATTTGGCTAATTTTCAGAATGAAAGGGAGCAGCTGGCACAGCTGGAAGACCTGTTCCGGGAAAACAAATTCATTGACGGCCTGTCCCAGGCTGAAGATGTGATCAAGCTGTTTCCGGCTTCCTTTCAATTGCGATTCCTTAAATTCAAATTCCTGCGCGCCTTGGAAAAAACCGAGGAAGCCATGCTATTGCTGCGTGAAATGTACGTCATGTTCGGCGACAATATCATGGTCCTAAAAGAACTGGCTGAATTGAATTTTCAGCAGCAAAAACACCCCGAGAGCCTGCTTTATTACCAGAAGCTGCTTTTTTTGGATTCTTTCAACACGGTTGCCCAGGAGCGGGTCAAGCAGCTCCAGGGGCTGCTTGAGGCAGGCGTGTCCGCTAAATTGGACGATACCAAAGTGGAAATTTTTCAGGAAGACAGCGTAGCCCGGGAGTTATCTGCGCCGCCGCAGATCACTTTTGAAGTGGAAAGTGGAACAACGGTGCTGGCGGATGAAAAGGGAACGCAGCCGCAAGGTGAGGAAAAGCCTTTTGAAACGGAAAGCGCCGCCGAACTGTATTTCAAGCAGGGTCTATACCGTGAATCTCTGGCCATTTACAAGAACCTGTTTGAAAAAACCGGTCGCACCGACTTTTTCATGAAGATAAAGGCCATCCTGCTGCTGCAGCGTACTGAAAAAAGCAACCAGGTCATCGAACAACTGCAGAGGTTTTTGCAACTGATCCAACAAAGGGGAAGCCAAATTGTTTAAAACGATTTTTAACGACATACAGGCCCGCAATCCGGAAATTTACCTGATCGGGATTTGGGGTAAGGACGGACTGGAATTAGAAAAAGCGGTGTACCTTCCTCCCGACGCCGATACGGATCTGCTCGGAGCCGAGCTGGCCGAAGTGGTCGGGAAACTGGACAACCTGGAAGTGACCAGCGCCGATTTCCATATCGAATATATTTCCGGAAAATTCAAGATCATGGTTCATTCATTGAACAGCGGTTATTTCCTGCTCTTTTTATCAGGACCGAACTTGATTTCCGGGAAATTGAATTATTACCTGAATTTAAAAAAAGACAATATACTCGCTTTGCTTTGAACCAGTCATTTCCAGCAAATTTTTCAGGAGTGTAAGCCATGGGAATTTTTAAAAAATTCAAAGTAGTTCCCGATCTGCCGGAAAAACTGAAGCCGCTGCTGGTCATCGCTTCCAACCTATGGCTGACCTGGAATCCTGAAGCCATCAAACTTTTCATAACCATGGACGGTGATTTGTGGGAAAAAAACCAGCACAACCCGATCCGCATGTTGGGTGAAATCAGCCAGGAAAAGCTTGATGAGCTGGCCCATGATGAAGGGTTTTTGAGTGAGCTGCAGCGGGTTAGTGAGCAGCTGGACCAGTACTTGCACCTGCTGCGCAGCATCAACCATACCCAGCAGGTCAGCATTGCTTATTTTTCCGCTGAGTACGGCCTGAGCGATACCCTGCCCATTTATTCCGGGGGGCTGGGGGTCCTTTCCGGCGACCATGTCAAAGCAGCCAGCGACTTGAACCTGAACTTCCACGGCGTCGGATTGCTCTACCAATTGGGCTATTTTCAGCAATACTTGAATATGGACGGCTGGCAGCAGGATTTTTACCAGGTCAACGATTTCCACAACATGCAGGTCCAGGAAGTAAAAAAGCCGGACGGATTGCCTTTGGAAATCGAGCTGGATTTTCCCGGTCGCAAGGTTTATGTAAAGGTCTGGCAGATAAGGGTGGGTAGGGTTTCCATCCATATGCTTGATTCCAATATTGACAAGAACAATGAATACGACCGGCGCCTGACTTCCCAGCTTTACGGGGGCGGGCCCGAAATCCGTATGCAGCAGGAGATCATCCTTGGCATCGGTGGCGTGAAGATGTTGGCAGCCCTCGGCATCCAGGTCACCGCCGTGCACATGAACGAGGGCCATTCCGCTTTCACGCCTTTCGAGCGGGCCAGGACCTTGATGAAAAACGACGGCCTCAGCTTCACCGAGGCCATGGAACTGGTGCGCCAGTCGAGTGTGTTCACCACCCATACCAATGTCCAGGCCGCCCATGATGTCTTCAGCCCCGAACTGCTGAAAAACTATTTCGGAAACTACCTGAAGGAATTCAACATTCCCTTGAACGAATTTATGGCCTTCGGCCGGGTTGATCGTGAAAACCAGCAGGAAAATTTTTCCATGACCGTGGCTGCCGTGAAAAATTCCGCCTTTGTCAACGGCGTTTCCACTCTGCACGCCCAGGTGGCCAAAGATATCCTGAAAAATCTCTGGCCGACCGTGCCGTTGGAGCATGTTCCCATTCAATCAATCACCAACGGCATCCACATTCCCTCCTGGGTTTCTTTTGAAATGAACGACCTGTTCGAAAGGTATCTGGGCGGCAAGTGGCGCGAAAAACAGGATTACCGCGATGCTTGGGAAAAGGTGCTGAATATCCCCGATCCCGAACTCTGGAACGTGCATGAGATTCGTCGCAGGCGCCTGATCGTTTTCACCCGCCAGCGATTAAAAAAACAACTGATCGCCAAGGGTGCCTCGAACCTGCTGGTAAACGAATCGCAGGAAGCCTTGAATCCGGTGGCCCTGACCATCGGTTTCGCCCGCCGCTTCGCAACCTATAAACGCGCTTACCTTATCTTCAAAGATCGGGAGCGCTTGCTTAAAATACTGAATAATCCGGAACGGCCCGTGCAGCTGATCTTCGCCGGCAAGGCCCATCCCCAGGACCAGGCCGGCAAGGAACTGATCAAGGACATCATTTCTTTCATGTCCACAGAGCACCTGCGCGGCAAAATCGCTTTTATTGAAGACTATGACATCAACGTGGCCCGCTACCTGGTTTCGGGCGTTGATATTTGGCTGAATACGCCGCTGCGGCCCTTTGAGGCCTGCGGCACTTCGGGCATGAAGGCCGCCTGCAATGGAGTCTTGAATTTCAGTGTTTTGGACGGCTGGTGGGACGAGGCGTATGACTTGAAGAACGGTTGGGCCATCGGCAACCGCGAAGCCTACACCGACAAGGAATACCAGGACGAGGTCGAAAGCAAGGCCATTTATTCAATTCTTGAAAAAGATATCATTCCCCTGTTTTACGAAAGGGGCGCCGATGGCCTGCCGCGAGAATGGATCCGCATGATGAAGCATTCCCTGGTCACCATCGCCTCGCGCTATAATACCAATCGCATGGTCAAGGAATATTTCAACAAATTCTATAAAAACGCTGCGGACAACTACGCCAAGCTGAGCGCCGATGGTTTCTCCGCCTGCCGTGAACTGGTCAAGTGGAAGGGCAGGATGAAGAACGAATTCCCGGCCGTGCGCGTCGAGAACGTTCAGGCCGACACCAACCGCACCTACAAGAGCGGCGAGCAGTTCCGTCTGCAAGCCGATCTTTTTTTAGGCAAGACCCAACCAGGGGAAATCCGGGTTGATGTATATTACGGCACCATCGTTGGTGATGACATTTTACAGAGTTCCGCCTTGGTCCCATTGGACAATGTTGAAAAAATCGAAGAGAGCCGCTTCCGCTTCAGCGGCGTTATCAACTGCACCCGCACCGGCAGCTTCGGTTTCAAACTGCGTGTCACGCCTTTTCATCCGCTATTAAGCGATCCCAATCAGATGAACTTGGTTCTCTGGAGCTGAGAAGAGATGAGTAAATAGTGATTAGTGAGCAGTGATTAGCTAACAAACATTCCGAGAAATTTTATTCTTTCGATTCTTTTCGCCTCGAGTTTCGTTAGGCCATGAAAGGGCTTCTTCACCAATCACTATTCACTAATTACCAATCACTTATTTCGATTAGGCCTTTCCAGCAGCGAGATATAAAACAAATCGTTGTTCAGTTCAGAAGGCAAGAGATAACAGCCGAATTTCGTTTTTTGCACCCGGTAGTGGTATTTTTCCAGCAGCGGCTGAATGGCCACCGCCTGCAGGCCGCGGCTGGCGGCAACTTTTCCCACCACCCCCTCGCTCTCTTCATGGATAAATGAGCAAACGGCGTACAACCAACGGGCATGCGGGAAACGTTCGACCAGGCTGGCCAGCATGAGCCTTTGCTGCCGTGAATTTTTTTCGATCATTTCCTTGCTGATCTTGCTTTTTAAATCGGGATTTTTGCGCAAAGTGCCGCTCGAGGTGCAAGGGGCATCAAGGATGATCAGGTCGGCTGCCTCCCGGTCGTGCGGATATTTGAAGATATCGGCAACGAAAGGGAAAATCGTGTCCAGGTGCAAACGGCGGATGTTTTGCTCGAGCAGGCGCAGCCGCTGCGGGTTGACATCGCTGGCCCATATTTTTATATCAGGTCGCAGGCAGGCCAACGTCTGTGATTTGCCCCCCGGGGCTGCGGCCACGTCGCAGACTGTTTTCTCGGCAGTAGCGGCCGCCAGCAGCGCCACCGCTTGAGAACCGGTATTCTGGACATAAAATCCGCCCAATTGCTCCGGCTTTTCCAGTACTTGGCCGGCGGCCTTGGTTTCGAAACAATCCAGTTGTGGCAATTCACGGAAGGGGATGCCGGCGCTGGTCAAGGTCTGGCGCGCCTGATCCATGCTCATCTGCTTAGGGTTGAAACGCAGGTGAAAAACGGGTTCGCGGTCCAGGTATTCCAGGTCCGCTTCCGATGCGGCGGACAGCTGCTGCAGGCTGGCGAGCAGCTGTGCCGAGATGGAGAATTTCAAGCCAGGGTTTTCGCTGCTGCTGATGGAGTTTTTTACCTCCTGCTTGCGGCGCAGCAGTTGGCGCAAAACGGCGTTGACAAAAGGTTTCTCTTTCTTGGCTACGGCATTCACCACTTCGTTGACCACCGCGTACTCGGGATAGGAATCGGAATACAACAGCAGGAAAACAGCGATTTTTAAAAATACATGCGTGGCCGCGTCTGGCGCCTGGTTTTTGTTTTTCAGGAAAAGGCCGATAACATGTTCCAGGGCGATGTCCTTGCGCACCACCCCGTACACCGTGCGTGTCAGCGCATTTTTGTCGCTGGCGGAATAATGCTCTAAAAATCGTGTTAACAACATACGCAGATTGGTTTGTGGGTCGGTGTAATAATCGCACAGGACGCTGGCGGCCGGGTTGATGAAATTCACGATAACAGCTCAGGGAAGCGGTTTCCCAGGGAAAACTGCCAGGGGCTCATGGCCTTTTTGCCATCGGGTTGAATATTGGTAATTTCCAGGACCGTCTCCAAACCGCAACCGACCAGCAGGCCTTGGGAGTCCAGGGCCAATATTTGGCCTGTCTGGCCGTGGTGTTCTTTGCCGGATACTCTGGCGTTTATGATTTTAATCTGCCGATTTTCCAGGCTGAAAAACAACCCAGGCCAAGGTGTGAAAGCCCGTAGCCGGTCGCAAAGGCGTTGGGCCGGCAGCCGCCAATCAACCCGGCCTTCGCTTTTTTTGACCGCCGGCGCCAAAGTAGCCAGGGAATCGTCCTGGGGATGCTTGCGGATCTTGCCCGAAAAAATCTGCTTTAATGTGTGCAACAGAAAGGGAGCGGCCCTTTCACCCAGGCGCAGCTGATAGGAGGCGGTGGTGTCGTCGGGACGGATGGCGATCTCTTCCTGTGCCCAGACCGGACCGGCATCCATGCGGCCACTGATCTCAAAAACGGTTATGCCGCTGCGGCTCTCTCCATTTTCAAGGGCACGCTGCACCGGCGCGGCCCCGCGATAGACGGGCAGCAGAGAAAAATGGACATTGATCGTCCTGTAACGAGGCAGGGAATAGAGGGCTCTGGGAATGAACTGGCCGTAGGCCACGGCCACGGCGACGGCCGGGTCGATGCGGCGCATGGCCAATTCCAACTCCGGCTCGCGCAGATCGGGCGGCTGAATGCAGGGCAGGCGGTTCTCGACAGCGAATTGCTTGACCGGAGGAACGATCAACTGGCGGTTGCGCCCGCCGTAGTTATCCGGTTGAGTGACGATCAGTTTCAGGTTGAAATTTCTGTTCAGTTCTTTGAGGATGGGCAGGCCTATGGCCGAGGTTCCGAAAAAAACCAATTCACCATTGACCACTTTTTCTCTTCTGGTTGATCTCTTTTTTGATCAGGGTGCGTTTCAAACTGGATACGCGGTCAACGATCAGCATGCCGTTGAGGTGGTCGATCTCATGCTGCAGCACCCGCGCCTTCAGGCCGTCGAATTCGGCGCGCAGTTCTTGGCCGTCAAGCAGGGTGGCCTGCAGGAAAATACGGGCGTTGCGCTTGATGGGCAGTGAATAGCCGGGAACCGACAGGCAACCCTCCTCGCTGATCTCATAGCCTTCGGCTTCGATGATCTGCGGATTGATGATGACCAGCAGCTCTTCGGGATTTTCCCCGATCGAGAGATCCATGGTGAGCAGCTGAACGGATTCGCTCACCTGGGGCGCGGCCAGGCCGATGCCCGGGGCCTGGTGCATGGCTTGCACCATGGCCGCGGCCAGATCGGTGATGTGCCGGTCGATGTCGCGGATCGCGCGTGCCTTCACTTTCAGCACGTCATCGCCGTATTTGCAGATCTTCAAAGTCTCGTTTGCCACGGAATGATTATATTTTTTCGCCGGACACTTGTCAATCATTCGCGGATTTGCCGAACTTGGAATCCCCCTTGTCCCCCCCTTCAGTAAGGGGGAATTTGAAAGGTGAGAGAAGTCGAGTGATTTCTGTTAAAGCGATTGCTTCCAACCCCCTTTACTAAGGGGGGTGCCGCAGGCGGGGGGATCCATATGTCGTGTATCAACGGTTTTGTTATTGCCGTCTCTCGCTCCTGCCTGCATATCAATCGGGTAAGGGTTGTGTGTTTAGAATTGCAAAAGAATCGGCTTTGTGATATTTTTTCCAGACGGCCGGCCGGTGAGCCGGCCGCTGGGAGTAGCTGTGGCCAGAATTCAGGTTTTAGCTGAAAGCGTGTTTCGCAAGATCGCCGCCGGTGAGGTAGTCGAACGCCCGCTTTCCGTGGTCAAGGAACTTGTGGAAAACGCAATTGATGCCGGTGCCGGCGAGATCGCCGTCGCCATGCTGTCCGGAGGCAAGGAAATGATTCGCGTCGAGGACAATGGTTGCGGCTTTGGCGCAGTCGATATCGAGATTGCTTTCCAGCGCCACAGCACTTCCAAGCTGGTGGAACTGGAAGACCTGGACCGTTTATTGACCCTGGGCTTTCGCGGCGAGGCCCTGCCCTCCATCCTGGAAGTGGCCGATATCGACCTGGACACTGCCGATAACAACGAAGGCCGAGGCTGGCACTGTCGTTTCCGTGGCGGCAGGATGCTGGAGAAAAAACAGGTCTCCTGTCGCCGAGGCAGTGCCGTGACGGTGCAGCAGCTGTTCGCCAATTTTCCGGTGCGCCGCAAGTTCATGAAAAGCGACCAGGGGGAGATGCGGCCGGTTGCCGCTTTTCTGGAAAATGCGGCCCTGGCCCGTCCCACCATCGCCTTTTCCTTGCAGCACAACGGCAGGACGGTATTTTCTTACCCCGCGGCCGCGAACCTCTCTGAGCGCATCTATCAGGTCTTCGGGAAAGAGTTTTTGGACGATTTACGGCCCGTGGATTTTGCCTCCGGCCACTTCTCACTCAATGGTTTCATTTCGGCGGCTCAAACCGGCGTCAGCGGCAAAGGACGCCAGTTTTTCATGGTTAACGGCCGGCCGGTCAAGGAAAAAACCTTGCTGGCCGCTTTCAACAACACCTATCAGCCCTACTTGGAAAAATCGCGTAGTCCGGTCGGGGTGCTCCATTTTAATGTTCCTCCCAGCCAGATCGATGTCAACATCCATCCCATGAAGCTGGAGATACGTTTCCTGGACAGCCAGCGCGTCTACCAGTTCCTGCAGCAGGCTATCGACGCCACCCTGGGACGGCCACCGCGCCCGCAGGCCGTTGCGTTCAACGAATTTTCTCAGCATGCAACTATTAACGGCCCGGTTGCCGGAATCGATACGACCGCCGCAGAAACGCCCGCGTTGTTTGCCCGGGCAGCGCTTGATTCCGGGGATGATTTTTGCCTGCTGGGCCAATACCTGAATTCATATATCGTGGTCGAAAAAAACGGCGAACTGCTGATCATCGACCAGCACAACGCCCGCGAAAGAGTACTGTTCGAGCGCTTGCAGATCGGCTACAACTCCGGCAGCGCCCCATCAGCTCAGACCCTGTTCCCCCTGCTGCTGGAATTGTCTCCGGCGGAACGGGCGGCCCTAGATGAAAGCAAAATGATTTTCTTTAAAAAAGCCGGTTTTGACATCCGTCTCTTGAGTGGCTCGGCCATTGAAGTCAAGGCATACCCGCAATTTTTAAGCGAAGCGGGCATCCGCGATTCCCTGCGCGCCGCCCTGCGCGAATCCCCTGCTGGGGACAGGTCGTCCGGTGAATTGAACGATGATGAACGTTGGCTTGCCGCCCTGGCCTGCCACGAAGCCGTCAAGGTTAACCAGCGCTTGCAGCCTGAACAGCAGCAGGCTTTGGTCCGGGACCTTTTTGCCTGCGCCCATCCCTATTTTTGTCCGCACCGCCGTCCGATCATCATTACCCTGACCCAGGCCGACATCGAAAAGCAACTGAAACGACGCTGACTTCGTCAACCTTTTTTGACATTTCGCCAGTGCTATGCTAACATTGCTTTTTCATTGGGGAAATCATACCCAAAAAATCCGGTTGATAGAGGTGTGACATGTTCAAGTCCCTGGTTCCGAAAAACGAAATATTTTATGAACTCTTCAACCAGATCAGTGCCAATACGGTCGAAGGTGTGCAAACCCTGGTCAAAATGCTCGATGACTGTGAGCATTACAACGAGTACGCTGTCAGCCTTAAGTCACTGGAGCACCAGACCGACCTTTTGGTGCACAGCGTCATGTCGCATCTGCACAAGACCTTCGTCACCCCCATCGACCGCGAGGATATCCACCAGCTGGCCGTGCGCCTGGACGACATCCTGGACCTGGCCGAGGCCGCCAGCTCACGCATCGACCTCTACCGCCCCTGCGCCGTGCCGCGCGAAGCCAAGGAGTTGAGCCACGTGCTGCTGGAGAGCGTCAAATTGGTCAAGGAGATGGTCGGCCTGCTGCGCATGCTGAAAAAGCCGACCCGCATCATGGAACTGACCGTGGAGATCAACCGCCTGGAGGACCAGGCCGACTACATCCGCCGCAGCACCCTGGCCCGGCTTTTCCGCGAGGAAAAAGATCCTTTTGAACTGATCAAGTGGAAGGATATCCTGGAATACATAGAGCGGGCCACCGACCGCTGCGAGGACGTGGCCGACATCACCGAAGGAATCGTCCTGGAAAATACTTGACCGAATAAGCACCATGATGATCCTGATCGTCTTCATTGTTTTTCTTGCCCTGCTTTTTGATTTCATAAACGGTATGAACGATGCCGCCAATTCAGTGGCAACTATCGTTTCAACCCGGGTGCTCTCCCCGCGCCTGGCCGTGCTTTGGGCGGCTTTCTTCAACTTTGCCGCTGCTTTTCTCTTTGGCGTGCACGTGGCCAATACCATCGGCAAGGGCATCATCGATGTCAAAATCGTTTCCGCCCCCATGATCCTGGCTACTTTGATCGGGGCCATCACCTGGTCTTATTTCTGCACTCACCTGGGGTTGCCGATCAGCGTTTCGCACGCCCTGGTCGGCGGCCTGGTCGGAGCGGCCCTGGCCAAAAGCGGCATCAAGGCGCTGGTCATTTCCGGCTTGTTGAAAATCTCCCTGTTCATCGTCCTGGCGCCGGTAATCGGACTGGTGCTTGGCTACATGCTCATGATCCTGGTCATGTGGATCTGCCATAAGCGTTCGCCGCAGACGGTAGACCGCTGGTTCCGCCGCCTGCAGCTCTTTTCCGCCGCCCTGTACAGCATCGGCCACGGCACCAACGATGCCCAGAAGACCATGGGGGTCATCGCCATGCTGCTGTACTCGACCGGCCACCTGGGCAGTACTTTCTACGTCCCCTTGTGGGTGGTCATCAGCTGTTATCTGGCCATTTCACTGGGTACCTTGAGCGGCGGCTGGAAGGTGATCGAGACCCTGGGCATGAAAATGACCAAGCTCAAGCCCGTGCACGGATTCAGCGCTGAAACAGCCGCGGCGGCTTCCATACTTTTTTCCACTTTCCTTGGAGTCCCCGTCTCCACTACCCATACCATCACCGGGGCCATCATTGGCGTCGGCTCCACCAGCCGCTTGTCGGCCATCCGCTGGGGCTTGGCCTATCGCATCGTCTGGGCCTGGATCCTGACCATCCCGGGATCGGCCCTGGTCGCGGCCTTGTGCTGGTATGGCATATCGTTGCTGCACCTTCCCGGCTGAGTATAAGGAAGTATCGTAATTGAAGGGAAAACCTCCGGCGATCGATTGCATGCGGCAGCAAGAGAAATAGCGGGATCACGGATCTTTTTTATCTTGAATGGTTATTGCTTTTAAAACGGGATTCCATTTTGATCGGGTTCGATTCCGGGGTTGACAACACCTTGAAAGTTGGTAAAATGAAACCTATATATTCTCCAAAACAATTTCCACAATCATTTTAATTAAAAGGAGAAAAAAGTGGCGCAAAAAAAATGGATGTTTTTGGCAATAGGCGTCTGCCTGGCGCTGGGCCTCTGGTTCTACGGCTGTGGCCGTAAAGGCCAGCAAGCCAATGCCATTCAAATCAAGGGCTCGGACACCATGGTCAACCTGGGCCAGGCCTGGGCCGAGGCCTTCATGCAGGCCGACCCCAAGGTTTCGGTGGCTGTCACCGGCGGCGGTTCGGGCACAGGCATCGCCGCCATGCTTTCCAACACCTGCGACATCGCCGAGCTCTCGCGTGAGCTCAAGCCCGAGGAGATCGCCATGGCCAGGCAGAAGGGCTTTGAACCCAAACAGATCATCGTGGCCCTGGACGGGCTGGCCGTGGTGGTCCACCCCGCCAATCCGCTGTCGCAGCTGACCCAGGACCAGTTGGCCGCGATCTTCTCCGGTTCCGTCAGCAATTGGAAAGAAGTGGGCGGCAGCGACCTGCCTATCGTGATCTTGTCGCGCGAAGTCAACTCCGGTACCCATGTCTATTTCAAGGAGCACGTGCTGCGCGGCAACCGCAAGGAGAGCCAGGTGGAGTTCGCCGCCAATGCCCTGCTGCTGCCCAGTTCCCAGGCCATCGCCGACGAAGTGGCCCAGAATCCCAGCGCCATTGGCTATTACGGCATGGGTTACATTTCACCGAAAGAAAAGGCCCTGGCCATTGCCAAGGATGCCGATTCTCCATATGTTAAGCCTTCCATTGAAAATGTCGTCAGTCAGGCCTATCCTATCTCACGTCCGCTGCTCATGGTCACCCGCGGCCAGCCCGCGGGGCTGGTGGCCCGCTTTATCGATTTCATCCTCAGCCCGGAAGGACAAAAGATCGTGGTCAAGATCGATTTCGTGCCGGTAAAAAACAATTAAACAAAGATGAAACCCATGCGGGTACGCAAGCTGAAGGAATGGCTTATTGAAAAATCCATTTTGCTCAGCGGCATATTTTCCGTTGTTTTCGTCGTATTGATATTCCTGTTTTTATTGCGCGAAGGGCTTTCCCTTTTTCGCGGCGAAAGCGTGATCGACTTTATTTTCGGCAAAAGCTGGTACCCCATCTCCGATCCGCCGCGCTTCGGCATCCTGCCGCTGATCCTCGGCTCACTGCTGGTCACTTTGGGAGCGGCCGCCATTTCGGTGCCCATCGGCATCGCCGCCGCATTGTACATCGCCGAGGTCGCGCCGCTGCGGCTCAGGGAGGCTCTGAAAGCCGGTATCGAGCTCCTGGCCGCCATCCCCTCGGTGGTCATCGGCTTCATCGGCCTGATCACTCTCGGTCCCTGGATCAAAAATTTATTCAACATCCCTACCGGGCTGACGGCACTGACCGGATCGGTCACCCTGGCCTTCATGGCCATGCCCACCATCGTCTCCATCGCCGAGGACGCCATCACTGCCGTGCCGCGCCAGTACCGCGAGGCGGCCATTGCCATGGGTGCCACCAAGTGGCAGACCACCTGGCGCATCGTGGCCCGCGCCGCCCGCCCGGGTATGCTGGCCGCGGTCATGCTGGGCATCGGCCGCGTCATCGGCGAGACCATGGCTGTGATGATGGTCACCGGCAACGCCGCCATCATCCCCACGAGCTTCCTGCAGCCGGTGCGCACCCTGACCGCGACCATCGCCGCCGAAATGGGCGAGTCAGTGCAGGGAGGGCCGCACTACGCGGCTTTATTCGCCATCGGCATCGTGCTCTTTGTCATTACCTTCCTGATCAACGGTGTGGCCGATCTTTATCTGCACCGCTCGCGCCGTTAAGCATGAAGCCGCGACTGGCCCAGAAGATCGCTTTTGCCTTCCTGCTGCTGGCCACCCTGCTGGTGGTGCTGCCGGTGCTGGTCATCCTGCTGATCATCGTGGCCAAAGGCGCCAGTGCCATCAGCTGGGATTTCCTGTTTTCCATGCCCCGGGACGGCATGACCGCCGGCGGTATTTTCCCGGCCATCCTGGGCACCCTCTACCTGGTGATTGGCGCCATCATCTTTGCCGTGCCGCTGGGAGTCATGGCCGCCGTTTACCTGGTTGAATATTCCAGCGACAATTGGCTGTCGCGCCTGGTCAAGCTGTCCATCGTCAACCTGGCCGGCGTGCCTTCGGTGGTGTATGGCCTTTTCGGCCTGGGGATCTTTGTCACCTTCTTCCGTTTCGGCGCCTCGATCCTGTCCGGGTCGCTGACCCTGGGCATCATGATCCTGCCGGTGATCATCACTTCCTCGCGCGAAGCGCTGGAAAGCGTGCCCCGGCATTTCCGCACCGTCAGCCTGTCGCTGGGAGCTAGCCGCTGGCAGACCATCCGCCATTCGGTGCTGCCGCACGCCTTGCCGGGAATTTTGACCGGCATGATCCTGGGCCTGGGCCGGGCCGCCGGTGAGACCGCCCCCATCCTTTTTACGGTGGCCGCATTTTACCTGCCGCGCCTGCCGCAGTCGGTTTTCGATCAGACCATGGCTTTACCTTACCACCTGTACGTCATATCCACCCAGGTGCCGGGTATAGCCGAGAACGTCCGCTACGGGACGGCACTGGTACTGCTGTCGCTGGTGCTGCTGCTCAACCTGGCCGCCATCCTGATCCGCTCCCGTTTCCGCAGGAAGAAAAAATGGTAGATCCGGCAGCCAAGTTCTCCATTCGCGCTTTCCATGTCCACTACGGCCAGTTCAGCGCCCTGCGCGACCTGAACCTGGAAATCCTGGCCAACGAAATATTCACCGTCATCGGGCCGGCCAATTCCGGCAAAACCACCTTCCTCCATTCGTTGAACCGCTTGATCGACCTGGTGCCGGTCAGCCGTTGCCGGGGAGAGATCAGTCTGGATGGCATTGACATACGCCGTGGCCTGGAAATCGAAGTCCTGCGCCGAAAAGTCGGCATTGTATTTGCCCTGCCGCTGCCGTTGCCCATTTCCATTTTTGAAAATGTGGTCTACGGACTGCGCATGCAGGGCATACGCGACCCGCGGCGCCTGAACGAAGCGGTAGAGAGAAGTCTGAGAGAATCGTATCTGTGGGAGGAAGTCAAAGACCGTTTACGCACGCCGGCCATGAATCTATCCGGCGGTCAGCAGCAGCGTTTATGCATGGCCCGCATCCTGGCCGGCCAACCCGATGTGCTGCTTTTCGATGAACCAACCTCGGGACTGGACCCGATTTCCACGGCCAGGATCGAAGAGACGTTGCTGATTTTAAAGAAAAAATACACCATCGTATTGGTGACCAACAACGTGGCCCAGGCGGCCCGGGTGGGGGACCGCACCGCTTTCTTCCTGATGGGCGATATGATCGAAGTGAGCGATACAGGCAAAATGTTCACCACGCCGGCCGACCAGCGCACCAGCGACTATATAACCGGCAAGTTTGGCTGACATGAGCGAAATCAGCATTGAAACCCGAGGTTTGAATCTTTTTTACGGTGATTTCCAGGCCCTGATCGGGATTGATCTGCAAATACCCGCCCGTAAAGTGACCGCCCTGATCGGACCCAGCGGCTGCGGCAAAAGCACCCTGCTGCGGGTGTTCAACCGTATGAACGACTTGATCGACGGCGTGCGCGTCAGCGGCCAGGTCATTATCGGCGGCCAGGACATATTCGCTCCCGGAGCCGACCTGCTTGGTTTGCGCGAAAAGGTGGGCATGGTCTTTCAGCGTCCCAACCCCTTTCCCCTTTCGGTGTACGAGAACATCGTTTTCGGTTTGGCCGTGCATCGATTGGCGCGCCGGCAGGAATACGGCGGCATCGTCGAACAGGCCCTGCGCAGCGTGCTGCTTTGGGACGACCTCAAGGATAGGCTGCACCATTCGGCATTGAAGCTGTCGCTGGAGCAGCAGCAGCGCCTGTGCATCGCCAGGGTGCTGCCTTTGAAACCGCAGATCCTGCTCATGGACGAACCCTGTTCCGCTTTGGATCCCATCGCCACTCTGCACATCGAAGAACTGATGCAGAAATTGAAAAAAAAGTACACCATCGTCATCGTCACCCACAACATGCAGCAGGCGGCCCGGGCCTCGGACCGCACCGGTTTCCTTTACCTCGGCAAACTGATTGAGATTAATGAAACCGTGAACATATTCACCAAGCCGGCGCAGGCCATGACCGAAAACTATATCAGTGGCCGCTTCGGCTGAAACCAGGAGAGAAAATATGGCGAGAGAACATTTTCAAAACATGCTGCGCGGGCTGGAACAGGAGTTGGTGGCAATGGGGGAGATGGTCATTGCCGCCATTGACCGCTCTATCCAGGCGCTGAAGAACGTCGACAAGGCCGAAGCCGAACGCATCATCGCCGACGATGCCCTGATCAACCAGCGGCGCTGGGACATCGAAAACCAATGCATCCAACTTTTCGCTACCCAGCAGCCCGTGGCCGGGGACCTGCGCGAGATCGTGTCCTTTATCGACCTGATCACCAACCTGGAGCGCATGGCCGACCATGCCAAGGGCATCGCCACCATCGTGGTCCGACACGACCAAAAACCGCTGCTCAAGCCGCTGATCGATATTCCGCGCATGGCTGACAAGGCCCGCGAAATGATCCAGAAAAGCCTGACCGCCTTCATCACCCAGGATGTGGAAGCGGCCGCTGCCATCATTGAAATGGACAATGAAGTGGACGCTTTGTACGATCAGATTTTTCGCGAGCTTCTGACCTACATGATGGAGGATCCCAAGACCATTACCCGCGCCGTCTACCTGATCTGGGTGAGCCACAACCTGGAACGCATCGCCGACAGGGTGACCAACATCTGCGAACGGATCATCTTCATGGTCACCGGCGAGATCCAATCAGATTAAGCGTTAGCGAGTACGGCCCGCGACAACTCCTTGTGAGATGACTTGCATGGAAGATGAACGAATGACGCGCTGGGGATTACCGGGCGCTCCGAAAAACTGACCGCTCAAAAAAAATCCTGCCAACCGGTGGTTCCCCTGACAAAAAAATATTTTTTATGTTTATTTCTATTGACACGTATTTAAAAACAAACTATATTCTTAATTGAAAAGTGGGAGGCATAGAAATTGAAAAAAGCCAATCGCCTTATGGCGATAAAAGAAGCTGAAATCCTCAGTGAGGAGGCTGAACCTCCAAGCAGGGCGCTGCTGGAGGAAAGCAACAACCCTGCCTCGTCGTTGCTCTTTCCCGAGTTAATACAGTTCCCCAATTCCAAACCCGATAAAACAGTTCTGAAGATCGGAGCCCGTTCACTGCAGTTCCTGAGAAAATATTTTCCATTGGCGACAAAGGATGACTGGAATAATTGGGAATGGCAGCTGCGCAACAGTATCACCAGCTTGAAAGCACTGCAGCAAATTCTGCAGCTGTCCGATGATGAGGTGCGAGCCATGACCGTGCAGAGCGGCAGCCTGCCCTTGCGCGTCACTCCGTATTATGCCAGCCTGCTCGATCCACTTGACTCCATGCAGCCGCTGCGCCGCAGTGTCGTGCCGGTAACAGCCGAGCACCTGATCTCCTGCGGTGAAGCCGCCGACCCGCTGGGTGAAGATACCCACAGCCGCGTACCGGGATTGGTGCACCGCTATCCCGACCGGGTGCTTTTGCTGGTTACCGGTTTCTGTTCGACCTATTGCCGTTATTGCACCCGCTCGCGTCTGGTGGGCGACCAGAACAAGCGCCATCTCAACCACGAACAGTGGGACCGGGCCCTTTCCTACATCGAACTGAATCCTGCCGTGCGCGATGTCCTGCTCTCCGGCGGTGACCCGCTGACTTTACCCGATGACAGCCTTGAATACCTGCTGACCCGTTTGAGTCGCATCCCCCACGTGGAATTCGTCCGCATTGGCACCAAGGTGCCTGTGACCATGCCGCAGCGCATCACCCATTCGCTGGTCAATATATTGAAACGTTTCCGTCCCCTGTGGATGAGTATCCATTTCACCCACCCTGACGAGATCACTCCGGAAAGCGCCCAGGCTTGTGAACGGCTGGCCGATGCCGGCATTCCCTTGGGCAGTCAGACCGTGCTGCTGAAAGACATCAACGATTCGGTGCCGGTCATGAAAAAATTGATGCATGAACTGCTCAAGATCAGGGTCCGTCCATATTATATGTACCAGTGCGATCCCATCCTCGGATCTTCCCATTTCCGCACCCCGGTGGAAAAAGGCCTGGAGATAATCGAAGGCCTGCGCGGCCACACCAGCGGCTACGCCGTTCCCCATTACGTTATCGATGCCCCGAACGGCGGCGGCAAGATCCCTCTGCTTCCCGATTATTACCAGGGACGAGCCGACGGCAACATACTGCTGAGAAACTACCAACAAAAAATATACCGCTACCCCGATCAGAAGAGCGAAGGATCGGCGCCGGGAGAGGGTTTGTAAAAGTTAGTGCCAGGCTGAAAAACCGCTTGCGTATTTTTAGCAAGTGGAATAAAATCACCATGAAATCCAAACGCAGAGGAACCCATGAACATTGGTTTAACCTATGATTTGAGGCAGGATTACCTGGATGCAGGATACAGCGAAGAGCAAACCGCCGAGTTCGACAGTCCCGACACCATTGCCGCCATTGAGAAGGCGCTTATTGCCATGGGGCATAAGACCATGCGCATCGGCAATGTAAAAAGTTTGGTTCAGCGGCTGGCCGCCGGCGAGCGCTGGGATATGATCTTCAACATCTGCGAAGGCATGTTCGGGTTGGGCCGTGAAGCCCAGGTGCCGGCCCTGCTCGATGCCTACCAGATCCCATATACGTTTTCCGGTCCTCTGGTGCTGGCTCTTACCCTGGACAAGGCTCTGACCAAGCGTGTGGTCCGCTCTCTGGGCGTGGCCACCCCAGATTTCGCCGTGGTCGCGGCCAAGGAGGATATCGCTGCCGTTGATCTGCCCTTTCCCCTCTTTGCCAAGCCCCTGGCCGAAGGCACGGGATTGGGCATCGATGCCAGGTCCAAGATAGATTCCCGCCGGCAGTTGACGGCCGTCTGTTGCGAATTGTTGGAAAAATTCAAGCAGCCGGTGCTGGTGGAGACTTATCTGCCCGGTAGGGAGTTCACCGTCGGCATTGTCGGCAGCGGCACCGCGGCCGAAGCCATCGGGGTGATGGAAGTTTTTTTAAAACCAGAGGCCGAAGCCAATGCCTATTCATACGTCAACAAGGAGAACAGCGAGGAATTGGTCCAGTACGCACTGGCGCCCGAGGTGGAGGCCTCATCTTGCCGGGATGTGGCTTTGCGGACCTGGCGCGGCTTGGGTTGCCTTGATGCCGGCCGCGTCGACGTAAAAATGGACGGGAACGGTGCCGTTAATTTCATAGAGGTCAATCCCTTGGCCGGCTTGCATCACGAGCACTCCGACCTGCCGATCATCTGCAGCCTGGTGGGCATCCCTTTCCAGACGCTGATTGAGAGGATCATGGCTTCCGCCGGCCGCAGGGCACGCCCATGAATGGGAAAAAAGCGGTCATCCTGCACAGCCAGGTCGGGGAAGATTCGCCCAAGGACGAACAGGACGTGCTGGTCCAGGCCGACGAGGTTTGCCAATCCCTGGCCGAACTGGGTTACCAGCCGGAGATCGTGCCTTTTTACCTTGATCTTGAGAAAAATATCCGCACCCTAAAAAAAATGGATCCGCTCTTTGTCTTCAACCTGGTGGAGACGGTGGAAGGCAACGGCCAGCTGATCCACCTGGCGCCGGCGCTGCTCGACCACCTCGGCCTGCCCTACACCGGCAATAGCCAGGAAGCAATTTTCGTAACCTCCAACAAAGCCCTGTCCAAGAAACTGCTCTCTGCGGCCGGGGTGGCTTCCCCGCCCTGGCTGGGAGATGGAAATCCCCGGGATGCCGCTGCGCTGGGAGCGGGGAGGTACCTGCTGAAATCGGTCTGGGAGCATGCCAGCAATTGGTTTGACGACAGCTCCCTCGTCCAGGTCGGCGGTGCCGCGGAATTGGGCGCGCTGCTGGAGAAGAAGAACCGCAGCGGCCGCGGCCGCTTCTATGCCGAAAGCTATATCGATGGGCGTGAGTTCAACCTGGCCCTGCTGACCGGTGAATTTTTGCCGGCAGCGGAGATCCAATTTGTAGAATTCCCTGACGACAAATTGCGCATCGTCGATTTCCGTGCCAAATGGGAAGAGGCTTCGTTTGAATACACCCATACCCCGCGTACCTTTGATTTCCCAGCCGCCGATCAGCCTCTTCTTGCTGAGTTGCGGACCATAGCCGGACGCTGCTGGGATTTTTTCAACCTGAGCGGTTACGCCCGTGTCGATTTCCGGGTGGATAAAAACAACCGTCCCTGGGTGCTGGAGATCAATACCAATCCCTGCCTCTCTCCGGACGGAGGTTTCCATGCCGCCGCTGAACGGAACGGTCTGTCGTTCAGCAAAACAGTGGAAAGGATCGTCAATGATTGCCTGTCCGCTAAGAAATAGAATCTTTGCTTGAATGACGGAGGAATCCATGAATAAGTCCGCAGCGTTGGTTTTTCGCGAAAATGTTCTGCCCGGCGATCCCGTCGCGGTCAGAGGAATCGTAGCGTCAACGGGGTTTTTCTATGACCATGAGATCGATGTGGCGGTGGAACTGGTGGACGAGCGGCTGCAAAAGGGGCTGAAAAGCGGCTACCTTTTCCTGTTCGCCGCGCAGGGTGATCGTACGGTCGCTTACAGTTGTTTCGGAGAGATCGCCTGCAGCGAAGGCAGTTACGACCTTTACTGGATTGCCGTACATGACGATTGTCGCAACCAGGGCATCGGTAAAATTCTGCTTGATAGGACAGAAGCGCTGATCGCCGGACGCAAAGGCCGCGCCATCTGGGTGGAAACTTCGGGCCAGGAAAAATACCTGCCGACACGGAAATTCTACCTGCGCTTGGGATACGAGGAGGAGGCAGTGCTCAAAGGTTTTTACAGTGCAAACGATGACAAGATCATCTATGTCAAAAGGTTGGTCTGACCATGGTCGAAACAATAAAAAAAAGATCGCTTAAAAGCGGCCTGCCTCCAGGCACGCTGATGCACATCGGCACCAAGAAGGCCATGGAGAGCCGCATCCGCATCCTGGATTACGACGAGGGTTCCGTGCGTGAAAAAAAACAGGCGACCTTCGACGATTGCCTTCCGTTCCGTGACAGCGATTCAGTGACCTGGATCGACATCGAGGGGCTCCAGGACGTCGGGCTGCTGGAACGCCTGGGCAACGGTTACGGCCTGCACCCCCTGATTCTTGAGGATATCCTCAACACCGACCAGCGCCCCAAGTTCGATGACATGGATGGCTACATGTACGTGGTCCTAAAAATGCTGGATTATGACCCGGGCAGTTCGGATATCATTTCTGAACAGGTCAGCATCGTTTTCGGCCGCAATTTCGTGATCTCGATCCAGGAGGGGCGCGAAGGCGATCCCTTCGATCCGTTGCGCGAGCGTATCCGCAGCGGCAAGGGGCGCATCCGTAAGTCGGGTCCCGACTACCTGGCCTATTCTCTGCTCGACGCCATCATCGACCATTATTTCCTCATCCTGGAAAAAATCGCCGAAAGCATCGAAACGCTCGAGGAAAATCTGATCGGCGATCCCGGGCCGGAAACCCTGCGCCAGATCCACCACCTGAAGCGGGAAATGATCTTTTTGCGCAAGTCGGCCTGGCCTTTGCGCGAAGTCATCTACGGCCTGGAAAAGAGCGATTCCGACCTGATCCGCCCAGGGACAAAGATATTTCTCCGCGACATCTACGACCATGCCGTGCACATCATCGACAGCATTGAAACCTATCGCGAGATGCTGTCCAGCATGCTGGACATCTATCTTTCCTCGCTGAGCAACCGCATGAACCAGGTGATGAAGGTCCTGACCGTGATCGCCACCATTTTCATGCCCCTCACCTTTCTGGCCGGCATCTACGGCATGAACTTCAGGGTTATGCCCGAGCTCGGCTGGCGCTGGGGCTACCCGCTGGTGCTGCTCATCATGCTGGGTGTGGGCGGGCTGATGCTCTATTTTTTCAAAAAGAAAAACTGGCTGTAGTAACAATAAATCGACCATGGACATCGACTACGTGATGCTTGAGCAAACTCAGAGATCATTCGTAATTCGTAATGTGATAACGAAGAATTTTATTGTGATTTCAAATTTTTGCTTTTTCTCATCAGGCATCATATATCACGCATAACGATAGTTCGCCTGCCGCCAACTCGTTCCGTATTGACCGATACATTTTTTTGTGGTATGAATATTCCCAATGTTACGTGATTCAGGTTTCTTGTCGTCGCCCGCCTTTGCCTGGCACTACGGTTGCTGGTGGGCGGCCCCGTCCGCCTGAAAATCTATCCATCCATCCTTTTTTTTATTTCCTGAAAATTAAAAAAATCCAAAGGAGAAAAACATGGAAAGATTTTCAACAAGAAAAAAAGAACATTTGCCGACCCATTTCTATAACATCAAGGCCGACCTGGCCGTTCAACCCAAGCCGCCCCTGGATCCACGCAGCGGTCAAGCCCTCGATCCCTCCGCGCTGCAGGCGATTTTCCCGCGCGCTTTCATTGATCAGGAGATCAGCCGCGAGCGTTATCTGCCGATTCCGACGGCGGTGCTGGAGGCCTACGCCCAGTTTCGCCCCACACCGCTAATTTATGCCGCTGAACTGAAAAAAAAGTTGCAGACACCGGCTCATATTTTTTACAAGTTCGAGGGTGTCAGCCCCACCGGCAGCCACAAGAGTAACACGGCACTGATGCAGGCCTATCTTGCCGCCGAAGAAGGGGTGAACACGCTGGTTACCGAAACCGGGGCCGGCCAGTGGGGCTCAGCCCTGGCTTACGCCGGCTCGCGCTTCGGCATCTCCACGCGGGTGTTCATGGTGCGGGCCAGTTACCGCCAAAAGCCCGGGCGGCGCACGCTCATGAGCCTGTTCGGGGCGCAGGTCGAAGAAAGTCCCGGACCCAACACCGAATCCGGCCGCGGTTATTTTTTAAAAAACGCCGATCATCCGGGCAGCCTGGGCATCGCCATTTCCGAAGCCGTGGAAACCGTCCTGAACAACCCGGCCAGCAAGTATGCCCTGGGCTCTGTATTAGACAGTGTGCTGCTGCATCAGACCGTGATCGGGCTGGAAGCGGAAAAGCAATTAAGTGAAATCGGCATGGAGCCGGACACGGTCATCGGCTGTGTGGGCGGCGGCTCCAATTTTGCGGGCATCAGTTTTCCTTTTATCAGAAAGAACCTGGTTGAGGGAAAAAAAATCGACTTCATCGCCGTGGAGCCCGAGGTTTGCCCTACACTGACCGGCGGGGAATTGCGCTATGATCACGGCGACAGTGCCGGACTGACGCCGCTGCTGTACATGTATACTCTGGGGCGGGATTTCATTCCGCCGCCCATCCACGCCGGCGGCCTGCGCTACCACGGCATGGCGCCCCTGGTCAGCCACCTGGCCGCAACGGGGCAGGTGCGGGCTTGCTCCTACTCCCAGTCCGCCGTGTTCGCCGCCGCCAAAACTTTTTATGTCAGCGAAGGGGTGCTGCCGGCACCCGAATCGGCACATGCCATAGCCGCTGTTATCGAGGCAGCCAATCAGGCCGCGCGCACAGGAGAGGAAAAAATCATACTGTTCAATCTTTCCGGGCACGGTTTTTTTGATATCGGCGCCTACGAGTCGAACGGCGGCGCCTCCAGTTCAACTGCAGTGCCGGCCTGAGATAGCGGCTGGGAATTATCCCCGGATGTGTTAAAATGAAAACTGAGGTATGCGGCCATGTTCGACGTTTTTCTGGTTTTGCCTTATCCCTGCGCCGATCACCCTTCCTTCCCCGAGGGGATCCTGAAAAGGGCCCTGGAGGCGGCCGGGTTCAGTGTCGGCGTGATCGAAACGCCATTCTGGCAGGATAGGGAGTCATTTGCAGCGCTGGGCCGGCCGCGGCTTTTTTTCGCCGTGGTTTCGGGTCCGCTCGATTCGGTGGTGCTGAACTATACTGCCAACCGCCGCCGGCGCCGGGAAGACCTTTATCAGTTCGAAGGCGCAGCCTTTTTCAGCGGCCGCCCTCCCGACATCAAGTTCAAAATCCGCCCTGATCGCACCCTTACTGTATTCTCCAACCGGCTGCGCGAAGTATTCCGCGAAGTGCCGGTGGTCATTGGCGGCGTCGAAGCCGGCCTGCGCTGCTTCGCCCATTACGATTTCCAGGAAGACAAGATCAGGCGCTCCATCCTGCTCGATTCCCGCGCCGATATCCTGGTCAGCGGCAACGGTGAAAAGCAGATCGTGACCATCGCCCGCCTGCTGCATCAGGGCGTGCCGGCGGCGCAGATTGACATTCCCGGTACGGCCAGGATCTGCTCAGGGCTGCCTTTGGCAAAAAACTGCCTGGAGCTGCCCGCCTGCGAAGAAGTGCAGGCCGATCCCGCACAACTGCTGAGGAGCCAGTTGCAGATCGGCCAGGCCGGCGGCCAGCGCACCCTGGCCCAGAAACACGCCAACCGCTGGGTGGTGCAAAACCCGGCCGAGATTTACGATAGTGCCGACCTGGACCATATTTATGGACTCGGCTATAACCGCCGCCACCTGAATAGCCCGGCCTATTCCCCGGCCTTGCGCATGAACCTTTTTTCGATCACCGCGCACCGGGGCTGCGCCGGTGGCTGCGCCTTCTGTTCGATTACGCAAAGCGAAGGAAGGCGGGTGGTTTCGCGTTCCGCGGATTCGATTTTCAAGGAGATACGCTCCCTGGCCGCCCATCCCGAATGGCGCGGCGTGGTCTCCGACATTGGCGGGGCCACTGCCGAAATGTATGGCAGCGATTGTTTGGTCGCATCCTGTCAGCGTGATGCCTGCTTTCAGCCCCGACAATGCCGCCATTTCAATCCCGGCGAGCCCTATCGGGAAATGCTGCGCCAAGCACGGGCCCTGCCTGGAGTCAAAAAAATCATGCTGGGCTCCGGGCTGCGCCACGACTTGTTGCTGCAAAATCCCGAGCTGCTGGAAGAGATCCTGCGCGAGCACTGCGGCCGTTTCCTGCGTGTTGCCCCTGAGCACACCGAGGACGAAGTTCTGGATCTGATGGGCAAGCCGCGTTTCGCTGTTTTTGAGGAATTCGTCGCCCTTTTCAGGCGTATGAACCGTGGTTTGAAACGCCCGGTCGAGCTGGCGTCTTACCTGATCGTCGGACATCCCGGTGAGAGTAGGGTTATGGTTCAAGCCATGAAGGAGAAAATGCGCGCCCTGGGACTAAAAACCTGCGATGCGCAGATCTTCACTCCCACACCCGGCACCCTGTCCACGGCCATGTATCACTCGGGCCTGTCGCCGGCGGGAAAAGCGATTGCGGTAGAGAAGGACATCCGTGCCCTGCAGCAGTGCAAAGACCTCTTGACCGGGAATTGACAGTCTAAAAAAGTCCCGAAAATTATTTTATCCGGTTTACTTTTGCAAAAAAAATGCACAGCAATCGCTCCTTATGCTTTGACAAGGAGACCCTTGATGCGCAGTGACAACTACGCTCATGCCGCCGATCTGACCTTGGCCGATCGCGCCCTGGAAAAAACCGGCATCGACGTCGGCCGCTGCAACGTCGGCAAATATTTCGTCTGCAAGGATGGCCCGGTTTTCACCTTAGCCCAGCTGCAGGATATACCTCCGGAATATTAGTTCGTGACGCGTAACGCGTAACGTGGAAGAAAAATTCGATTATGAAGAAAAAAGACAAATTATTGTGCTTGGAATTCGGATTTTTCTTTTTCCTTGTCACGCGTCACGCGTTACGCGTCACGTTGATCTAAAGGTCCAAGCGGATAGGCATAGTAACTGAGGTTATTTCGTCCCAATGCAGCTGGCGCTGGATGGCGAAGGCCGTCTCGTTGTGTAGCATCTTGTGGTAGAACTTCTCGTGGCGGAAGGTCAGCTTGCCGGTAAACACCGTGGAACGGTGGAACTCGTTTTTGGTGTCTTTGCACAACCGGGTGGCGGTTTCGACCACGTCGGTGCCCACGGCGCAGCGCCAATCTGCGGCGAAACCCAGTCGACGTGCCAGTTCCACGTATTTTTGCAAGGAAGCTTTCGATGCTTCCTCGAGGTTTTTCAACTCCTTGGCCCCTTTGAAGGAGCCGGAATCGACCACGGCTACCGAGGCGAAGATGAAATTTTTATAGAGGTTGGGAAAATTACGGATCACCGACAGCACGGTATGCACGCCGAAGCCGTTATAATCGCTGACCAGTTGGATGGCGGTCATCTCCTGGGGGTTGGGCTTTTCCATGTTCGCCTTGCGGCTGGTGGGGATGTCCATCAGCAGGTCGTCCAGCTGGCGCACCGCTTTTTTAACCTTGTGGTAGTGGCTGCGAATCAGATAACACAGGGAGATGAAAGATCCGGTGATCAGCAGCGTTATCCAGCCGCCCTCGAGAAATTTTTCGCGGATGGTGACGACCAGGATGGTGAAGCAGAGGGTGAGGCCGACGAGGTGGACCGGCAGATATTTTTTCCACAATTTTTCCTTGGCACGGTTCTTGATATAGTAAAGGGACATGCCGAGTTGCGAGATGGAAAAGGTCAGGAACACGTTAATTGCGTACATGGTTACCAGATTACGGATCGAACCGTGGGTGTAGAACAGCAGCAGGATCGAGGCGCCGCCCATGAGCAGGATGCCGTTGTGCATGGTCAGCCGTTCTGACAGCGAGGCGAAACGGTGCGGCAGCCAGGAGTCGATGGCCATGTTGGACATGATGCGCGGGCCGTCGATGAATCCGGCCTGGGCGGCCACGAACAGCAGGGCGCCCTCGGAAAGGATGGTGACCAGGGCCAGGGCGTAGCCGAACGACCAGTCGCCATACAGGGCGTTGGCCAGGATGGAGTTGAGGGTTTTGCCGGGCCCGGGAGTGACCTTGAGCAGCAGGTAGCAGAAAAAGAGGCCGCTGGCGGTGAAAGCCAGTGATACAGACATGTAGAGCATGGTTTTTTTGCCGTTCTGTACCTTGGGCTCACGCATGATCTGCATGCCATTGGAAACGGCTTCGATGCCGGTGTAGGTGCCGCCGCCGAGTGAATAGGCGCGCAGGAACAGGGCCAGCATGCCCAGGCCGCCCAAGCTTGACAAACCGGCATTGAAATCGGTCTTGATGCCGTGCACCACCGGCCCGATCTGGGGCAGGTGCGATAGGATGCCGTAGCCGATCATGAAGATGTGGGTAACGACGAAGACAACGAAGATCGGGGCCAGTATGGTCACCGATTCCTTGACGCCGCGGATATTGAGCACGATCAGGACCAGGATCAGGAAAAGTTCAAAGAATATCTTGTAACCGTGGGTTTCAACGGGCAGGAAGCTGAAAAGGGCGTCGCCGCAGGCGGCTATGGAGACGGTGATGGTTAGCATATAGTCGACCAGCAGGGAACTGCCCGAAAGCACGCCGGCTTTGGGGCCCAGGGTTTGGGTGGCAACGATATAGCCGCCACCCCCATGGGGGAAGTGTTCGATGATGCGTGAGTAGGAATAGGATATGATGAAGACGGTCAGCGAGGTGGCCAGGGCCAGGAAAATGGCCAGGTAGGTGTGCTGGCCCAGGGCCCGAAAGGCTTCCTCGGGGCCGTAGGAAGATGATGAGAGACCGTCAGCGCCCAGGCCGACCCAGGCCAGCAGGGGGACCAGCGAAAGCTTGTGGAAAATGGATGGGTCCTTGATGTTGCGCGGCGCCCCGACCACTGTCTGGCGCACTTTCTCCAATAGCGTTGGTTGTTCGTCTGAACCGTTGGCGGCCATGATTTTTCCTTATTGGGATGATGGATCCGGCATGGAATTCAGCATGCCTGAAAAACCAAATTTTACTCTTTTCGCCGCCGGCTGTCAAATTTACCGGGTTTGATTTGCAGTTGACAGTGTTTTTTCTTTGTGATAGTGAATAGAGGGCTGCCGTTATGGAACCGGCTGTGTGCCGGCTATCGCGGCTCCGAATAGGGAGTACGGTTAAAAATGAAAATTTGCCTTGGTAAGCCGTGACAGGGGGAAACCAATGGAAGATGAGTATCAAAGCACTTTAAAAAAGAAAATTTCTATTCTTTTTCAACTTGGCAAGTGGCTGGACGTGGTGAAACTCTGCGAATCGTATACCGAGAAGTACGGTAAAGACATGGAACTTGACTTGATGCGCTTTAAAAGCGAGCGCCATCTGGGAATTTCCGCGTCGCCTCCGAAAAACCAGGACCAGGAAATGAAAAAGGCCGCGATAACTGAAGAAGATCAACACTTGGTATTATTGGATGACAAAGATGCAGTTGACGATGATTCAATCGTATTCCCGGTTTCCCCGCTTGAAGAAAAACAGACCAGAGATGATCAAAAAATCCCCGCAAGCCCAGCCGAGGAAATGCCATTTTTACGGGAAGATAAAATAGCCTATGACCCTTCTGAGGATGACAGTGATCTGATCATCACCGATCCATTCGAGGAAAATGAGCCTGGATTCAGCTTGGCAGCGGATGAACCACCGGTGATTTTGAGTGATCGCGATGAAAGCGAGAGCGTGGAAATCACCAGCGAGCCCGCAGCGGAAATTGCAGATGCAAAGGAAAACCCAGTCGAACTCCCTAATGAGGAAATCGAGGTCGATTTTGACAGTTTGGGTTCCATGACCATCGATGCCGATCCGCAATTGACCCCTGATACTCCAAAAGAGGAACCGTCCGTAAACGGCTTTGGGGATAGGGAAAGAACGGTTTGGGATGATCCCGAACGCAGCACTTCGGGAGGCAGCGAATTCCTCGAGGACCAGCCGGATGAAATTCCTTCTGGCAAACTCGCTGCCGATGAAGAGCCGCAGTATGAAAAAGGTACTTTTCATGAAATTTCAGAAAAAATGCCGCCGATCCAAAAAAAGGCCTTTCCATTCAAACTGCTTTTATTGATCGTCCTGCCGCTGGCCGCGGTCTTGCTTTTGTGGCTGGTTCTTTCCGGAAAGTTAAATTTCTCAGGCAACGACGCGCCAGCGGTCGATCCCGAACCTGTCGCCAAAGCGCTGGTGACCAAACAACCCCCCGTTACCAACAATATACCGCCCTCAAAGCTGGTTCCCGCAGTCGTAGAAAAAGACAAAGCTTTTGATGAAAAATTTCAGCAGGCCAGGGCGCTTTTTAAAAAAGGCGATTTGCTGAAGGCATGGGCCGTGGTTCTGGAAGCAAAAAAAATCAAGATGACCGAACCACTGCGCCTGCTTGAAGAGCAGTTGGCCGCCAAGATCCAAGCTGACGAAGCGCGGGCCAAGCAGGAAAGTCAAGTAGTGCAGAGCCAATGGCAGCAGGAAAGCCAGGCCTTCGCCAGGGCCGAGGCGGAAAACACCATGGCCGGCTGGCAGAATTTTTTAAATACGTACCCCCAGGGTGAATTCGCCTTCAAAGCTGAGAAGAAGATTACTGTTTTTAAAAAGCAAGCCCAGGAAAACGTTGATCAGCAGCTGTTGCTGAAGATCCGCCAGTTGCAAAAGGCCAAGCTACGCAGCGCCTATTTGAGTTTGGGGCAGGCTGACATCTCCGCCCTGCTGCGCCAGAGCGGCAAGCCGCCGGCTCAATTTGAAGCACATGAACACGGCGGCGCCAAGGTGATGCTCGATTTTGCCACCGGGTTGATGTGGAACCTGTGGAAGAAACCCATGGCTTATGACAAAGCCAAATGGTGGGCCAACCGTATCACGGCCGGATATAGCGGCTGGCGGCTGCCCTCTACCGAGGAGGCCGTTTCCTTGCTGCAGATGGACCGGGCTCAATATGCAGGACTGGGCGGTTTCGCCGTTTGGAGCGGCGACACCGTCAACGACCAATCGCGCTCGGTCTGGGTGCTGAAACTGCCTGAAGGCCAATTTACCGCTGCCGGTTACGACCAGTTCTTTTATGTTTGGGCAGTGCGCACAGCCGGCAAATAAAACAGGTCTGTGACACCTGTCCGGCCATGCCGGCCGCAGGAGAAGCCATGAAATTCGTCGGTGCCCACGTCAGCGCCGCCGGTGGTGTTGAAAACGCTCCTCTTAACGCTGCCAAAATCGCTGCCAGAGCTTTCGCTCTGTTCACCAAGAACCAGAAACAGTGGCTGGCCAAACCGCTGAGCGTGGAATCCATCAGTTCTTTTAAGGAAAACCTGGCTGCCGCGGCCATCGCTCTGCGACATGTCCTGCCCCATGACAGCTACTTGATAAACCTGGGACATCCGGACGCGGAAAAGCGGGAGAAATCAATCCTGGCTCTGCTCGAGGAAGCGCGCCGCGCCGAGCAGTTGGGACTCACTTTACTAAATTTTCATCCCGGCAGCCATTTGGGAGCCATGGATGAAAAAAAATGTCTGGAGCTGATTGCTTCAGGCATGAAGCGCATCCTGGCCGAAACCAACCAGGTCTGTTTGCTGCTGGAAACGACTTCCGGTCAGGGCGGTTATGTTGGCTATCGATTCGAGCAGCTGGCCGCCATTTTGGCCATGGTCGGCCAGGAAAAGCGGACCGGGGTTTGTCTGGATACCTGCCATGTATTTGCCGCCGGCTACGACCTGCGCACGGCGGAAACTTATGAAGTAACCATGAAAAGGTTTGAAGAAATTATTGGTCTCCAATATTTGCAGGCGGCCCATATTAATGATTCCAAGGTGGACTTGGGCAGCCGTAAAGATCGTCACGACAGTATAGGCCGCGGCAAGCTTGGTATGGGAGCTTTTGCGCTGTTGATGAACGATGCCCGATTCGATGATATGCCCCTGATTCTGGAAACCATTGATGATACCCTTTGGGAAAATGAGATCAAACTTTTGTATTCATTGGTTATCCCAAATTCTCCAGTAGTTTAAATTTATATGACTATCCGGCTTACATCAATTTGACAACTATTTATCGCTGTGTTAAGGAGAATTTTCTATAAGGAGAATGCAAATGGCATCCAGAGGCAAATGGGGTTCGAAGGTGGGTTTTATTCTTGCTGCAGCCGGTTCGGCTATCGGTCTGGGCAATATTTGGCGTTTCCCCTATATCACCGGCAATAACGGCGGGGCACTGTTTGTCTTGATTTATATCGTTGCTATTATAGTTCTGGGATTGCCGATCATGCTGGCCGAGTTTGCTTTGGGACGAGCTACGGCCAAGAATCCAGTCGGCGCATTCAATGCCATACGCCCGGGGACGAAATGGCACTTCACCGGCTTTTTGGGAGTGATAACCGGTGTGATGATCCTAACTTTTTATTCGGTCATTGCCGGTTGGACGCTTGGCTATTGTCTGAAGTGTCTTGGCGGCCAATTCAAAGGGATTGTCAGGGAAAAGGCCGCCCTGGTTTTTCAGTCCTTTATTTCTGATTCCTGGGTCCAGATATTATGGTTGGCCGTTTTTCTACTGCTCACCATTTACATTGTTTCCAAGGGGATTTCGGGCGGATTGGAAAAATATGCCAAAGTCATGATGCCCTTGCTTTTTGTGATTATGCTACTGTTGTTAATTCGCTCCTTGACACTGCCTGGAGCAGAAAAGGGGCTGCAGTTCTATCTGAAACCTGATTTCAGCAAAATCAATGGCCGGGTTTTTCTCGCGGCCATGGGCCAGGCTTTTTTCAGTCTCAGCCTTGGCATGGGTACCATGTTGACCTACGGTTCATATCTGAAAAGGAAGGAAAATCTGGTCTCATCAGCTGCCTGGGTGGCAGCACTGGACAGCCTTATTGCTATTCTGGCCGGATTCATTATATTCCCGGCCTTGTTTTCGCAGAATATGATGCCTGACCAAGGTCCTGGTTTGGTGTTTGTCATCCTGCCGGTGATTTTTTCGCAAATGCCCGGCGGCGTATGGTTCGGTTTTGCCTTTTTCACCTTGCTGGCTGTTGCGGCGTTGACTTCAACCATTTCCCTGCTGGAAGTGCCGGTGGCTTTTTTAATTGATGAAAAAAAATGGCCGCGCCGCAAAGCTACCTGGCTGGTAGGAATGGTGGCTTTTGTTTTAGCAGTACCTTCGGCATTGTCCGGAGGCGGGGTAAGATTTTTCACCAATCTGCCCATATTGCACAAGGATTTTTTATCATTGTGGGATAAGCTGTGGGGAAATATTGCCTTAAGTATCGGAGCTTTTTTGGTTGCAATTTTTGTGGGTTATGTCTGGAAAACAGCAAACGCTCTGGACGAAATAACTAATAATGGTGTAAAGTTCCGTCTGGCCAAATGCTGGGTTCTATCCATAAAATACGTTTGTCCGCTGTTGATCCTGATTGTACTGATTAGCCAGTTCTTTTAATTTAAGACTTCGTGGCGAGGGACAAGGAAGATGTAGACAGTAGATAGTAGTTAGTAGTCAGTAGTAAGAAAATAAAACGAAATTGAATTATATTTTGGGAGAGGTCCTTCAATGGCCCTGTTCTTCTACTAACTACTGACTACTGTCTACTAACTACTTTCTTTATTTTTGCGCCGTTTCCAATACAGGTAGCCGGGTATGCCCGCAGCCACCAACAGCATGCCGAAAAGCGAGTTGATCAGCGGGGCGCGGCCGCTGCTGAAATTGACTATGTCGGAATAAAGGGTGAATACCACATAGATCGATGCGAAAATGATGAACAGCACCGGCACCAGAGGATAACCCCAGACCCTGTAGGGTCGCTCGTGGTCAGGCATCTTGCGGCGCAGGACGATCACGCTCAGTGCGGCGGCGGCGTAGAAGATCCAGGAAACGAAGATAAGCATGTCGGTCAGTTGGTCGAAAGTGCCGCTCAATATCAAAACCGAAGCCCAGATTCCCTGTACGATCAGTGACGGTCCCGGGGTGCGGAAGCGCGGATGAACATTTTGCAGCTTCTTGAAAAACAGCTTCTCTTTGGCCATGGCATAGTAGACCCGGGCCGACATCATCAGCGTTCCGTTAACCGTGCCAAAAGTGGAGATCATGATGGCCACGGCGATCAGGCTGCCGCCTAAGCTACCCATAAATGAAGAAGCCACATCGGTGGCCACCAGGTAGGATTGACCTGTGCTTTCGGCGGCCAGATACTTGCTGCCCATCTCATGGACGGGGATGATGTAGAAATAAGCCAGGTTGATCAGGAGATAGACCGAAATGAAGACAATTGTGGCGATGATCATGGCCCGGGGCAGGTTTTTTTGCGGATTCTTGATTTCCCCGGCCAGGTAGGTGAGGTTTATCCAACCGTCGTAAGCCCAGAAGGCTCCCGACATGGCGATGATGAATGCCAGGAATACCGGGGCGTAGCCGCCGCTGAAAGTGACGGCCGATTGGGTGAAGTTGCCCAGGCTGCCGTGGCCGATGGTGAAGGCCAGAGCCACAAGGGCCAGGATGACGGCAATTTTTAAACTGGTAAAAATAACCTGGATGGCGCTGCCGAAACGCACGCCCAGGTAGTTGATAACGGTCAGGAACAGGATCAACAGGATGGTGCAGCCTTTCAGGCCGATAAACTTGAAAGGGGTGATGGCCCCGATCCAGGGGATGTGCAGGGCGAACGCTTCCCAGGCCGGGCCCAGGCGCGGGAAGGTGAAAAAATAGCCCAGGGAGTCGGAAAAGACATAGGCGATGGCGGCGATCGAACCGGTCTGAATGACGATGAAAACAGCCCAACCGTAAAGGTAGCCTGCGAAATCGCCGTAACTCTTGTTGAAATAAATATATTGGCCTCCGGCCTGGGGAAACATTCCTGAGATCTCGGCGATGCTCAATGTGCCGAACAGGGTCATCAGGCCGGCTACGACCCAGACCAGGAGCAGCAGCAACGGCGACTCAAGTTGGCTGGCCATCAACCCGGGTTTTTTGAAAATCCCCGAGCCGATAACCGAGCCTATGGCAAAGGCGATGGCCGCTATCAGGCCGACCTGGCGCAGCAGTTCGACCGGCTTTTTTGTTTCAATTCCATTCATAGTTGTAGTTGTCCTCTTTTGAGCGTAAAGTTGCAAATTCCGCGAA